>NZ_JACHMH010000001.1:9714594-10058141 GCF_014204915.1 Crossiella cryophila
GGCTGGTTGATGTTCTTCGACAGCCAGCCGATGTTCCTGCCTGCCACGCTGCTGCGCGCCTACCCGCTGCACGTGCTGCTGCTCAGCCTGCTCGCGCTGGTCGTGCTGGGTTTCGCGCTGCGCCGCCACCGCTGGCCGGCCGCCACCGCGGCCGGGCTGGCCGTGGCGCTGTCCGCGGCCACCGGCCTGGTGCCGATGGCCGCCGCCGGGGACACCGCGGCGGCGGCGGGCGTGCAGGTCCGGCTCGGCGAGTACCTGGCCAACGCGGCCTCGGCGAACTTCGGCAAGCCGGACCCCGCACGCACGGTGCGTTACGCCACACCCGGCGGCCACGGGCTGGACATGGACATCTGGCCGAGTGAGGACGCCAACTCACGCAAGGCGGTGCTGCTGATCCACGGCGGCGGCTGGTCCGGCGGCAACCGGGGCATGACCCCGGAATGGAACCGGCTGCTGACCAGGCAGGGCTTCACCGTCTTCGACATCGAGTACCGGATGGCTGGCGATGTGCCGCCGGGGACCGCCTGGCAGGCCACGGTGTCGGACAGCAAGTGCGCGCTGGCCTGGATCACCGCGAACGCGGCCAAGTACCGGATCGACCCGGACCGGATCTCGGTGTTCGGCCAGTCCGCAGGCGGACACCTGGCGCTGATGACCGCCTACACCAGCGGCACCGACGCCTTCAAACCCAGCTGCGACCTGCCAGAGGGCCGGATCCGGTCCGCGGTGGACTTCTACGGCCCCTACGACCTGATCGCCTTCGCCACCGGCCCGGACGGCACCGACGCAGGCCGGTCGATCCTGAACACGGTGCTGGGCGGGTCGGCGGCCGAGCAGACCGAGCGCTACCGGACGTTCTCGCCGAGCAGCTACGTGCGGGCGGGCCTGCCGCCCACGCTGATCCTGCAGGGCGAGCGGGACTTCCTGGTGCCGCAGTCGCAGTCCCGGCTGCTCGACGAGGCGCTGGGCAAGGCGGGCGTGCCGCACCGGGCGCATTTCCTGCCCTACACCGATCACGCCTTCGACGTGGGCTGGGGCTCCTACCAGACCCAGCTCGCCCGCTCGGCCGTGACGGACTTCCTGGCCGAGCGGGGGTAGCTCACCAGCCCTGCGGGGGCTCGGTGAAGGCCTTGCCCAGGTCCCTGGTCAGCGCCAGCGCGCGACGCACCCAGCTCATCGAGGCGCCTGCCATCCCACAGCTCGGGGTGGCCACGGCGCGCTCGGCGAGCAGGTCGCGGCTGAAGCCGAGCCGGTCGACCAGGCGCAGCGCCGGTTCGGCCAGCGCGCGCAGGGTCGGCGGGGTGGCCGGTTCCAGCGAGGGCACCAGGCCGAGGAACAGCGTGGTGCCCGCGTCCCAGGTCTCGCCGATCTCGTCCCAGAGCGCGGTGGGGGCCTTGCCGATCAGGGTGGCGTCCAGCGCGATGGCGTCCGCGCCCGCCTTGCGGAACAGGGTGACCGGCGGGCGCGGCGCGCAGCAGTGCACCACCACCGAGGCGCCGGTGGCGCCCTTGACCCGCTCGATGACCTCGGCCAGCAACGCCTGCGCGTCCGGGGCGGGCACCGCGGCCACGTTGCCGTAGCCGGAGGCGGTGGGCAGCCGACCGTCCAGCACCGCGGGCAGGCCGGGCTCGTCGAGCTGGAGCACGATGTCCGCGCCGGTGCGCGCGCCGACCTCGGTGATGTGCTGGATCAGCCCCTCGGTGAGCGAGGCGGTGAACTCGCGCAGCGCCCCCTTGTCGGTGAGCACCCGGTGCCCGCGGACCAGCTCGACCTGCGAGGTCAGTGTCCACGGCCCGGCGGCCTGCACCTTGACCGAGGAGCGCGGGGACACGCCCTCCCACGCCTCGTCGAAGGCGTCCAGGTCGGTGCGCAGCAGGTCCACCGCGCGGCGGTGCTCGCGGCCGGGGCGGGCGCTGACCCGGTAGGCCGAGGGCACCAGCTCCACCGCCAGGTCGACCAGCAGTCCGGCGGTGCGGCCGATGATGTCCGCGCCGACGCCGCGGGCTGGCAGCTCGGGCAGGTGGGTCAGCTCGGGCAGTTCCCCGAGCACGATCCGCGCCGCCTCCAGGGGGTCGGTTCCGGGGAGCGAGCCAATACCGGTGGCCGTGCCGGGGTTCACCTTCACAGCCCAAGCCTGCCACCCACGCGCACCGGTCGCCGCGCACACCCCGCCCATCCATATGGTCTAGACCTATTGACGGAGTGGTCCAGGCCACTTACGTTCGGACCAACGCGGTTCACAACCCTGAACAACGCGGACCGCCGCCGACTCTGCACCCCTGCACGCGGAGGGCGATTCCATGCTTCTACCAGCACGCGCCCGCGCCGGCCTCGGCCTGGCGCTGGCCACCCTGACCGCCATCGGCGGCCTGCTCGTCGTCTCGGCCCCCGCCGGGGCCGCGGCCAACCCGACCGCCGCCTTCGCCAAGGACTCCTCCTGGGCCGGCGGCTACCAGGGCAAGTTCACCGTCGGCAACACCGGCGACACCGCGTTCACCGGCTGGAAGGTCGAATTCGACCTGCCCAGCGGGAGCACCGTCGGCAGTTACTGGGACGCCCAGCAGACCGCCACCGGCACCCGCTACACCTTCACCAACCGCGAGTACAACGGCACGCTGAACCCCAGCGGCACAACGACTTTCGGCTTCCTGGTGAGTGGCGCGAGCGAACCGGCCAACTGCCGGATCAACAACGCGCCCTGCGCGGGCGGCGCCCCGGTCACCACCACAACCTCCAGCACCACAACAACTTCGGGCCCACCGCCGGTTGGTGGCAGCCCGCGGGTGGCGCCCTACATCGACATCACCCAGGAGCGCCCGACCCTGACCGAGGTGGCCGCCGCGACCGGCCAGCGGCACTTCACCCTGGCCTTCGTGCTGGGCAGCCACGCGGGCTGCGATCCCAAGTGGGGCGGCACGATCAACCTGGACGAGCCCCGGATCGTCAACCAGATCAGGGACCTCAAGGCCCAGGGCGGTGACGTCATCGTGGCCACCGGCGGCGCGGCGGGTCCGTACCTGGAGTCCTCCTGCACTTCGGTGACCGAGCTGGCCAACGCCTACAAGAAGATCATCGACACCCTGGGCGTCACGCACCTGGACATCGACATCGAGGCGTCGGTGAACCTGGACACGATGAACAAGGCCCTGGCCCAGGTCCAGCGCGAACGGCCCGGCACCACGGTCGCCTTCACCCTGATGGTCCAGGGCGACGACTACGGCCTCACCCCGGCCCTTGGCGTGGACCTGCTGAAGAACGCCAAGGCCAACGGCGTCCGGGTGGACCTGGTTAACCCGATGACGATGGAGTTCGGCACCAGCCGCCCGGACTGGGGCGATGCGGTGATCGCCGCCGCGGAGAGCACCCTGCGCCAGCTGGCCGAGATCTGGCCGGAGAAGTCCGACGCCGACCGCAAGCGCATGCTCGGCGTCACCCCCATGATCGGCCGCAACTACAACGGCAAGGTCTTCCTGCCCGCCCACGCCACCAAGCTGGTGAACTGGGCCGGCGCCAACCGGATCGGCCTGCTGGCGTTCTGGTCGGTCGGCCGCGACAACGGCGGCTGCCCCGGCGGCGGGATCTCGCCGACCTGCAGCAGCATCAGCCAGGACACCTACGAGTTCGTCAACACCTTCAAGCGCTTCACCGGCTGACCGGGGAAGAAAACCGACCGGCCCCGAGCCTTCCCACGGGGCCGGTCGGCCCTCAGCCGCCCAGCGCCACCGCGACGGCCAGGCTGTCCTCGTAGACGTGGTAGCGCGTGATCACCCCGTCCCGCACGGTGAACCGCAAGGCGCACAACGCCGTGTAGGCCCGCCCGGTCGCCTTGGCGACCTGCGAGATCTCGGCGAACAACACCGCGTCCGCCCCGTCGACCAGGATCTCCGGGGCCCGGCTCGGCGGGGCGCCGGGAGTGTGCGCCTCGGCGATCTCGCGGAAGTGGTCCGCGACGTCGGAACGGGTGCGGCGCGGGCGGATCCAGGGCACGGTGGGGTGTTCGCCTGCCGGCCAGTTGAGCTGCCAGTCGACCTCCTCGGCGAACAGTTCGGCGATACGGTCCGCCTCGCCTGCGACGACGCGGGTCAGGAATTCCTCGATGACGGAACGGGTTTCGGTGGGCACGGGCGTCCTCTCGGGTGGATCTTCACCCGGAATCTAACCCGATCCACTGACACGGAGCGTCAGGGTTTCCTCGCCTGGATCGCTCGGCCGGGTGGTGATATTGACTGTTCATCCGTTTATCTTGACGAATGAATCGTCAATCTGGACGATTGCTTCATGAGGCTGTTCCGCGTGCCCGAGCTGGAACCAGAGGACTTCCGGGTCATCGACGAGATCGACGACTTCCGGCGGCGCCTCCGGCACTTCCTGCGCGAGCCGCGCCGCTGGAAGGGGCAGCTCCGGCGCAACCTGAAGGCGCGGGCCATCCGCGGCTCCAACAGCATCGAGGGCTACGACGTCTCCTTCGACGACGCGGTGGCCCTGATCGAGGACGAGGAACCGCTCGACGCCGACCGGCTCACCTCGCTGGAGATCGTCGGCTACCGCAACGCGCTGACCTACGTCCAGCAACTGGCCGAGGACACCGAGTTCAGCCTCGACCAGTCGTTGCTGCGCAGCCTGCACTTCATGATGCTCGGCCACGACCTGGCCAAGAGCCCCGGCCGGTACCGGCGGAGTTCGATCTTCGTGCACGACGAGGAGCACGACGAGGTCGTCTACGAGGGACCCGAACCCGAACTGGTCCCCGAACTCATGCGCGCGCTGACCGATTCCCTGGCGGTGAACGACAAGTGCCCGGTGTTCGTCCGGGCCGCGCTGGGTCACCTGAACCTGGTCATGATCCATCCGTTCCGGGACGGCAACGGGCGGATGGCCCGCGCACTGCAAACCCTGATCCTGGCCAGGGAGAAGATCCTCACCCCCGAGTTCAGCAGCATCGAGGAGTGGCTGGGGCGCAACACCAACGCTTACTACGCGGCGCTCGCCGAGGTCGGTGGCGGCTACTGGCGGCCGGAACGCGACACCAGCGCCTGGATCCGGTTCAACCTGACCGCGCACCACATGCAGGCGCAGACCGTGCTGCGCCGGGCAGACGACGCGGCCAGGGTGTGGCGCGAGCTGGAAACCGTGCTGGCCCAGCGGAAACTGCCCGAGCGGACCGCGCTGGCGCTGTTCGACGCCTCGGTCGGGCTCACCGTCCGCCGCTCGGCCTACGGCCGGGACGCGGAGCTGGAGCCGGGCACGGCCGCACGCGATCTCCGGCTGCTGGTGGCCAGTGGCCTGCTGGCGCCGCACGGGGAGACCAAGTCCCGGATCTACGTGGCCAGCGAGGAGCTGCGCTCGATCCGGAGCCAGGTGGTCACCTCGAAGGTCCCGCCGCGAAACCCTTACCAGAACGGTGGAACCGGTGCGAAGCCCAGGAAGCGGCTGAGCACGCGCTGACCGGCAGGGCAGGCCGCGCCCGCCGAGCGGGTCGCGGCCTGCCGCCCGTCAGAGCTTCAGCACCGACAGGATGTTCCCCGCCGGATCGGTGAACCAGGCGATATCCGGCCCCCGCCCGTCCTTGGACCCCCAGGCGATCCCCCGATCGTCCGTCATCCCCGAGTACTGCTCGAACCGCACCCCCAGCGCGGTCAGCCCAGCCACCGCCACCTCGATGTCCTCGACCGGGAAGTTCAGCACCGTGTACTCCGCCGGCACGTGATTCGGCTTGGGATAGACGAACACCTCCGCCCCCGTCCCCAGGCGCAGGGTCAGCATGTCGTTGAACTCCGACACCGCCAGGCCCAGGGTCTGCTCGTAGAAGGTGCGGGCGGTGCGGAGGTCGTTGACGGAGAAGCCGGAGAAGGCCTTGGAGTTGCCGAGCATGGTCAGTTCCCCTTGCCGGTGCGGGCCAGGTAGGCGGCACTGAACTGGATGAGCTGGAGGTAGTTGCCGTCGGGGTCGAGCAGGGTCGCGAACAGCATGCCCTCGTGGCGCTCTTCCAGCTCGACGAGCCAGGTGACGCCAAGGGAGTCCAGGCGGGCGGCGGTGTCGCGGGCGTTGTCGAGGTGGAAGTTGAGGATGACGCGGCCGGGTTCGGCTGGGGTGGCCGCGATGTCGTCGCGCTGGTCGATGAGCACGGCGACGCCGCCGAAGACCAGGAAGCCGTCCTGGTTCGGTGTGACGTCGAAGGCCTTCCGGTACCAGGTGCGCAGGCGGTCGGGGTTGGTGCTGGCGAGCAGGATGCTGCCCAGGGTGAGGGTCATGGTTGCCTCCGGTTTCGGGTCCTGTGGGACACCGACGAACGGGCGGCGACCGAATCGACAGCTACACCTTGCGGTGCCAGGCGGCGACCATGGTGGGCAGTACGACCGCGAGCTGGAACGGGATCAGCAGGGCCACGATGACCACGCCCTTGCCAGGGCTGGGCAGGGCGAAGCCGAGCCAGGCGCCGACCACCACCAGCTCGGCGCACAGCAGGGCCTGGCCGATCCGGTAGGCGCGGGCGTAGACCTCGCCGCGCAGTGCGAGCTGGTACTCGTCCAGGTTGCGTTCGGGCAGCTCCTCCACACCCCTGGTGGAGGCCTTGAGCAGGCCGATGCACAGCACGCAGGCCACGGTGACCAGCGCGGCGGCGATGAGCAGCAGCAGCGGGTCGGCCGGCACCAGGGTGAACAGGGCGGCCTCGGCGACCAGCAGCGCGATCAGCGCGCCGACCAGGCGGCGGCGGGCCGTCAGGGTGCGGAAACGTTCGAACCTGGGGTCGTCGAGCAGCTGGGCGCGCCGGTAGGAGCGCTCCTCACGTCTGGTCACGGGGTTCCGTCCTCCTCGCCACGCACCTGCCGGGACATCTTCGCGCCCGCGGCGGTGAGCAGTCGCACCACCTCCGCGGTCAGCGGCAGCGGGCGGTGCCGGTGCACCACGTAGACCTCCCGCACCGGCGCGAGCCCGCTCAGCGAGCGCACCACCAGCCGACGGGTGTCGGCGGCGGCGAGCACGCTGGCCGGGACCAGTGAGACACCGACGCCCGCGCCCAGCAACCCGAGGGTCACCCCGTAGTCGCGGGTCTCGAAGGCCACGTGCAGCTCCAGCCGCGCCCGCGCGGCGAGGGCTTGCAGGCAGACCCGGTTGGGCACGCCGGGGCTGCCGCTGATCCACTCCTCGCCGGTCAGGTCGGCCAGGGTGATCGGGTCGGACCCGGCCAGGTGGTGGCCGGCCGGCAGGACCAGGCGCAGTGGGTCGCTGAGCAGGCGGTGCCGCCGGGTGCCGCCCAGCGGGGGCAGGGTGACGCCGGTGTACCGGTGGGTGATCAGCAGGTCCAGTTCGCGGGAGGCGATGAGGCCGTAGCCCTCGGGCGGCTCGATGTCGAGCAGGGCCAGCCGGACCGTGGGGTGGCGTTGCCGGAACTCGGCCAGCACGGCGGGCACCAGCAGCGCGCCCGCAGTGGCGAAGGTGCCCAGCGCGATGCGTTCCGGGGTGCTGCCGAGCAGGGCGCGCACCGCGTCCTCGGCGTCGCGCAGCTCGCCGAGCACCCGTTCGCCGTGCCGTACCAGCACTTCCCCTGCCTCGGTGGGCCGCACGCCGCCTGGTCCTCGGTCCAGCAGCCGGACGCCGACCGAACGCTCCAGTTTGGACAGTTGCTGGGACAGCGCGGAGGGCGTCACGGACAGCCGGACGGCGGCCGCGCTGATCGAACCGGCGTGCGCGACCTCGACCAGCACCCGCAACCGATCGGCGTCCATGCCTTAAGTATCGCTACAAACCCCCGAGCAGACATCGCTTTTGCTGAAGGCCGGGCGGGGGCAGGCTGAGGCCATGACTCGACTCCCGACCCCGGCGGACGTGGCCAGCGCGGCCGAGCGGATCGCCCCGTACGTCCGGCGCACGCCGATGCTGCGCGTGACGGTGGACGGCAGGCCGCTGTGGCTCAAGCTGGAGCAGCTCCAGCTCACCGGCTCGTTCAAACTGCGGGGCGCGACGAACGCGCTGCTCAGTGGCCCGCGGCCGGAGCGGGTGGCCACGGTCAGCGGCGGCAACCACGGCTACGCGGTGGGCACCGCGGCCCGGCTGCTGGACCTGCCGACCCGGGTGCACGTGCCGGTGTTCGCCGCGGAGAGCAAGGTCCGGATGATCAAGGAGACCGGGGCCGAGGTGGTCCGGCACGAGACCTACCCGGACGCCAACCAGGCGGCCCGGCTGGAGGGCGGCGAGCCGGGCGGGTTGTACGTCTCGGCCTACGACGATCCGGCGGTGATCGCCGGGCAGGGCACGGTCGGGCTGGAGATCGTCGCGGACGCGCCGGAGGTGGACGCGATCTTCGTCGCGGTCGGCGGCGGCGGGCTGGCCGCGGGGCTGGCACTGGGCGCCGGGCGGCGGATCATCGCGGTGGAGCCGGAAGGCTGCCACTGCCTGCACGCGGCGCTGGCGGCCGGGCGGCCGGTGCACACCGAGGTGGACTCGGTGGCGATGTCCGCGCTGGGCGCGGCCCAGGCCGGGGAGCTGACCCACGCGATCCTGCGCGATGCCGGAGTGGAGTCGCACCTGGTGTCCGACGCGGAGCTACTGGCCGCGCGGGACCGGCTCTGGGAGGAGTTCCGGCTGGCCGTTGAGCCCGCGGCGGCGGTGCCATTCGCGTTGTGGCTCAAGGACGAGGTGCCCACCGACGCGCCCTGCGTAGTGCTCTGCGGAGCCAACACGGACTGGACACCCGAGGCCTGACTCCCAGCGTGTTGGCCGAACTCGTACACCGTGTTGGCCAAACTTGTACGCCTGCTTGGCCAAACTGGTACGCCCGGTTTGCCCGAGCGGCGAGTTGGGCCAACTCGGCGTACCGGTTTGGCCAACGTGGCGTACGAGTTCGGCCAACATGGCGTACGAGAACGGCCAACACGCGGTGGGGGTTAGCCGGTCGCGGTGGTGGCGGTTCTGGGGGCGGCCAGGAGGGGGGCTAGGGCTAGTTCGGCCGCGCCGAGTAGGACCGGGGTGGGTAGGGCGGCGGTGGTTACCGGGACCGGGTGGATGCGGGCCACGTGGCTGGTTTCCATCCCGGCCAGGATGCGTTCGCGGGCGCCGGGTGCGTCGTGCATGGCGGCCAGCTGGCCGGTGAGGATGACCAGGTCCGGGTTCAGCAGGGTCACCAGCACGGCCAGGCCCGCGCCGATCCGGTCCGCGGTGGCCTGGATGGCCGCGGTCTGGGTGGGATCGGCCAGCACGGCGGCCACCGCGGCGCTGGGGTCGGTGGTGTCGGTGAAGGGCACGCCCGCGTGTTTGAGCAGGGCGCGGGCGTCGGCCTGGGTCTCGAAGCAGGAGGTCGCGCCGCACGGGCAGCGGGTGGGTTCGGCGGTGTCCAGTTGCAGGTGACCGGCTTCCAGGGCGTGGCCCGCACTGCCGTCGAAGGTGACCCCGTGCTGGACCAGGCCGCCGCCGATGCCGACGTCGTCGCTGCCCAGCACCACCGCCACCCTGGCCTGCTGGGCCGCGCCGTGCCTGCTCTCGGCCAGCGCGGCCAGGTGGCCGTCGTTGCACGGATACAGCGCGAGGCCGGGCAGCCGTTCGGCGAGCAGTTTCTTGAACGGGACGTCGGTCCAGCCCAGGTGGAAGGCGGCGTGGATCTGGCCGTTGGGCGCGTCCAGCACCGCGGGCAGCGCGATGGCCAGCCCGGTCAGTCCCGGGTAGCGACGCAACAGCGGGCGGGCCAGCTCGGCCAGCCGGTCCGCGACCGCCTCGGGCGTGCGCTCGGCCGGGGGCAGCACGACCTCGGTGCGGTCGGTGAGTGCCCGGCCAAGGCCGACCGCGGCGATGGTCAGCGAGCGCGAGCGCACCTGGGCGGCCAGCACCCGCGGCCGCGGCCGCACCGACACCTGCGGCGAGGGTCTGCCCAGGCGGCGCGGTGACTCCACCGGCGGGCCGCACTGGATCAGGCCGAGCTGCTCCAACTCGGTGATCGCCACCCCGGTCGCGCTGCGCGCCAGATCCAGCCTGCGACCGATCTCCGCTCTGGTCAGCGGGCCGTGCCGGTGCACCAGCGACAGCAGCCGCTGCGGCGCGGGCTCGGTGAACGGGGTTGTGCTCACACCCCTAAGCCTGCCACGCTCACTTTGTTCTGCTTGAGAATAAAATCCGCACTGGTGACAGGGGGTATCTACGTGATCACGGTGATTGGTTCGTTAGCGGGTCTGCTGACCACGGCCTGCTGGCTGCCGCAGGTGCTGCGCTGCCTGCAACGCCGGAGCGCACGCGATTTCTCCTGGGTGTACCTGGTCGCGCTCGGCCTCGGCGTGCTCGCCTGGGTGCTCTACGGCATTGCCAGGGAGGACCCGGTGATCATCACGACCAACGCCATCACGCTGGTGCTGATCTCGGTGCTGGTGTCGGTCAAGCTGCGCACCGAGCTGGGCAAACCGCTGGTCAGCGCGTCCGAGTGATGGTGGCCGCGCCGAGCACCAGGTCACCGGCTGCCGCGTCCTGACGGTAGAGCACCAGGCCCTGGCCGGGGGCGACGCCGCCGAGCGGTTCGCGCAGGCTGACCACGAGCTGCTCGCCGCGCAGCTGGGCCACCGCGCCCGCGATGCCGCCGTGCGCGCGCACCTGCACCACGCACTCCACCGGACCGTCCAGGGGCACGCCGGAGGGCCAGATCATCCGGTCGCCGACGAGTTCGGTGACCTGGAGGCGTTCCCGGCTGCCGACCCGGACGGTGCCGGAGACCGGTTCCAGGGACAGCACGTAGCGCGGGCGGCCGTCCGGCGCGGGCCGCTCCAGGCCGAGCCCGTGCCGCTGGCCGATGGTGAAGCCGTGCACGCCCTCGTGCCCGCCGAGCACCTCGCCGGTCTCGTCGTCGACCAGCTCGCCCGGCTGGGCGCCGAGCTTGTTCCGCAGGAACTTGCGGGTGTCGCCGTCGGGGATGAAGCAGATGTCGTGGCTGTCCGGCTTGTTGGCCACGGACAGGCCGCGGGTCTCGGCCTCGGCGCGCACCGCGGTCTTGGTGGAGCCGCCGAGCGGGAACATGGCGTGGCTGAGCTGTTCGGGGGTGAGCGAGGCCAGCACGTAGGACTGGTCCTTGCCGGCGTCGGCGCTGCGGCGCAGTTCGGGGCGGCCGTCGATCTGGGCCAGCCGGGCGTAGTGGCCGGTGGCCACCGCGTCGAAGCCGAGCGCGATCGCCTTGTCCAGCAACGCGGCGAACTTGATCTTCTCGTTGCAGCGCAGGCAGGGGTTGGGCGTGCGACCGGCCGCGTACTCGGCGACGAAGTCCTCGATCACGTCCTCGGTGAAGCGTTCGGCGAAGTCCCAGATGTAGAACGGGATGCCGAGCACGTCCGCGGCGCGGCGGGCGTCGTGGGAGTCCTCGATGGTGCAGCAGCCGCGGGAGCCGGTGCGCAGCGTGCCTGGCTTGGCCGAGAGCGCCAGGTGCACCCCGGTCACGTCGTACCCCGCCTCGACCGCACGGGCGGCGGCCACCGCCGAGTCGACCCCGCCGCTCATCGCGGCCAGCACTCGCATCGTCATCTCAGACTCCTGCCGGGGGTCGGACCGAACGCCGCAGGCCCGCCAGTCCGGCGCTACGGGCCCGCGCCACCACCGGTCCGATCGCGGCGCCCAGCGCGGCGACGTCGGCGGCGGTCGAGGTGTGGCCGAGGGAGAACCGCAGCGAGCCGCGGGCCCCGGCCGGATCCGCGCCCATGGCCAGCAGCACGTGACTGGGCTGGGCAACGCCCGCGGTGCAGGCGGAGCCGGTGGAGCATTCGATGCCCTTGGCGTCCAGCAGCATCAGCAGGCTGTCGCCCTCGCAGCCGGGGAAGGTGAAGTGCGCGTTGCCGGGCAGCCGCCCCGGCATACCGTCCACAGTGGACTCGAAGCTGTCCCCGTTGAGGATCGCGTCGGGCACCGCGGCCAGCACCGCGGCGGCCAGGTCGGCGCGCAGCGCGAGCAGTTCGCTGGCGCGGTGTTCGCGTTCGGCGGCGACCTGGCGGGCCGCGGCGGCCAGGCCGAGCACGGCAGGCACATCCAGGGTGCCGGAGCGGACCTCGCGCTCCTGGCCACCGCCGTGCAGCAGCGGGGTGCAGGCGGTGTCCCGGCGCAACAGCAGCAGGCCGACGCCGTAGGGGCCGCCGAACTTGTGCCCGGTGAGGGTGAGCGCGTCCGCGCCGAGCGCGGCGAAGTCCACCGGCAGCACCCCGGCGGCCTGCACGGCGTCGCTGTGCAGCGGGATGCCGTGCCCGTGCGCGACCTGCGCCAGGCTGCGGATCGGGTTGACCGTGCCGACCTCGTTGTTGGCCAGCATCACGCTGACCAGCGCGACGCTGTCCGGGTCGGTCCCGATCGCGGCTGCCAGGGTCTCCGGCCGGATCCGACCGGTGCGGTCGGCCTCCAGCCAGGTGATCTCGGCGCCCTCGTGCGTGGCCAGCCATTCGGCGGCGTCCAGCACGGCGTGGTGTTCGACCGCGGAGACGAGCACCCGGCGGCGGCGCGGATCGGCCTGGCGGCGGGCCCAGTAGATGCCCTTGACCGCCAGGTTGTCGCTCTCGGTGCCGCCGCCGGTGAACAGCAGTTCGGACGGCCGGGCGCCGAAGGTGGCGGCGATGTCCTCGCGCGCCTCCTCCAGCAGCCTGCGCGCGCGACGGCCCGCGGAGTGCAGTGAGGAGGCGTTGCCCAGTCCGGACAACGCCTCACTCATCGCGGCGACCGCTCCCGGGAACATCGGGGTGGTCGCCGCGTGGTCGAGATATGTGCTCATCTGCCGAAGACCTGCTTGTCAGGGTCGAGCATTGACACCGTCAAGGGTAGACCGGGTCGACAGGAAAGCCCCCATTGTGGCGACCCCGGCCATCAGGAGGTTGAGCACGATCACAGCGGTGGTCGGGTTGGTGGTCGAGCCCAGCAGGTTGAGCAGCACGCCGCCGATGCCCACGCAGGTGGCCTGGAGCAGCAGGTCGGAGATCTGCAACGCGCCCGAGTTGAAGCCGCGGTCGCCGGGTTCGGACATGCCGAGCACCTTGACCGAGGTGCTGGCCATGGCCAGGCCCATGCCGCAACCGGCCAGCATCCACAGCGGGATGGACAGCCAGGACGGTCCCCAGGAAGGCGCCACGAAGACCATCGCGGCCAGGCTGATCGCGATCAGGATGAACCCGCGCTGGATGAGCAGGTGCCGGGGCATGTCCGGGTAGCGGCCCTGCCACATCGAGGCCGCGGACCAGCCAAGCGCGCCCACGGTCAGCGGGATGCCGGCGGTGGCGGGCGAGTAGTGGTGCACCGAGGTCAGGGTCAGCGGCAGGTAGGACTCCACCGCGAAGAAGGAGCCGGAGAGCATGCCGCGCAGCAGCACGGTCACCGGCAGGCCGCGCCGGGCCAGCAGGGTGCCCTGGGGCAGCAGCTGGCGCAGGGCGGGGGCGAGCAGCACCAGGCCGACCGCGGCGATGAGCAGCGAGGACCACTCCGGGTGCTGGCTGGCCCAGGTCAGCGCGGGCAGGCCGACCCCGGCGGCGAAGGCGGCCAGCGGCAGCCACTTGCGCGGGGTGGCCGGGATGTCGGCGCGTTCCCTGGCCCGCAGCGCGCGCAGGGTCGGGCCCAGCAGCAGCGCGCCGATCAGCACGAACGGGGCCAGGCCGAGGAAGACCCAGCGCCAGTGCAGGTACTGCACCAGCACCCCGGCCACGGTCGGGCCGACCAGCGCGGGCACCACCCAGGCCGCGGACAGCGCGCCGAAGACCGCGGGCCGGTCCCGCTCCGGGTAGACGATGGCGACCATGACGTAGAGCGCGACGATCTGCGAACCGGCGCCCAGCCCCTGGAAGGCCCGGCCGATGAGCAGCTGGGTCATCGTGTCCGCGGTGCCGGCCACCACGAGTCCGATGAAGAACAGGGCGGGACCGGCGACGATCCCCGGCACCGGCCCGACCCGGTCGGAGACCCGGCCGGCGAAGACGTTGCCGATGATGCTGGCGGCCAGGAACGCGGTGAACGGCCAGGAGTACAGGGACGCGCCGTCGAGATCCTTGATGATCGTGGGCAGCGCGGTGCCAAGGCCCATTGCCTCGAAGGCGGCCAGGGTGATCAGCAGCAGCAGGCCGGTGGTGGTGGCCCGGCGGTCGGGGGCCCAGAGCGCGGACGGGGGCCGGGTACTCGTCGTCGAGGTCACGGAAGCACTCTGCATGCTCCAGTGCGGTGGAGGTCCAGCCCTTTTTCCGCGGCGCAGGTCACGCCGCCACGGGCACCCCGGGCCTGCCGTGCCCGACCTGCCGCCGGGCCGGAGCCTGCCCCAGCGCGCCGGTCACCGCAGCCTCAGCCACTTCCGCCATCGAGCGGCGGTCGTGGCCCTCCGGCGTGATCAGCGGCAGCACGGATGCCTCCACGACCAGTCCGCGCAGCGCCGCCGTGCGCAGCAGCGCGGTCAGCAGGGTCTCCTCGCCGAGGAAGCCGGAGGCGGTGGTCATCCGGTCGCCGACGACGAAGCGCAGCGCCACCGGCCGGGCGGGCATGCCCGCGTCGATCGCGGCCTGGAACGCCGCGTGCCGCCAGCGCCCGGTGGCCTGCCCGCACCAGGTGGTGCCCTCGGGGAAGACGCCGATCGCCGATCCGGCGCGCAACGCCTCGGCCACCTCGGCCACGGTCCGCGGCAGGGTGGAGAGCTTGGGCCGGTCCACGAAGAAGGTGCCCGCGCGGGCGGCCAGCGCGCCGATCAGCGGCCAGTCCCGCACCTGGGCCTTGGCCAGCATGCGCACCGGCTGCAGCGCGTTGAGCGCCACGATGTCCAGCCAGGAGCTGTGGTTGCCCACCACCAGCACGCCGCGGTCGCGCGGCCTGCGCCGCTCCTCGGCCACGCTCAGCGCGCCCGGCCGGTACACCCGCAGCCGCACGCCGAGCGCGCCCAGCACCATGCGGAACCAGCCGCGGAGCACCGCCGCCCGGCCGTTGGGGCCGAGCACGGACAGGGTCAGGGCGCACAGCGGTCCGGTCAGGACCACCGCGGCCAGGGTCACCAGGCGCAGTGCGCGCCGGGCCGGGGACACCTTCGGCAAGGTGTCCCCGGCCGGCAGGCACCAGGCCCCGCACGGCGAGTGCGGCATCCAGGAGTGCATTGCCTCTACGGGACCAGCGGTCATGGCTTCACTGTGACCAGTCCGGCTGAACCTAGGGGGAACCGCGCCTGACCGGCGGCTGAGCACTACCCGAAGGCGTGGCCCCGGTCCGCGGTTCCGGCGGCAGCGCGCCCTGCCCCTTGCGCAGCTGGGCGAACTCCGGGCCCAGCAGGAAGTTCAGGTAGCGCGGGTCGACCCGCTGCATGGACAGCAGCACGTACATGTCGGCCACGCCGAACTCCGGGTCGTGCGCCGGACGTCCGCACACCCAGGCGCCGATCCGCAGGTAGCCCTTGAGCAGCGCGGGCAGGGTGGCCTGCGGGATGCGCTCCACGCCGTCGGGGTCCCACGGGTTGCGCGGGGTGACCCGGTACTCCTCGGGCGCGTAGTGCCGGGTGCGCACGATGTCCCAGACGCTGGCCGCGTAGGACCCGCCGTCGGTCAGCGGCACCGAGGCGCAACCGGCCAGCCAGGAGTGCCCGGACAGCAGCATGTACCGGGCGATGCCCGCCCACACCAGCCCGACCACGGACCCGGTGCGGTGGTCCGGGTGCACGCAGGAGCGCCCCGCCTCCACCAGGCTCTCCCGCAGCGGGTTGAGCGCGCTCAGCTCGAACTCGGTGTCGGAGTACAGGCGCCCGGCCGCGGCGGCCCGCTCGGGCGGCAGCATCCGGTAGGTGCCGACGATCTCCTGACTCCGGTCGTCCCTGACCACCAGGTGGTCGCAGAACTCGTCGAAGTAGTCCTCGTCGACGCCCGCGGTGCGGCAGGAGATGTTGGCGCCCATCTCCTCGGCGAAAACCCGGTAGCGCAACCGCTGCGCGGCGCGCACCTCCTCGCTGTCCCTGGCCACCAGTAGGGAGTAGCGCGGAGCGTCATCGGACAGGTCCGCGCCCTTGGCGGCGGTGCTGACCAGCAGTCTGGACTGCGTCATGCACTCGGTGTACCCGCCCATTCGGCCCGAGGAAAGTCCATTCGATGACGCGTCGGTGGAAAATCGGTGAAGACCCTGTGCCGCCTCCGGGGAGACCCTGAGTGTTAAACCCGCGTGAGCTGGCGAGACATGACCGAGGGGGTTCCGGCGGCCGTTTCCGGCGCCGGAACCCCCTCGGAGGTCAACTTCATCCTGTCGGGCTAAGTGCCCGGCAGGGGCTCAGCCCTTGCGCTTGCCGATCTCCTCGGTGAGCTGCGGGGCGACCTTGAACAGGTCCCCGACGATGCCGAAGTCGGCGATCTCGAAGATGGGCGCCTCGGTGTCCTTGTTGACCGCGACGATCGTCTTCGAGGTCTGCATGCCCGCGCGGTGCTGGATCGCGCCGGAGATGCCCAGCGCGATGTAGAGCTGCGGGGCGACCGTCTTGCCGGTCTGGCCGACCTGGAACTGGTGCGGGTAGTAGCCGGAGTCCACGGCGGCCCTGGAAGCGCCGACCGCGGCGCCCAGGCTGTCCGCGAGCTGCTCGACCACGGCGAAGCTCTCCGCGCTGCCCACGCCACGGCCGCCGGAGACGACCACGGATGCCTCGGACAGCTCGGGGCGGTCGCCGCCGACCACCAGCTCCTTGCCGGTGACCTTGGCGACCCGGTCACCCGCGGCGGGGACCGTGACGGCCTCCTCGACGGCCGCGCCGTCGGCCGGGGACGCCTCGATCGCGCCCGGACGCACCGAGATGATCGGCACCCCCGAGGTGACCTGGGACTTCACCGTGTACGCGCCACCGAAGACGGACTGGGTGGCGGTGCCGTCGGCGGCCACGTCGACCGCGTCGGTGAGCACACCCGAACCGATCCGGATGGCCAGCCGACCGGCGATCTCCTTGCCGTCGATGGTGGCCGAGACCAGCACCGCGGCCGGGCTGACCCGGCCTGCCAGCTCGGCGAGCACCGAGACCTGCGGGGAGAGCAGCACGGTGGCCGCTTCCTCGGACTCGGCCACGTACACCTTGGCCGCGCCGTGGCCCGCGAGGGCCTCCTTCAGCTTGGCCGCGGTGCCGGGCGAGCCGACCACGACCGCGCTGGGCTCACCGAGTGAGCGAGCGGCCGTCAGCAGCTCGAAGGACGACTTCTTGATCTCGCCGTCCACGTGGTCGACGAGGACCAGTACCTCTGACATGGGTCTTCCTCCTCTGCTACTCAGACGAGCTTCTGCGCGGACAGGAACTCAACGATCTTGGTGCCGCCGGTGCCGTCGTCCTCGATCTTCTGGCCACCGGAGCGCGGGGGCTTCGGCGCGGCCTCGACGACCTTGGTGCTGGCGGCGGCCAGGCCGACCTCGCCCGCGTCGATCCCGGCATCGGCCAGGGACAGCGAGCTGACCGGCTTCTTCTTGGCGGCCATGATGCCCTTGAAGGACGGGTACCGCGGCTCGTTGATCTTCTCGGTCACGCTGATCACGGCGGGCAGGGTGGCCTCGACGAAGGCCAGGCCCTCGTCGGTCACGCGCTGCACCTTGACCGTGGTGTCATCCAGCTCGACCTTGCTGGCCTGGGTGATCACCGGCAGCCCGAGCACCTCGGCGACCATGGCCGGCACGGCGCCGCCGCGGCCGTCGCTGGACTCGTTGCCCGCGATGACCAGGTCCACGCCCTCGATGCCGCTGACCAGCTTGGCCAGCGCCTTGGCGGTGGTCACCTGGCAGGACCCGTGCAGTGCGGGGTCGGTGAGGTGGATGGCCTTGTCCGCGCCCATGGACAGGGCTTTGCGGATGGCCTCGGTGGTGCGCTCGGGGCCCATGGCGACCACGGTCACCTCGCCGCCGTGTGCCTCCTGGATGCGGAGGGCTTCTTCGACCGCGCGCTCGTTGATCTCGTCGAGCACGGCGTCGGCCGAGTCACGGTCCAACGTGTGGTCGGCTTCAGTGAGCTTGCGCTCGGAATAGGTGTCAGGCACCTGCTTGACCAGGACGACGATGTTCATGGGTCCTCTTCGACCTCCGAGACCAAGGACGGCATCCACCTGTGCGGGAGGATCTTCGCGAACCTTCCCACGTCGAAAGCCCCTAACGCACGGTGGCCTCGACCACCTGCATGTTACCCGTGAGTAATCTGCCTGCAAGGTGGCCCCAGCAGGCCCGATTCGTGACAGTGCTCACCATCTGGATGCCCACAGGGGCGAGTTAGCCAACTGAAACCGCTTCCCTGGATGCAAACCTTTAATACGGCGTCTAGCGTGGCCTGCCATGTACCGGCGAGTAGCAGTGGTCACTGACTCGACGGCCTGCCTGCCGACGGGGCTGGCCGAACGGATGGGCATCTCCGTGGTCCAGCTGCAGCTGCAGGTGGGCGAGAAGGCCAGCGACGAGGCATACCTGCCGCCGGACGAGGTGGCCGAGGCCATGCGCAACCAGATCCCGGTGCGCACCTCGCCGCCGCCGTCGGCCGCCTTCTTCTGGACCTATCAGGAAGCCGCGGCCAGGGGCGCGCAGGCCGTGGTGTCCGTACATCTTTCCGGCGAGCTTTCGCAGACCCTGGAAGCCGCCAAGGAGGCCGCCGCCCAGTCCCGGATCCCGGTGCACATCATCGACTCGCAGTCCTGCGGGATGAGCCTTGGCTACGGCGCGCTGGCCGCGGCCGAGGCGGCGGGTGCGGGCGCGACCGTGGCCCAGGTCAAGGACGTCGCCCAGTTCCGCTGCCACCACGCCAGCGAGTTCATCTACGTCGACACCCTGGACTGGCTGCGCAAGGGCGGCCGGATCGGCGCCGCCTCGGCCCTGATCGGCACCGCGCTGGGCATCAAACCGGTGCTGACCCTGCACCGCGGCGAGATCGTGCCGTTCAGCAAGGTCCGCGGCGCCGACCGGGCGTTGGAGAAGCTGGTGCAGGCCGCGGTGGACCGGGCGGGCGACCGGCCGGTGGACGTGGCGGTGGAGCACTTCGGCTCACCTGATCGCGCCCGTTCCCTGCTCGAACAGCTCCAGGCCAGGGTCAGCTACGGCCGCGAGTTCCTGTTGACGCAGGTCAGCTCGATAATAGGAGCACACGTCGGGCCCGGGGCGCTGGGCGTGACGATCTCCCCGCTGCGCTGACGGCAGCTTGCTGCCAGCCCGTTCTCCAGGCAGCCGGGTGATCCGAGACTTCCGGCATGCCGATCGCCGAGCCGTCCAACCCGCTGTGGTGGCTGGTCCGAGTGCAGGTGCCGTGGCCGGACACCGACGAGGACCGGGCCGAGGAGCTGTCCCGGCAGTGGACGGACAACTCGGTCCGGCTCAGTGAGACCGTCGACCGGGCCGAGCACACCGGCGCCCAGGTGCCGGGCATCTGGGCGGATCCGGCCGGGCAGGCGCTGTCGGGCAAGCTGCGTGATTCCGCCGAGTTCCGCCGGGTCCAGGACGAGATGCGCCGGGTGGGCGAGGACGCCGGCCGCTTCGCCGCCGAGGTGCGCGGCACCAAGCAGTCCATCGCCCAGTACATCGAGGAGAGCACGCCGAACTTCCTCAAGACCCTGCTGCTGGCCGCCACCCCCGCCGGGGCCGCCGCGCCGGGGATCTACGCCACCGCGGTCGCGGAGAACGTGGCCAAACTGGTCGACTCCGCCGCCGAGCGGATCCGCGGCGGGCAGACCGCGATCGTGCTGCCCGATCCGGCCGCGAAGTTCCCGCCACCGCCGCCGGGCAACAATCCGGAGGCCACCGCGCAGTGGTGGAAGAACCTGACCGACGAGCAGCGGGACACGATCATCGCCGAGCACCCGGAGCTGGTCGGCAACCGGGACGGCATCCCGTTCGCCGACCGGGACAAGGCCAACATGAACCGGCTGCCCGAGGAACAGGCCAGGCTGCGGGCCGAACGGGACGAGCTGGTGCGGCAGTACGAGAACGACCCGGACAAGCCGTTCCTGTACTGGGAGCGGCAGGCCGAGGCCGAGGAGCACCGCAAGCGGCTGGCCATCCTGGACGCCAAACTCGCCTCGCTGGACGTGGTGGAGCAGGTGGCGAACAAGGACGGCCGCAGCCTGCTGCTGCTCACCACCGACAAGGAGCGGGTGGAGGCGGCCATCGGCAACGGCGATGTGGACAACGCCGACCAGGTCGCGGTGTTCACTCCCGGCCTGACCACCACCGTGGACGGCTCGCTGGACAGCTACGACAACGACCTGGCGGTGCTCAAGGAGCGCACCGAGACGGTGCTGAAGAACAACAACCGGGAGGGCGAGACCGTGGCCACGGTGGCCTTCCTCGGCTACCAGGCGCCGCAGATCACCCTGGACAGCCTCACCGACCCGACGCAGACGGTGGCCCTGGACAAGGCCGCGCGGGCGGGCGCGGACAACCTGGCCGGCTTCCTGCGCGGGGTCGACGGGGCCCGCGCGGTGGACCCGCAGCTCACCGCGCTCGGCCACTCCTACGGCTCCACCACCACCGGCCTGGCCCTGATGCAGGGCACCGGCGTGGACCGGGCCGCGATCTGGGGCTCCCCCGGCTTCGGCACCACGAATCCGGCCGAGGTGGGCCTGTCCCCTGACCGGATCCTGGTGCAGGAGAACCCGGACGACCCGGTCACCTATCCCGGGGTCTTCGGCGGCGATCCCGGCACCGGCCTGCCCTCCATCAGCGGCGACACCGGCTCCGTGCCCCCGCGCTACCGCGAGGACGCCGGGCCGCTGACCGCCGGTTCCGGCCACTCCGGGTACACCGCCAGGGGCAGCACCAGCGTGCACAACATCGCCGCGCTGATCGCGGGCGAGCAGGACGACATCGTCGAGCGCCCGCCGATCAACCCCTGGGCGAACCTGACCACCGGCGGACTGGGAGGCAACTGATGAGTTCGGCCGACATGGACCTGGGTGCGGTGGACACCTCGATGCGATCGCTGCGGGACAACGCGGATGGGTACCTGCGGGACTGGGAGCGTGCGCGGGCCAAGCTGGACGGGTTCCTGCCCGCACTCGGCGCCGGGGCGCTGGGCCAGGCGTTCACCCCGAAGTACCGGGAGGTGGACGCCTCGATCCGGGAGGCGGCCGAGGTGGTGCCCCGGCGGTACCGGCGCTTCGCCAAGGCCGGGTCGGACTCGGTGCTCCAGTACCGCGACGCCGATCTGCGCAGCGCGGGCATGTTCCCCGGAGGCTGACCCTCGTACCTGGAGTTACTGACCGGTAGGGTACGACGGGTGACCGCCGAATCGCTGCCGCTCACCGGTGAGCGCACTGTCCCGGGCATCGCCGAGGAAAACTACTGGTTCCGTCGGCACGAGGCGGCCTACGCGGCGCTGTTGCCGCACTGCGCGGGCGCGACCGTGCTGGAGGCCGGCTGCGGGGAAGGCTACGGGGCGGATCTGATCGCCTCGGTGGCCGCGCGGGTGGTCGGGCTGGACTACGACGAGCTGACCGTGGCGCACGTGGCCAAGTGCTATCCGCGGGTGTCGGTGCTGCGCGGGAACCTGGTCGCGCTGCCCTTCGCCGACGGCGCGATCGACGTGGTGGCCAACTTCCAGGTGATCGAGCACCTGTGGGACCAGCCGGGGTTCCTGGCCGAGTGCCTGCGGGTGCTGCGGCCGGGTGGGCGGCTGCTGCTGACCACGCCGAACCGGATCACCTTCTCCCCTGGCCGGGACACCCCGCTGAACCCCTTCCACACCCGTGAACTGGCCGCGGCCGAGCTGGACGAGCTGTTGCGCGCGGCGGGTTTCCGGGTGGAGCTGCTGGCCGGGCTGCACCACGGGCCGCGGCTGCGCGCGCTGGACGCCGCGCACGGCGGGTCGATCATCGAGGCGCAGGTGGCGGTGGTGCTCGGCGGGGACGGGCCGTGGCCGGAGCCGTTGCTGGGCGATGTGGCCGGGGTCGGGGTCGGGGACTTCGCCATCCACGCCGAGGACATCGACGCCAGCCTGGACCTGGTGGCCGTGGCGGTGCGGCCGTGAGCGCGGAACCAATCGGCAGTTTCAGCCTGGTGCTGCACAGCCATCTGCCCTGGCTGAGTCACCACGGGGTGTGGCCGGTCGGCGAGGAATGGCTTTACCAGGCGTGGGCGCACTCCTACCAGCCGCTGCTGCGGATGCTGGATCGCTTCGCCGCCGAGGGCCGCCGGGACGTGCTGACGCTGGGCGTGACGCCGGTGCTGGCCGCGCAGCTCGACGATCCCTACTCCTTACGCGCCTACCACCACTGGCTGGGCTCCTGGCTCAACCGCGCGCACTTCGCCGGCGCCCAGTGGCGGCACGGCGATCCGCTGCTGCGCGAGCTGGCCGCGGCCGAGCACCGGCAGGCATCGGACACGCTGGCCGAGTTCGAGTCGCGCTGGCGGCACGGCTTCTCCCCGGTGCTGCGACCGTTGGCGGACAACGGGATCATCGAGTTGCTGGGCGGTCCGGCCACCCACCCCTTCCAGCCGCTGCTGGATCCGCGGCTGCGGGATTTCGCGTTGCGACTGGGGCTGGCGGACACCGCGTCCCGGATCGGGCGGGCGCCGGAGGGGATCTGGGCGCCGGAGTGCGGGTACGCGCCGGGCATGGAGACCGGGTACGCGGCGGCCGGGGTGCGGCGGTTCCTGGTGGACGGTCCGGCCCTGCACGGCGACACCGCGGCGGCCCGGCCGGTCGGCTCCTCGGAGGTGATCTGCTTCGGGCGGGATCTCGAGGTGACCTACCGGGTGTGGTCGCCCAAGGCCGGGTATCCCGGCGATCCGGCGTACCGGGACTTCCACACCTACGACCACCCGTCCGGGCTGAAACCCTCCAGGGTCACCGGGAAACACGTGCCGCCGGAGCAGAAACGGCCCTACGACCCCGAGCTGGCCGCGACCGCGGTGGCCAGGCACGCCGCCGACTTCGTGGACACCGTGGTGCGCAGGCTGACCGAACTGGCCGCGCGGGACGGGAAACCGGGCCTGGTGGTGGCCGCCTACGACACCGAGCTGTTCGGGCACTGGTGGCATGAGGGCCCGGCCTGGCTGGAGGCGGTGCTGCGCGCGCTGCCCGAGGCCGGGGTGCGGGTGACCACGCTGCGCGGCGCGCTGGACGCGGGCCACCTCGGCACGCCGGTGGATCTGCCAGCCTCCTCCTGGGGGTCCGGCAAGGACTGGCGGGTCTGGGACGGCGAGCAGGTGGCCGACCTGGTCACCGACGGCGCGGACCTGCAACGCCGAGTACTGTCCACAGTGGACTCCTCGCTCACCGGCACTACTCGCGACCTCGCCTTCGACCAGCTGGTGCGGGAGGCGTTGCTGAGCCTGTCCAGCGACTGGGCGTTCATGGTCACCAAGGACTCCGCGGCCGACTACGCGCGGCGGCGGGCGAAGATCCACGGCGGGCACGCGCACGAGCTGGCCCGGCTGCTCGCCGAGGGCGATCGGCGACGGGCCCTGCGACTGGCCGCGGAACTGCGTGCGCCGGACGGGTTGTTCGGTCAGCTGGACGCGCGTGGGCTGCGGGCCGGGTCCGGTGGGTAGGTTGTCGGCAGCAACGGGGAGGAACGGGTCCGCATGCGCGTGCTGATGTTGTCCTGGGAGTACCCGCCGGTGGTGGTCGGCGGCCTGGGCCGTCACGTGCACGCACTGGCGAAAAGCCTTGCCGCCCAGGGGCATGACGTGGTGGTGCTGTGCCGTCAGCCCGCGGGCACGGACGCGGTGACCCACCCCGGCGAGGACGTCGTCGGCGAGGGCGTGCGGGTGGTCAGGGTGGCCGAGGACCCGGCGCACCTGACCTTCGAGGACGACCTGGTCGCCTGGACGCTGGCCATGGGCCACGCGATGACCCGTACCGGCCTGGCCTTGCTACGCGAGTGGCGGCCGCAGGTGGTGCACGCGCACGACTGGCTGGTCGCGCACGCCGCGATCACCCTGGCCGAGGCCGCGGACGCGCCACTGGTCTCCACCATCCACGCCACCGAGGCCGGCAGGCACAGCGGCTGGCTGTCCCACACACTGAACCAGCAGATCCACTCGGTGGAATGGTGGCTGGCCAACCGCTCCGACGGCATGATCACCTGCTCGGCCGCCATGCGCGATGAGGCACTGCACCTGTTCGAGGTCGAGCCGGAGCTGATCACCGTGCTGCACAACGGGATCGAACCCCGCCGCTGGCGCGTCGACCAGACCGAGGTGGCCCGCGCCCGCGCCACCCACGCCCCCGGCGGCGCGCCGCTGCTGCTCTTCTTCGGCCGACTGGAATGGGAGAAGGGCGTCCAGGACCTGCTCGCCGCCCTCCCCCGGATCCGCCGCTCGCACCCCGGCGCCCGGCTCGTGGTGGCCGGCAAGGGAATCCACGAACCCCACCTGGTCGCCGCGGCCCGCAAACTCCGCGTCCGCCGGGCCGTCGACTTCGTCGGCCACCTCTCCGACCAGGCCCTCTCCGCCCTGCTCCCCGCCGCCGACACGGTCATCCTGCCCAGCCGCTACGAACCCTTCGGCATCGTCGCCCTGGAAGCCGCCGCCGCGGGCGCCCCCCTGGTCGCCTCCACCGCCGGCGGCCTGGGCGAGGTGGTCCGCGACGGGCGCACCGGGTTGTCGTTCACGCCGGGGGATCTGGACGGGCTGACCAGCGCGGTGCGTGCGGTGCTGGATGATCCGGCCGCGGCGAAACGCCGGGCGAAGGCGGCCAAGGCTCGGCTGTCCACGGACTTCAACTGGGATCTGATCGCGGCCGACACGGCGGCGGTGTACGCGGCGACCAGCCGTCGTCCGCATCCGGTGCTGGGGCGGCCGAAGATCCCCTCGGGCAACGTCTTCGGCCGGGAGTAGTTACTCGCACACCTTGCCGTCGTGGTCGGCGTCCTTGTACCAGTGGTACTCCGGATCAACGCCGAGGTAGTACGGACCAAGACCGTTCGCCTTGGCCTCCTTGCAGGTCCGGTATCGCCGGTCGGTCTTCGGTGCCGGTGGCGGAGGCGGCGGTTTGGGGGTGGTCCGCGGCGGCGCTGGCGGCCTGGCCGAGGTCTGCGGCACGGGCGGCGGGGGCGGCTGTGACGGCACCGGCGGGGGCGCCGGAACAGTTGTTGTCGTGGTGGTGGTTGCCGCTGCGGTGGTTGTGGTGGTGTTGAACGAGGTCTCCGGCACCCGGGGCGGTTGCACCGCGGGCGGCGAGGCACAACCGACGAGCACCGCGCCTCCCCAACACAGTCCGGCCACCAGCCACAATCGGGACACAGCCACGGTTCACCTCGCGCTGTTCAGCCCCGACGACGACAGGAAGCAGCACCCTAAGCCGCCCTCCGCCGGGTAGCGCTGGACCGAACGGGTGATACCAGATCCTGGTCCGGGTAGCTTCGATGGCATGTTGTTGTGGATCAACGGAACATTCGGGGCAGGCAAGACCCAGGTCGCGCACGAGATCCAGCGGCGGTTGCCCGGTAGTCACGTCGCCGATCCCGAGCACCTCGGCTGTGGGATGCACCGGATGATGCCCAAGGACAGCCGTGCCGACTTCCAGGACATCCCGCTGTGGCGCACCGGCACCAGGGAGATGCTGGACCGCATCGCCACGGACGCGGCCGGGGTGGTGATCGTGCCGATGACGCTGGTGAATCCGGCCTACTACGAGGAGATCATCGGCTGGCTGCGCGAGCGCGGGCACGAGGTCAGCCACCACACGCTGGTCGTGCCGGACCGGGAGTTGTTGCTGCGGCGGTTGCGCAGCCGGGGTGAGACCCGCAACGGCTGGGCCGCGCTGCAGTACGACCGCTGTGCCGCCGCGCTGGCCGATCCGCTCTTCGCCACGCACGTGCCCACCGTGGACCGCACCGTCGCCGAGGTCGCCGAGCTGGTGGCCGCGGGGGCCGGGCTGCGGCTGCTGCCCAACCGGGACAACGCGCTGACCGCCCAGCTGCGGCGCTGGCAGGTCCAGCTCCGGCACATCAAGGTCGGCTGAGCAGGCCGGGCGGCGCGGCCGGTGACCGCGCCGCCTGACCGGGTCTACTCGCCCTGGGTCTGCCGCATGGCCTCCTTGGCCTTGCGGGCCATGTCGGCCACGGCGCTGCGCCGGGCCGCGTCCGCCTCGTAGTCCGCGCGCCGGTCCCGGACCACCCTGGCCGGGGCGCCGACCGCGATCGAGTACTCCGGAATATCGCCCTTGACCACCGCGTGCGCGCCGAGCACCGAACCGCGGCCGATCCTGGTGCCGCGCAGGACGGTGACCTTGGTGGCCAGCCAGCAGTCCGGGCCCAGCCGGACCGGGGTCTTCACGATGCCCTGGTCCTTGATCGGCTGGTGGATGTCCGCGGTGACGTGGTCGAAATCGCAGATGTAGACCCAGTCCGCGACCAGGGTGGAGGCGCCGATCTCGATGTCGAGGTAGCAGTTGACCACGTTGTCCTTGCCGAAGACCGCCTTGTCGCCGATGCGCAGCGAACCCTCGTGGCAGCGGATCGCGTTGCCGTCGCCGATGTGCACCCAGCGGCCGATCTCCAGCCGCCCGTAGCCGGGTCGGCAGTGCAGGTCGACCTTGCGGCCGAGGAAGACCATGCCGCGCAGGATCACGTGCGGGTTCAGCAGCCGGAACTTCAACAGCCGCCAGTAGCGGACCAGGTACCAGGGCGTCCAGGCGCGGTTCTTGATCACCCAGCGCAGCGAGGCCACGGTCAGGAACTTGGCCTGCCGGGGGTCCCGCCGTGACTTCCGCCACGAACCCAGACGCGACGCGAGCGGCGCGCCCCACATGCTCGTCATGAAATCGAGACCCTAACGGGCCAGTAATAGGCAGGATAGGGGCCGTGCCTGTATCCATCACCGTTGTCGGCAGCGTCAACCTCGATCTCATCGCCCGGTTGCCCGCCCTGCCCCGTCCCGGCGAGACGCTGACCGCCACCCACTACGCCCAGGCCCCCGGCGGCAAGGGGGCCAACCAGGCCCTGGCCGCGCGCAGGCTGGGCGCGGATGTGCGCCTGGTGGCCGCGGTCGGCGACGACGCGCTGGCCGCCGACGCGCTGGCCCTGCTGCGCGCGGACGGGGTGGACCTGTCCGAGCTGGCCGAGGTGCCGGGGCCGACCGGGCTGGCGCTGATCCAGGTCGACGAGTCGGCCGAGACCACCATCGTGGTGGTGCCAGGGGCCAACGCGCACCTGAGCGTGCGCCCGGAGCAGCTCACCGGCGCGGACGGGGTGCTGACCGTGCTGGAGGTGCCGGAGGCGGCCGTGGTCGCCGCGGCCGAGCACGCCACCGGCTTCTTCGCGCTCAACGCCGCCCCGGCCCGCCCGGTGCCGGACGCGGTGCTGCGCCGGGCCGACCTGGTCGTGGTCAACCAGAGCGAGTTCGAGCAGATCGACAACATCGGGCTGGCCCGCACGGTGGCCATCACGCACGGCGCCAAGGGCGCTGAGCTGCGCCGGGACGGGCAGACCGTGGCCGAGGCCGCGCCGCCGCGGGTGACCGCGGTGGACGGCACCGCGGCCGGGGACGCCTTCACCGCCGCGCTGATGCTCAGCCTGCTGGAAGGCCACTCCGACACCGAGGCGCTGCGCCGGGCCTGCGCGGTCGGCGCGCTCACCGCCACCCGGCACGGCGCCCAGCCCGCGCTGCCCACCCGCGCCGAGGTCGAGGAGGTGCTCGGATGAGCCCGACGCCGCTGATCCTGGACACCGACCCCGGTATCGACGACGCGGTCGCGTTCCTGTTCGCGGTGAACAGCCCCGAGCTGGACCTGCGTGCGGTGACCACCGTGTTCGGCAATGTCGGACCCGAGCTGACCAGCGCGAACGCCCTTCGGCTGCTCACCTTGCTCGGCCGGGCGGACATCCCGGTCGGCATTGGCGCGGACCGCCCGCTGGTCTACCCGGCGGCCTTCCGCGCGGAGGGCTGGCACGGTGCGGACGGCCTGGGCGGCCAGTCCGCGCTGCTGCCCGAGCCCGCCGCCAAGCCGGACCCGCGCGGCGCGGTGCAGCTGATGGCCGACACCCTGCGCGCGGCCGAGTCGCCGGTGACCATCGTGGCCATCGGCCCGCTGACCAACGTGGCGCTGCTGCTGGCCAGCTACCCGGAGCTGAAGCCGAGGATCGGCCGGCTCTCGATCATGGGTGGCGGGCTGGCCGCCGGGAACACCACGCCTGCCGCGGAGTTCAACATCTGGAGCGACCCGGAGGCGGCCCGCCGGGTGCTGGTCGAGGAGGACGTGCCGACCAGCCTGGTGCCGCTGGACCTGACCCTGCGCTGCGCGGTGGACGGCGCCTGGCTGGCCGAACTGGCCGCGGCAGGCGGTCCGGCCGAGACGCTGGCCAGGGTGGTCGACCACTACCGGCGGCAGTACCTGGCCTTCTACGGGGTGGACGAGGTCGCGCTGCACGACGTGCTGGCCGTGCTGGAGGCGGCCCGGCCGGGGATGCTGCGGCGGACCGCGCTGCCGGTGGAGGTGGACTGCGGCACCGGAGCGGGCCGTGGCGCGACCTTCGGCAACCGGATGCCCGATGCCACCGGCCGCCGGATCGACGTGCTGCTGGACGCCGACGTGGCCGAGGTCAGCCGATTTGTGCTGGACCGGCTGACCGCCGGTATAGCGGCTACGCGCTGACACTTGCACCGGCAAGGGTCAACCTGCCGGGTACATGCGTGGATCCCTCGGGTGACCCGGCGTCCCCGAGGGTTCCACCGCTGTGCCGGACGTGCGACAAGGGTGGGGTGTTCACGACCGCCCGCTCCACCGCCCGCGTCCGTGCCGCCGACGTCCCGTCCCGCCGACTGACCGGCCTGGCCCTGCTGCTGGGCTGTCTGGCCGGGTTGCTCGCCGTCCAGGCCCCGGCCGCCGCGGCCAGGGTGCGCGCGGTGGCGGAGCTGCCGACGGACCTGGAGAAGATCCGCGCGGGCGAGTCGACCGCGCTGTACGGCAGCCCTGAGCTGCGGGCGCTGGAACAGCGCAAGTCCGCGGTGGTGAGCATCGGCGACAGCCAGGTCTCGGGTGAGGGCGTCGGCAACTACGAACCCGGCACGGACGGACCGGTGAACTTCTGTCACCGGTCGGTGGACGCCGCGGTGCACCAGGCTCGGTTCGACACCGAACTGAGGTTCAACCTCGCGTGCTCCGGCGCGGAGAGCACGCACCTGGTGTACCGCAGCGGCTCCAAGCAGTTCGACGAGCTGAACCAGGGCGACAGCCTGGCGATCAAGGCCCGCAACACCAGGATCCGGCTGATCTGGCTGATGTCGGGCGCCAACGACCACGGCGGGCTGGAGTTCGGCCCGCTGGCCAAGGACTGCGCGGGCCGCAGGCTGTTGCTGATCGGCAACTGCTGGCCGACCTACACCGACGTCATGCAGCAGCGGATCAACAGCAGTCAGGCGTCGCTGGAGAAGGGCATCGCCAGCGTCCGGCAGACCATGCGGGACGCGGGTTACGGCGACGGCGACTACCAGTTCGTGCTCGGCAGCTACCCGAGCCCGTTCAGCCCCGACGTCGAGGACAACCCGAAGTTCCCCGGCTGGGACCAGGGCGGCTGCCTGATCTACCTCAAGGACCAGGCCTTCGGCCGGAACAAGGTGGTCCCCCTGTTCGAGCGCGCCGTCCGCCAGGCCGCCAAGAACACCGGCGTCCGCTACCTGGACACCAGCCGCCTCCTGCACGGCCACGAGGTCTGCACGGACACACCCTGGGCGCGCGGCCTGACCTTCGTCGGCAGCCAGCAGTCCTTCCACCCCAACGAAGCCGGCCACACCGCCTACGGCGACTGCCTGACGGCCTTCTACGCCAACCCCGGCTGGTCCGAGGCCACCTGCGTGGATCCGGCGAGCACCGGCACCGCGACGCTGTACCGAGGTCTGCTGGACTTCCGCCAACTCCGCAACACCAAGACCAGCCTGTGCGTGGACTCCGAGGGCTACTCGACCAGGGTCGGCTACCGGCTGCTGGCCTGGAACTGCACCGGCGGCGGCAACCAGGGCTTCTGGCGAGACCCAGCCACAGCGTCGCTGCACATCGAGCTGAACCATGATCGGTGCGTGGGTCCGGCGGGTCCGGCGGTGGCGCCGGGGGCGGCGGCGCAGTTGCAGGAGTGCACGGGGGCGGCGAATCAGCGGTGGGCGGTGGTGGAGGGGTTGCTGCGGTCCACGGCGAATCCGGCGGTGTGTCTGGCGCCGGTGGCGGAGACTCCGGGGGCGGCGGTGCAGTTGGCTGCGTGCAACCCGGCGGATCCTGGGCAGAGCTGGAGTTTCGAGCCGCAGACGGGCGGCGTCGGGTTCGGCCACTCAGACTGGATCCCGACCAGCGCTTACTAAGCCGCCCGCGCGTGTTGGCCGTTCTCGTACGGAGTGTTGGCCGTTCTTGTACGCCGTGTTGGCCGTTGTGGGACGGGGCGGGGTTTGGGTTTGGGGTGAAAACCCCACGACGAGGGTTCTCGTGTGTTCTCCGTACGGCCTGGAGCTTGCTGACCGCGCCTCGCCGAGTGGCCCCTGCAACCTGCCGCCGCCTGCCCACGAATCCGCAACGGGGGCCGCTCGGTGAGGTGTGGTTGGCTTGCGGAAGGCCGTGCGGAGAACACGCGAGCCCTCGGAGCCACGCTGGAACCGGCCCCGGCAGCACAAACCCCGCCCCGCAACCTGCTCATGCCGGTTCTTGATCTGTGCACCCCCCTCCGGTGGTCTGCCCGGCCGGCGAGGCCATCTTTTCCGCTCTTGATCTTTGCGTTGTTGGCCTCTGTTGCTGAGGTACCCGAGCGACAGTCAAGGGCGTCCTCGCCGGACGGGCAGGAATCAAAGGATGGGGGGGAAAGTCAAAGACAAGAGCACAGACCGCAGTGCTCGTACGGTTCCCCCATCCCCGTCAGCCTTCCGATACCAAACCACATCCCGGCAAGCGACCGCCGTTGCGGTTGGGAGGCTAGGGCGGCGGCAGGTTAAGCGGCCGCTTGCCGGGATGTGGTGTGTCCTCTCCAGGCTGACGGGGATGGGGGAACCGCTCGGGGATGTTTGAAAAGCCACCCCGGCCGCCTGTGCGGGCTTAGCCCGGTCGCGGCGCGTGTGAACCGCCTAGCCGCGTCGTTCCCGGGCTTCGCCCGCCTGCCCCCAACGCTCCCCGCTCCGGGCTTCGCCCGCCCACCGTCCCATAACGGCCAACATGCCGTCCCACAACGGCCAACACTCCGTACGACAACGGCCAACACGCCGGGCGGGGGTGGGGGGGTTTACATGGGGGCGCCGCAGAATTGGCAGATGGGGGCGCCGGTGGCGGATTGGCAGTGTCTGCCGTCGGGGCTTATTGGGCATTCTGGGCGGGCGGAGACCGCGTAGCGGGTCAGCACCTCGTTGGGCGCCAGGGCCCCAGCCAGCGTCATGTCGCCAGGGTGCCCCAGGGGGGTGGGCGGGTATGTGTCGATCAGCACGCTGGTGCGGTGAGCGGGGGGTGCTTATCGGGCGGCGGGCCTCGGCTCGCGACGAGCGGTGGGTGGCCGCTCGTCGCGAGGCGGGTGGGGCTATTCGGGCTTGGTGCCGGTGATCAGGACGTTGTAGAAGGCTTCGCGGGGGATGAGGCCGGTCAGGAGTTTCTCGTCTACCCAGGACAGGCGTTGCCAGGTGCGGTAGGCGAACATGGCCCAGCCGAAGCCGAGTTTCTCCCTCGGCACCGCTGCCTCGAAGGTGCGGACCGGCCAGCCGAACAGGGCCGCGGTCAGCTCCTCCGTGCTGGCCCGGACGCCGGTCGCACCGGCCGCGCGGGCCATCCGCTCCAGCTCGGTCGGGTCGAAGGTGTGCAGGTCGACCACGGATTCCAGAGCCGCTGCCCTGGAGGACTCGTCGAGTTCCTCCTGGGGGCGCCGCCAGGTGTCCAGGATCGGGAGTTTGGTCAGGTTGGTGGTCAGCCACCAGGTCAGGCGGCCAAGGCGGCGGGCGTAGAAATCGCCGACCTTGGTGGGCTCGCCGGCGAAGACGAACCTGCCGCCGGGCTTGAGCACCCGCAGCACCTCGGCGAAGGCGGCCTGCACGTCCGGGATGTGGTGCAGCACCGCGTGCCCGACCACCAGGTCGAAGCTCTCGTCCTCGTACGGGATGCGTTCGGCGTCGGCGACCCGGCCGTCCACGTCCAGGTCCAGGCCCTTGGCGTTGCGTAAGGCGACCTCGACCATGCCGGGCGAGAGGTCGGTGACCGAGCCCTTGTCGGCCACGCCGCCCTGCATCAGGTTCAGCAGGAAGAAACCGGTGCCCGAGCCCAGCTCCATGGCGTGCTTGTACGGCCCGGCGTCACCGGCGGCGGCCTTGAACCGGCCGACCGCGTAGTCGATGCAGCGCTCGTCGTAGGAGATGGACCACTTCTCGTCGTAGGTGCCCGCCTCCCAGTCGTGGTAGAGCACGTTGGCGAGCTTGGGGTCCTGCCAGGCGGCCTCGACCTGCTCGGCCGTGGCGTGCGGATTGGGGGTGGGGTCAGCGGCCAACGAACTTCGCCTTTCCGGGACCGTTCTCCACGAACGAACGCATGCCGATCTTCTGGTCCTCGGTGGCGAACAGCGCGGAGAACAGGTGGCTCTCCAGCTTCAGTCCGCTGTTGAGGTCGTTGTCCAGCCCGCCGTCGACGGCGGCCTTGGCCGCGGCCAGCGCGGCGGCCGGACCGGTCAGGAACGGCTGCACGTAGCGCAGCGCGGCGGCGTAGACGTCATCCGGCCCGACCACCTCGTCCACCATGCCGATCCGCAGCGCCTCCTCGGCGCCGACGAACCGGCCGGTGTAGATGATGTCCTTGGCCTTGCTCGGCCCGACCAGCCGCGCCAGCCGCTGGGTGCCGCCCGCGCCGGGGATGATGCCGAGCAGGATCTCCGGCTGCCCCACCTTGGCGTTGTCCCCGGCGATCCGCCGGTCACAGCACAGCGCCAGCTCGAACCCGCCACCGAGGGCGTACCCGGTGATCGCGGCCACGGTCGGCTTGGGGATCTCCGCCACCGAGGACAGCGCCGAGGTCAGCGCCCCGGCCCTGGCGGCCATGTCCGCGTAGGACATGTCCACCATCTCCTTGATGTCCGCCCCCGCGGCGAAGACCTTCGCGCCGCCGTAGACGATCACCGCGCGCACGTCGGCCCTGGTGGATGCCTCCACCGCGGCGGCCCGGATCTCCTCCTGGACCTGCTTGTTCAGCGCGTTCATCGGCGGCCGGTCCAACCGGATGGTGCCTACCCCACCGTCGACTTCGAGCCTGACGAACTCACCCACGCTGGTGCCCTCCTCGCGCTGACCCATGCTTGCGAAAGGAAGGCTACCGCGCAGTAACCCGGCTGGCTCCGGCGCTCACTTCCGCCAGGCGAAGAACCGGTCCCCGTTGCGCTGCAAGGTCAGGTTCTGACCGAACGCGGCGGAGAGGTTGTCCTCGGTCAGCACGTCGTCGAGCAGCCCCTGGGCCACCACGCCGCCCTCGCGCAGCAGCAGCGCGTGGGTGAAGCCGGGCGGGATCTCCTCCACGTGGTGGGTCACCAGCACCATGGCCGGCGCGTCCGGGTCCATGGCCAGCTCGGAGAGCCGGGCCACCAGGTCCTCCCGGCCACCCAGGTCCAGCCCGGCCGCCGGCTCGTCCAGCAGCAGCATCTCCGGGTCGGTCATCAGCGCGCGGGCGATCAGCGTGCGCTTGCGCTCGCCCTCGCTCAGCGTGCCGAAGGTCCGATCGCCCAGCTGCGCGATGCCCATCGCCTTGAGCAGCTCGTCGGCGCGGCGGGTGTCCTGCTGGTCGTAGTCTTCCCGCCAGCGGCCCAGCACCGCGTACCCGGCGCTGACCACCAGGTCACGCACCAGTTCCTCACCCGGCACCCTGGCGGCCAGCGCGGCCGAGCAGAAGCCGATCCGCGGGCGCAGCTCGAAGACATCGGTCCGGCCGATCTTCTCGCCGAGGATGTGCACCGTCCCGTAGGTCGGATGCATCTCGGCGCCGGCCAGCCGCAGCAGAGTGGTCTTGCCCGCCCCGTTGGGGCCAAGCACCACCCAGCGCTCGTCCAGCTCCACCCGCCAGTCAATTCCACGGACCAGCGTGGTGCGCCCTCTTCGGACACCCACGGTGTCCATGCGCACCACCAGATCGGTTACATCGACACCGTTGGCCCCGCTGGCCGGCAGCCCGCCGTGCTCGGTCACGGACCCCATTCTTGTCATCCCGCTCCCGGGCCCGTCCACCGGGGAGGCACGCCGACCGCTCGGCGCTCCCGCAACCGGCCCCGGAGGAGGCAAGATCAAGGGCATGACTGCCGAGGTCGACACCCAGGTGCTCGCCGGAAGGCCGTTCCCGCTCGGGGCGCATCCCGAACCCGGCGGCGTCCGGTTCGCGGTGGCCTCGGCATCGGCCGAGGCAGTCGAGGTGTGCCTGGTCGAGGACGGGCCGACTGGCCTGGTGGAACGCCGGTACGAGCTGACCCAGCGCACCTTCGGCGTCTGGCACGGCCTGATCCCCGGCGTGACCCCCGGCCAGCGCTACGGCTACCGGGTGCACGGCCCGTACGAGCCCTACCGAGGGGTGCGCTGCAACCCGGCGAAGATCCTGCTCGACCCCTACGCCAGGCGGATCAGCGGCACCGTCACCGATCTGGACGCGACACTGGGCCATCTGGGCGAGGACCCGATGAGCGGCATCCCGTCCGCGGTCGACTCGCTGGGCAGCGTGCCGCTCTCGGTGGTCACCGCGCCCGGCGGGCCGGACACCGGGCCGCGGCCGGAGGTGCCGTGGGAGGAGACGGTCGTCTACGAGCTGCACGTGCGCGGCTTCACCCAGCGGCACCCGGCCGTGCCACCGCACCTGCGCGGCACCTACCTGGGCGTGGCGCACCCGGTGGTCATCGAGCACCTGGTCCGGCTCGGTGTGACCGCGGTGGAGCTGCTGCCGGTGCACTCCTTCGCCGACGAGCCCGCGCTGGCCAGGGCCGGCCGGCACAACTACTGGGGCTACTCCACCCTGGGCTTCCTCGCCCCGCACGCGGGCTACGCCAGCGAACCCGGCCGCGAGGTCGAGGAGTTCCGGGAGATGGTCAGCGCGCTGCACGCGGCAGGCATCGAGGTGCTGCTGGACGTGGTGTTCAACCACACCTGCGAGGGCGGCCTGGACGGCCCGACACTGAGCTTCCGCGGCCTGGACGCGCCCGCCTACTACCTGCACGGACCAGGTGGCGGCGGCTTCGACCTCACCGGCTGCGGCAACACCCTGGACGCGGGCTCGCCCACGGTGGTCCGGCTGGTCACCGACTCGCTGCGGTACTGGGCGGGCGAACTCGGCGTGGACGGGTTCCGGTTCGACCTGGCCAGCGTGCTGGGCAGGCCGGGCGGCGGCGGCTTCGACCCGCACGCCGGGCTGCTCACCGCGATCGCCACCGACCCGCTGCTGTGCCAGCGCAAGCTGATCGCCGAGCCGTGGGACGCCACCGGCGAGGGCTACAAGGTCGGCGATTTCGGCGTGCAGTGGGCGGAGTGGAACGGCCGGTTCCGGGACACCGTGCGGGATTTCTGGCGCACCAGCACCGATGTCCGCGATCTGGCCTACCGGCTCACCGGGTCCTCCGACCTGTATGCCGACGATGGCAGGCGGCCGTGGCAGTCGGTGAACTTCGTGACCGCGCACGACGGCTTCACCCTGCGCGACCTGGTCTCCTACAACGACAAGCACAACGAGGCCAACGGCGAGGACAACCGGGACGGGGCCAACGACAACCGGTCCTGGAACCACGGCGTGGAGGGCGAGACCGCCGACGGCACGGTGCTGGCCCTGCGTGCCCGGCAGGCCCGCAACCTGATGTCCTCGCTGCTGCTGGCCACCGGTGTGCCGATGCTGACCGCCGGCGATGAGCTGTGGCGCACCCAGGGCGGCAACAACAACGCCTACTGCCAGGACAACGAGATCTCCTGGCTGGACTGGACCGGGCCGACCCTGCCTGGCTCGCCCGCCTTCGCGATGCTCTCCTTCACCCGCAGGGTGATCGCGTTGCGCAGGCAGTGCCCCGCGCTGCGGCAGACCGAGTTCTTCGAGGGCAGGGCCACCCCGGAGGACGAGCCGGACCTGGTGTGGCTGCGCCCGGACGGCCAGGAGATGGCCGAGACGGACTGGTTCGACGGCTCCCGGCACTCCCTGGGCATGTGGATCGACGGCGCGGACTGCCGCAGCCACACCCGCTCCGGCGAACTGGTGGAGGACCACTCCTGGCTGCTGGTGCTGCACGCCGACCCGGCGCCGGTGGAGTTCGTGCTGCCCGGCCCGGAGTACGCGCGCTGCTTCGAGCAGGTACTCGACACCGGGTCGCCGGACGGCGCGCCCACGCTGCCCGGACCGCTCGCGCCGGGCACCCCGCTGCCCGTGCCGGGGCGCACATTGATGTTGTTGCGGGCCACCAGATGAGATGGCGCTGACAACAGGGTCAGGTTTCTGGCACGATCGACTCATGATCTGCCCGCCGCTGTGGCGTGACCGCACTGTCGACCTGCTCCGGGTCGCCAGCGGCGCGTGTCCGCTGACGCGGCGCGGCCGCTGAGCCCTCTCTCCGCTCAGCGTCTCTCCCCCTTCTCGCAGGTCCGCACGCGTGCGCGCGTCCCGGGCCTGCGCCGCGCCGCGTCTGGCTCCGCACCCATCGAAGCCACCCGCGACCTGGAGCGAGCACATGACCACTTCCCTGGCCCGGCCGGAGATCCACCCGGCGCTGGACCTGCCCTACCTGCACGATCTGCTGCACCCGCGCCGCCCGCTGTGGACCCCGCAGGAACTGCGCGGCCTGACCACCACGGTGACCAGTGAGCTGACCACGCCGCTGCTGTCCATCCTGGAATTCGGCACCGAGGAACGCTGGTGGGCGCGGCTGGCGCTGACCGAGGGCGTGGAGCTGTGGCTGCTGTCCTGGTCCCAGGGCCAGGGCACCCTGCCGCACGACCACGGCGGCGCGGCAGGCTCGTTCACCGTGCTGCAGGGCGAACTGCGCGAGGACTACCGCTACCCGGGCGGGCCGATCCGCTCGGCCAACCGGGCCACCGGCGCCACCGTCGCCTTCGGCCGGGGCCGCGCGCACCAGGTGCGCAACCTGAACGTGCCCGGCGCGGCCAGCGTGCACGCCTATTCGCCGCCGCTGCTGCCGACCACCGAGTACGCCACGCTGGCCGAGTACGTCGCGGTGCCCGAGCCGCGCACGCCGCTGGAGGAGAGCCGATGACCCAGACCGTCGAGGAGTTGCTGGCCGAGGCCAGGTCCGTGCTGGACCGGGTGGAACCGGCGGCCGCCGAGGAGTTGCGTCAGGCGGGCGCGCTGGTGGTGGACATCCGGCCGCTGGCCAACCGCTCGGCCGAGGGCGAGATCCCGGACGCGGTGCCGGTGGAGCGGATCGTGCTGGAGTGGCGGCTGGACCCGCGGAGCGAGTGGCGCCTGCCGGGCCTCGACGCCGACCGGCCAGTGATCATCGTCTGCAACGAGGGCTACTCCTCCAGCCTGGCCGCCAGGGACGTGCGGCGGCTGGGCCTGCGCCGGGCCACCGACCTGGTCGGCGGGTTCCGGGCGTGGAAGGCGGCCGGTCTGCCGGTGGTGCCGGGCGGCACGCCAGCGGTGCCCTGACCAGCAGCACCCCCGGGTCCGGCTCGGGGATCGGCTCCGGGACGTCCCTGAGCCGGTGCGCGGCGGCGGCCGCCAGGCTCGGTCGCATGCCTCGCCTGTCAGTGCTCGCCCTGTCCCTCACCGGCGTGCTGCTCGCCGCGGCGGCCATGCCCGCCGCGGCGAGCAGCACGCCCGCGCTGTCCTGGTCCCCCTGCGGCGACCAGCAGGTCCAGTGCGCCACCCTGCCGGTCCCCCGCGACTGGTCCGCGCCCCAGGCCGGCCGGCTCGACCTCGCACTGGCCCGCGTCCCGGCCCGCGACCCGGCCACCCGGCGCGGCACCGTGCTGGCCCAGTTCGGCGGCCCCGGCCCCGGCCTGCCCTGGGCCACCGACCCGGCCCGCCGGGCCCGGCTGGCCGAGCTGACCGAGTCCTTCGACGTGGTCGTCTTCGACGTCCGCGGCCTGGGCGCCAGCGCCCCGCTGCGCTGCGATCCGGCCACCGCCACCGACGACCTAGGCATCACCGGGAGCCAGTTCGAGCACACCGCGCACCAGGCCCGCCTGCGTGGCTTCGCCAGGACCTGCGGCGACGACGCCCTGCTGCCGCACCTGGCCGCCACCGACGTGGCCCGCGACGTGGACGCGATCCGGGCGGCCCTTGGCGAGCAGCGGATCCGCTACTTCGGCAACTCCTACGGCACCCTGGTCGGCCAGGCCTACGCCGAACTGTTCCCGCACCGGGTCCAGGCGATGGCGCTGGACAGCGTGCTCGACCACACCGAGCCCTTCGCCGAATCCATGCTCAGCGGGGCGCGGCGGATGGCCGGGCGGCTGGACCGCTTCCGGGACTGGTGCCGGGAGCAGCGCTGCGTGCCGGGTGATCCGCTGCGGCTGTGGGACCGGCTGGTCCGCACCGGCTCGGGGCCTGCCACGCCTGCGGACATCCGGCTCGCGAGCATGCTCTACCTCTTCGGCGAGCGCTTCGACCTGCTCGCCGAAGCGCTGCGCGGCGACGGCTCCGGCTTCCTGCGCCCGGACGTGCTGCGTCCCGGTCACCTGCAGCCCGGCCGCGCCCAGCTGTGCCTGGACCTGCCAACCGATCCCGCCGACTTCACCGGGCTGGCCGAGCTGGTGCGGCGGGCCGAGCGGATCGAACCCCGGCTCTCCGCCGCGTTCGTCTGGTTCCAGGCCCGGCAGTGCGCGGGCTGGCCGGTCCCGGCGAGCAACCCGCCGCACCGCTTCCAGCCCGCCGGCCTGCCGCCGGTGCTGCTGGCCAACGCGACCGAGGATCCGGCCACGCCGTACGACGGCGCGCAGCGGGTGCACCGGATGCTGCCGGGCAGCTCCCTGATCACCGTGGCCGGCCGCAAGCACGGCCTCTACCTCAGCGGCGAGCGCTGTGTGCGGGACCGGGTGCACGCCTACCTGCTCGACGGCACGCTGCCGCCGCCGGAGTTCCGCTGCCCGTGACGCTGTCCAGCCCTTTTCCCCGCGGCCACCGCGAACGCGCCCGATCGGGCGGCAATTGGGTTGCGCCGCGGGGCCGGGGCCGACCGCTGTCGGCCCTGACCAGTTCCGGTCTGGTCCGCACCAGCCCCCGGGCGCTCTCCGCTGCCCGTCCGGCCGCCACAACGGGCAGGTGAGCCCCGGAACCCGCTAGCACGCCCACGCTCACCAGCGGGGATCGCCACTGCCCCATCGGGCACACCTCGTCGCCCTCGGATACGTCCAGACGCCCGACGGAACCGGCGAGTACCGCGTACCGTCTCGAAAGCATGGGCTCCCTGACTCGCCCGATCCGACCCGGACGGATGTTCATCGCCTCCGCGGCCATCGCCGTGGTGGCCCTGGAACGTGCGCTCGATCCGGCGGTGGTCGGCATGCTCGGCGCGGTGATCGGCATGCTGGCCGAACTCATGGCGCTGCAGCTCGGCCTGCTGCTGGGCGCGCTGGCCCTGCGGGTGCGGGTGCATGACGTGGTGCTCGGCCTTGGCGCCCGGGTCTACGAACTGCGGACGCCGCGCCGGACGGTGTCGCTGCGCGTGCTGCCGATCCTGCTCGGCGTCTCGGTCGGACCGGGGGCCGCGCCCGCGCAGTCCCGGATGTGGCTGGCCGGAGCGGTGTCGGCGGTGTGCGGCGCCGGTGCCGCGGCGGCCACCTTCGCCGTCGTGGACGCCCCGTTCGGCCGTGGCCTGGCGGTCGGCGCGCTGGCCGCGGGCGTGTACTGCCTGCTGCCGCGCCGGGACGCGGGCACCACCTCGACCGGGTGGCTGCTGTTCCAGTTACCCAGGTTGCCCAAGCACCGGGTCGCCGAATGGCAGTCCGCGCCACTGGTGAACGAGGCCATCGACGCGGTCAACGGCGGCGACCTGGAGACCGCGGAGGCGCTGACCGCCGAACTCTCCAGGGAACACCCCGGCCGACGCACCACCACCGCCACCCGGATCGCGCTGCTGGAGGCCCGCGGCCGCTACGCCGAGGCGCTGGCGCTGACCATCGGCCTGGTCTCCGACCCCACCCAGGAACCACGGGACCTGGCCTTCGCGCTGGCCTCGCTGGCCGCGCTGACCGCGAACGCGGTCGAGGTCGGCCAGCTGGACGCGGCCACCGGCCTGCCCACCGCGCGGCAGGCGGTCGACGACGCCGAACAGCTCGGCTACCCCGGCTTCAAGCTCACCGGCACCAAGGCCCTGCTGGAACTGCTCGCGGGCAACGCCGACCGGGCCGCCATGCTGGCCCGCTCCGGCGCCCGGCACAGCGGCGCCACCCTCAGCCGCGCCGACGACCTGGCCACCCTGGCCAGGGCCCTGATGGCCACCGGCGACAACCGCGCCGCCCGGCTGGCCCTGGACGAGGCGGAGACGCTGGCCCCGTGGTGGCCGAGGGTCGCCGGCACCAGGGCCCGGCTCAGCGTCACCTGACCCGGCTTGCCGCCACCTGGCGGATGCGGTCTGCTGTCAGACATGCCGCCACGCGCCTCCTGGACCTCCGGACCGCGCAGCGTCGTCGTCCTGGTCGGTTTCCTGCTGGCCAGCTACCTGGTCGCGGCAGTGGCGGGCATCTCGGCCAGAGCGGGCGTCGCGGCCTGGTACAACACCGCGCCCAAACCCTTCTTCACCCCGCCCAACTGGATGTTCCCGCCGATCTGGACCGTGATGTACGGCCTGATCGCACTGGCCGCCTGGCAGCTGTGGCTGCACCGCGACACCCACCCGCTCGAGGTCAGCCGCGGCCTGTGGCAGTGGTGGACCCAGCTGATGTTCAACCTGGCCTGGACCCCGATCTTCTTCGCCATCAAATGGCTCTGGCCCGCCCTGATCCTGATCGTGGTGCTGGACGTGATGGTCTGGGTGACCCTGTGCAGCGCGGCGAAGGTGAGCAGGGCGGCCACCTGGCTGCTGGTGCCGTACTTCGGGTGGCTGCTGTACGCGACCGCGCTGAACCTGGGGGTCGCGCTGCTGAACTAGCAGGTGGCGAGCAGGGTGGGCACGGTCGGCTTGTGCGGCCGGGCCGCGGTCAGCCGCCGGTTCCGGTGCGTGATCAGCTCGATCCGGGTGTCGGCAGGCAGCCCGAGGTCGTCGAGCAGCAGCTTGGCCAGCACCTGCACGGCTTCCACCGGGGGCTGGCCCCGGCTCAGTGCACGAGGTAGAGCGCGAACAGGTAGCAGCTCCGCCCGCGTTCGTCCCGGGCGTGGAAGATCCCGAAGGCGACCGGGCGTTCGGCCAGTGGCTCGGGGAAGGCGCCGGAGCGGCGGTCCTGTTCGATCCGGCGCAGTTCGATCCGGTGCGCGGTCACCGGCGTGGACCGAATGCCGTCGGCCGCGTCCGGATCGGGCAGCAGCACCTGAGCCCGCGGCGCGTATTCCAGCGTGATCTCCCGGCACCGGCCGCAGTCCGGCCGCGATGTGGTGGCGCCCCGGCTCGGCCCGTTCGGCCGGCAGGAGCGCCACCTCCGCGATGAGGTCGTGCCCGGGGTGGTGCGGCGGCACGCTCAGCCCGCCAGCACCACGCGACCCAGTTCGGCCGCCGAGGCCAGCAGCGGGTGCCGGGGCAGCACGCGCACCGTGTACCCGGCCGAGCCCGCGTACGGCAGCTCGATCTCGGCGAAGTAGCGCCCGTCGCCGTCGTAGCGCATCGGCACGGTGACCACGTCGCGCAGCTCGTCCGCGTCGTCCACCCGGCCGACCACGGCCTGCACCTCGACCTCGGCCGGTTCCAGGCCGGCCAGTTCGACCCTGGCGGTGACCGGCACCGTGGCGCCGAGCACCGGGGTGGCGGAGCTGCCGTTGGTGGCGAACTCGGTGTCGAGCACCTTGACCCTGCTCCACGCGGCCTGCATCCGGTGCCGGTAGCCGGTCAGCTCCTTGGCCCCGGCGAAACCGTTGTCCCGCACCGCGTGCGCGGATCGGCCGGCCGGCGCGTAGTAGGTCTCGACGTACTCCTTGACCATCCGGGAGGCCTGCACGTTCGGGCCGAGGGAGGCCAGGGTGTGCCGGACCATGGCCATCCACTGGGCGGGCACGCCGTCCTCGCCGCGGTCGTAGAACAGCGGGGCGACCTGGTTGCCGAGCAGCTCGTAGAGCGCGGTGGCCTCCAGGTCGTCGCGGCGGTTGGGGTCGCTGACGCCGTCGGCGGTGGGGATGGCCCAGCCGTTGCTGCCGTCGTGGAACTCGTCCCACCAACCGTCCCGGATGGACAGGTTGAGGCCGCCGTTGAGCGCGGACTTCATGCCGGAGGTGCCGCAGGCCTCCAGCGGGCGCAGCGGGTTGTTCAGCCACACGTCGCAGCCCCAGTACAGGTACCGGGCCATGGACATGTCGTAGTCGGGCAGGAACACGATCCGGTGGCGCACGCCCGCGTCGTCGGCGAAGCGCACGATCTGCTGGATCAGCGCCTTGCCACCGTCGTCGGCCGGGTGCGACTTGCCCGCGACCACCAGCTGCACCGGGCGTTCGGGGTGCAGCAGCAGTTCGCGCAGCCGGTCGGCGTCGCGCAGCATCAGGGTGAGCCGCTTGTAGGTGGGCACCCGGCGGGCGAAGCCGACGGTGAGCACCTCGGGGTCGAAGACCGAGCTGGTCCAGCCCAGTTCCAGCGCGGAGGCGCCGCGCTGCAGCCAGGACACCTTGACCCGGCGGCGGATCTCCTCGACCAGCCGGGTGCGCAGCGTGCTGCGCAGTTCCCACAGCCCCGCGTCGGTGACCGGCTCGAACCCGCGCAGGCCGACCCCACTGTCCACTTCGGACTCACCGAGCAGCTTGCTGATCTCGGTGGCGGCCCAGGTCGGGCCGTGCACGCCGTTGGTCACCGAGCCGATCGGGACCTCGCTGACGTCGAAGCCGGGCCACAGCCCGGAGAACATCTCCCGGCTGACCTTGCCGTGCAGCTGGGACACGCCGTTGGCGCGCTGGCCGAGGCGCAGGCCCATGTGCGCCATGTTGAACATGCCGGGGTTCTGCTCGGCGCCCAGGGCGAGCACCCGCTCGGACGGGATGCCGGGCAGCAGGCCGCCGGACTCGTTGCCGGGCGCGCCGAAGTAGTGCTGCACCAGGTCGACCGGGAAGCGGTCGATGCCTGCCGGGACCGGGGTGTGGGTGGTGAACACGGTGCCCGCGCGCACGGTGGACAGCGCCTGGTCGAAGTCCAGCGCCTCGGTGGTGACCAGTTCGCGGATGCGTTCCAGGCCGAGGAAACCGGCGTGGCCCTCGTTGGTGTGGAAGACCTCGGGCTGCGGGTGCCCGGTCAGCTCGCAGTAGACCCGGACCGCGCGCACGCCGCCGATGCCGGCCAGGATCTCCTGCCGGATGCGGTGGTTCTGGTCGCCGCCGTAGAGCCGGTCGGTGACCCCGCGCAGGTCGTCGTCGTTGTCCTCGACGTCGGAGTCGAGCAGCAGCAGCGACACCCGGCCGACCTGGGCCTTCCAGATCCGCGCGCGCAGCACCCGGCCGGCGGGCATGGCCACGTGCACCAGGATCGGCGCGCCGGAGGGCTCGGTCAGCGGCTCCAGCGGCAGGCCGCGCGGGTCCAGCACCGGGTAGTGCTCGACCTGCCAGCCGTCCAGGGACAGCGACTGCCGGAAGTAGCCGGAGCGGTAGAGCAGGCCGACGCCGATCAGCGGCACACCAAGGTCGGAGGCTGCCTTGAGGTGGTCGCCGGCCAGCACGCCGAGGCCGCCGGAGTAGTTGGGCAGTGCCTCGGTGACGCCGAACTCCATCGAGAAGTAGGCGATCGAGGCGGGCAGGGTCTGTTCGCCGACGCCCTGGGCGCCCTCGATCTCCTCCTGCCGCCGCTGGTACCAGCGCGGCTGGCCGAGGTAGCGCTGCAGGTCGTCGTCGATGGCCCTGGTCCGGGTGAGGAAGCTCTCGTCGGTGGCCAGCTTCTGCAGCCGTTCCACCGGGACCTGGGCGAGCAGCCGGATCGGGTCGCCGCCGGTGTCCTGCCAGATGGCCGGGTCGACCGTGGCGAACAGGTCCTGGGTGGGCGGATGCCAGGCCCAGCGGAGGTTGGTCGCCAGTCGCCCCAGCGCGGCGATCGGCTCGGGCAGGCTGGCGCGGACGGTGAAGCGACGCAAAGCTCTCACGGACGCGGACCATATCCCGCGCCCCCGCACCGGTGGCAACATTCCCAGCGCAGCCTGCAAACAATTGCACGATCCACAGGCCGGAATCTGTGCACAAGGCGCCCTGGTCGGGACTGGACCGCTCGGGGGAACCCGCCCATCATGAGTGTGCGCCAGCGCACAGCGGGCTAACCGATAAGTGTGATCCAGCCGCCTGGCCCGGTGACGGCGAGCTGGATCGAGTCAGGCATGCTTGCAACTACCCGAATCCTGAGCGTGACGAAGGGCGGCGCCGGTGACTGGTCGGCTCGGTATCGACGAGGTCTCCCCCCTCATCGACTGCGGACGTTTCCCCGCCAAAACCGTTGCCGGCGAACATGTTCCGGTGTTTGCCACGGTCTGGCGGGAGGGCCACGACGCGATCGCGGCCACCGTGACCTGGAAGGGCCCCGGCGACCGGGTGTCCCGGCAGACCCGGATGGTCCCGGACGGCGTCGGCCTGGACCGCTGGGCGGCGGTGATCACCCCCGATCGGGAGGGCCTGTGGACCTTCCGGATCGACGCCTGGAGTGACCCGTGGGCCACCTGGCGGCACGCGGTGGAGGTCAAGGTCGGCGCCGGTCAGGGCGCGGCCGAGCTGGACAACGACCTGGAGATCGGCGCCCGGCTGCTCGAACGGGTGGCCCGCCGACCCGACCGGCGCAACGAGCGGGCGCAGCTGATGTCGGCCGCGCTCGGCCTGCGCGATGCCGCCCGCCAGCTGCCGGAACGGATCGCGCTGGCGCTGTCCGAACCGGTGCGGCGGATCATGCACGACCACCCGGTGCGCGAGCTGCTGACCAAGGGCAAGTGGCAGCAGCTGTGGGCGGACCGCCAGCGCGCCAGGTACAGCTCCTGGTACGAGCTGTTCCCGCGCTCCACCGGCGGCTGGGACGCCGAGGGCAAGCCGGTGCACGGCACCTTCGGCACGGCCACCGCGGCGCTGGACCGGATCGCGGGCATGGGCTTCGACGTGGTCTACCTGCCGCCAATTCACCCGATCGGGCGGATCAACCGCAAGGGCCCGAACAACAGCCTGGTGGCGGTGGCGGGGGACCCCGGTTCGCCGTGGGCGATCGGCGCCGAGGAGGGCGGGCACGACGCGATCCACCCCGAGCTGGGCACGCTGGAGGAGTTCAAGGGCTTCGTGCACCGGGCCGGTGAGCTGGGCATGGAGATCGCCCTGGACCTGGCCCTGCAGTGCGCGCCGGACCACCCCTGGGCCGCCGAGCACCCGGAGTGGTTCACCGTGCGGCCGGACGGCACCATCGCCTACGCGGAGAACCCGCCGAAGAAGTACCAGGACATCTACCCGGTCAACTTCGACGACGACCCGCAGGGCATCTACGCCGAGGTGCTCAGGGTGGTGCTGCACTGGGCCGAGCACGGGGTGCGGATCTTCCGGGTGGACAACCCGCACACCAAGCCGCCGGACTTCTGGCACTGGCTGATCTGGCAGGTCAAGCAGTCCCACCCGGACGTGCTCTTCCTGTCCGAGGCGTTCACCCGCCCGGCCCGGATGTACGGGCTGGCCCGGCGCGGCTTCACCCAGTACTACACCTACTTCACCTGGCGCACCGCCAAGCAGGAGCTGATCGAGTTCGGCACGGGCCTGGTCGAGCACTGCCTGGACGCCACGCCCAACCTGTTCGTCAACACCCCGGACATCCTGCACGAGTCGCTGCAGCACGGCGGTCCGGCGATGTTCGCCATCCGGGCCGCGCTGGCCGCCACGCTCTCGCCGAGCTGGGGCGTGTACTCCGGGTACGAGCTGTACGAGGGCACCGCGGTGCGGCCGGGCAGCGAGGAGTACCTGGACTCGGAGAAGTACGAGCTGCGGCCGAGGGACTTCGCCGCCGCGCTGGCCGAGGGCCGCTCGCTGGAGCCCTGGCTGCGCAGGCTGAACGGGATCCGGCGGGCGCACCCCGCGCTGCACCAGCTGCGCACGCTGCACTTCCACCATGTGGACAACGACGCGCTGATCGCCTACTCCAAGCAGGATCCGGCCACCGGGGACACCGTCGTGGTGGTGGTCAACCTGGACCCGAACAACGGCCAGCAGGGCACGTTGTGGTTGGACCTGCCCGCATTGGGTATGGACTGGGGAGAGCGTTTCGTTGCCCGCGACGAGGTCACCGGAGACATCTGGGACTGGGGTCAGGGCAACTTCGTCCGGCTGGAACCGCACCACTCGGTCGCCCACGTCGTGACCATCCAACGCTACTGAACCGAAACCTGTTGATCACGAAGTTGACGAAGGCTGGTCGTCATTGCCCAAGCCCCGAGTGTCCCGTGTGGAGGCATCCATGACTGCTGTGCCCGGCCAAGCGGGTGTGCCGCACACCGGCGAGGCGCTGACCGCGGACGGTCATCTGGTCGAGCCCAAGGCGGAGGACTTCCGGCATGCCCGGCTGGCCCCGCGTGAGCCCGGCTGGTTCCAGCGCGCGGTGTTCTACGAGGCGCTGGTCCGGGCCTTCTCCGACTCCAACGGGGACGGCTCCGGGGACCTGCGGGGCCTGGCCGGACGACTGGACTACCTGCGCTGGCTCGGGGTGGACTGCCTGTGGCTGCCGCCCTTCTACGCCTCACCACTGCGCGACGGCGGCTACGACATCAGCGACTTCCGCTCGGTGCTGCCGGAGTTCGGCAACGTCGACGACTTCGTCTACCTGCTCGACGAGGCGCACCGGCGCGGTATCCGGGTGATCACCGACCTGGTGCTCAACCACACCTCGGACGCGCACTCCTGGTTCCAGCAGTCCCGCAGCGACCCCGAGGGGCCCTACGGCGACTTCTACGTGTGGAGCGACGACGACTCGCGCTACGCCGACGCGCGGATCATCTTCGTCGACACCGAGAGTTCCAACTGGACCTACGACCCGGTGCGCGGGCAGTTCTACTGGCACCGGTTCTTCTCCCACCAGCCGGATCTCAACTACGAGAACCCCGCGGTGCAGGAGGCCATGCTGGACGTGCTGCGGTTCTGGCTGGACCTGGGCATCGACGGTTTCCGGCTGGACGCGGTGCCCTACCTGTTCGAGGAGGAGGGCACCAACTGCGAGAACCTGCCCAAGACGCACGCCTTCCTGCAGCGCTGCCGCAAGGTCGTCGACGACGAGTACCCGGGCCGGGTGCTGCTGGCCGAGGCCAACCAGTGGCCTGCTGACGTGGTCCCCTACTTCGGCGCCACCGAGATGGGCGGCGACGAGTGCCACATGGCCTTCCACTTCCCGCTGATGCCGCGGATCTTCATGGCGGTGCGCAGGGAAAGCCGTTTCCCGATCTCGGAGATCCTCGCCCAGACCCCGGCCATCCCCTCGGGCTGCCAGTGGGGCATCTTCCTGCGTAACCACGACGAGCTGACCCTGGAGATGGTCACCGACGAGGAACGCGACTACATGTACTCGGAGTACGCCAAGGATCCGCGGATGAAGGCCAACATCGGCATCCGCAGACGCCTGGCCCCGCTGCTGGAGAACGACCGCAACCAGCAGGAACTCTTCACCGCGCTGCTGCTGTCGCTGCCCGGTTCGCCGGTGCTCTACTACGGCGACGAGATCGGCATGGGCGACAACATCTGGCTCGGCGACCGCGACGGCGTGCGCACGCCGATGCAGTGGACGCCGGACCGCAACGCCGGGTTCTCCAAGTGCGACCCGAACCGGGTCAACCTGCCGGTGATCAACGACCCGGTGTACGGCTACCAGGCGGTCAACGTCGAGGCGCAGCTCAACAACACCTCCTCGCTGCTGCACTGGACCCGGCGGATGATCGAGGTCCGCAAGGAGCACCCGGCCTTCGGGCTGGGCACCTTCACCGAACTGGGCTCGTCCAACCCGAGCGTGCTGGCCTACCTGCGGCGCTGGAGTCCGGAGGAGGAGGGGGACCCGGAGGACGTGGTCTTCTGCGTGAACAACCTCTCCCGGTTCCCGCAGCCGGTGGAGCTGGACCTGTCCGCGTTCGCGGGCTACACCCCGATCGAGCTGACCGGCGGTGTGCACTTCCCGGCGATCGGTGAGCTGCCGTACCTGCTCACCCTGCCGGGGCACGGTTTCTACTGGTTCCAGATCGCCGCCACGGCAGAAAGTGGTGACGCCCGTTGACCTCAGTCCGGCTCGACCTCACCGACCTCCCGGAAGCCCTGACCGGCGCGCTGCCCGACTGGCTACCGGGGCAGCGGTGGTTCGCCGGCAAGGACCGGCCGGTGCTCGGGGTGCGCACCCGGCGGCTGACCGTGTTGCGGGCGGCGGATCCCGCGCTGGTGCTGGCCGTGGTCGAGGTGGACCAGGGCGGCGAGCCGGAGCGGTACCAGCTGCTGCTGGGCGCCCGCCCGGAGCTGCCGGACTGGCTGGAGACGCACCGGATCTGCGACTCGAGCGGCTGGGGCTGTTACGACGCCGCGCACGATCCGGAGCTGGCCGGTGAGCTGCTCGGGCTGATCGCGGCCGACCGGGAGGTCGAGGACCTGCGGTTCACGCCGGAGCCCGGCGTGGAGCTGAGCACCGGGCTGCGCGGGCGGCCGGTGGGGGTGGAGCAGAGCAACACCTCGCTGGTCTACGGCAGTCAGTACATCCTCAAGTTGTTCCGCAAGCTGGTGCCGGGGGAGAACCGGGACCTGACGCTGCACCGGGTGCTGGCCGCGGCCGGCTGCGCGCACATCGCGCCGCCGCTGGGCTCGATCAGCGCGCCGGACGGCACGCTGGGCATGCTGCAGTCCTTTGTGGAGGGTGCGGCGGACGGCTGGGCGATGGCCACCGCGAGCGTGCGGGACCTGATGGCCGAGGCGGACTTACACGCCGACGAGGTCGGCGGCGACTTCGCCGGCGAGGCGCGGCGGCTGGGTCACGCGGTGGCCGAGGTGCACGCTGACCTGCGGCGGGCGGCCGAGACCAGGCTGGCCACGCCGGGGGAACTCACCGCGCTGGTCGCGGCCATGCACCGCAGACTGGACGGCATGCTGGAGTCGGTGCCGGAGCTGGCCGAGCACGCCGAGGCGTTGCGCAAGGCCTTCGACGCGGCGGTGGCCGCCGGCGAGCCGATCGAGGTGCAGCATGTGCACGCGGACCTGCACCTTGGCCAGTGCCTGCGCACGCCCACCGGCTGGGTGCTGATCGACTTCGAGGGCGAGCCCGCCGCGCCCGCGGCCGAGCGCGCCCGGCTGCGCTCGCCACTGCGGGATGTCGCGGGCATGCTGCGCTCCTTCGACTACGCCGCGCACCAGCGCCTGGTCGGGCACAGCGACGACCACCAGCTGACCGTGCGGGCGCTGGAGTGGGCGCAGCGCAACCGGACCGCGTTCTGCGCGGGCTACGCCGAGGTGGCGGGCGATCCGCGGGAGCACGCCGAGCTGTTGCGCGCGCTGGAGTTGGACAAGGCCGTCTACGAGGTGGCCTACGAGCACGCGAACCGGCCGGAGTGGCTGCCCATCCCGCTGTCCTCCATCGCCAGGATCACCTCCGGAGAGGAACCGTCGTGACCAGCCTGGACGCCTGCGCCCCGCACCCGGACGAGGTGCGGCGGCTGCTGACCGGCTCGCACCACGATCCACACTCGGTGCTGGGCGCGCATCCGCACGCCGAGGGCACGGTGGTGCGCGCGCTCAAACCGCAGGCCAGCGCCGTGACCGTGTTGCAGGACGGCGGTCGGTACCCGCTGCTCCCGGTCGGCGACATCGGCCTGTTCTCCGGCGCGGTCCCGCACCAGCCCGGCGACTACCGGCTGGAGGTGGTCTACGGCGACCACACCGAGACGGTGGACGACGCGTACCGCTGGCTGCCCACCCTGGGCGAGCTGGACCTGCACCTCATCGGCGAGGGCAGGCACGAACGGCTGTGGGACGCCCTCGGCGCGCACTACCGCAGTTATGAGACGCCGAACGGCCTGGTCACCGGCACCTCGTTCGCGGTGTGGGCGCCGAACGCGCGCGGTGTGCGGGTGTGCGGGGACTTCGACGGCTGGAGCGGCCTGGCCACGCCCATGCGCTCGCTGGGATCCAGTGGCGTGTGGGAGGTCTTCGTGCCCGGCGTGCAGCCCGGCACCAAGTACAAGTTCAAGCTGCTCGGCCAGGACAACTCCTGGTACGAGAAGGCGGACCCGCTGGCCTTCGCCGCCGAGGTGCCGCCGGCCACCGCGTCGATCGTGACGGTGGACCGGCACGAGTGGGTGGACGCGGAGTGGCTGGCCACCCGCGAGGCCACCGACTGGAGCCGCAGCCCGGTCAGCGTGTACGAGGTCCACCTGGGTTCCTGGAAACCGGGCCTGGACTATCGGGAACTGGCCAAGGAACTCGGCGACTACCTGGAGCAGACCGGCTTCACCCACATCGAGCTGATGCCGGTGGCAGAGCACCCCTTCGGCGGTTCCTGGGGCTACCAGGTCACCAGTTATTACGCCCCCACCTCCCGCTTCGGCAGCCCCGACGATTTCCGCTACTTCGTCGACCACCTGCACTCCCGCGGCATCGGCGTCATCGTCGACTGGGTCCCGGCCCACTTCCCCAAGGACTCCTGGGCGCTGGCCCAGTTCGACGGCCAGCCGCTGTACGAACACGCCGACCCCCGCCGCGGCGAACACCCCGACTGGGGCACCCTGGTCTTCGACTTCGGCCGCACCGAGGTCCGCAACTTCCTGGTCGCCAACGCGCTGTACTGGATCGACGAGTTCCACATCGACGGCCTGCGCGTGGACGCGGTCGCCTCGATGCTCTACCTGGACTACTCCCGCGAGGAAGGCCAGTGGCTGCCGAACGCCCACGGCGGCCGGGAGAACCTGGACGCCGTGCAGTTCCTCCAGGAACTCAACGCCACCGTCTACAAGCGACACCCCGGCGTGATGATGATCGCCGAGGAGTCCACCTCCTGGCCAGGCGTCACCCGCCCCACCCACTTGGGCGGCCTCGGCTTCGGCTTCAAGTGGAACATGGGCTGGATGCACGACACCCTGCGCTACCTCCAGCACGACCCGGTGCACAGGTCGTACCACCACAACGAACTCACGTTCTCCCTGGTCTACGCCTGGAGCGAGAACTTCGTCCTGCCGCTGTCCCACGACGAGGTCGTGCACGGCAAGGGCTCCCTCTGGACCAGAATGCCCGGCGACCACTGGAATAAGGCAGCGGGCCTACGCACCCTGCTCGCCTTCATGTGGGCCCACCCAGGGAAACAGCTCCTCTTCATGGGCGGCGAATTCGGCCAGATCGCCGAATGGTCAGAATCCCGCTCCCTGGACTGGCACCTCCTGGAAGACCCCCACCACGCAGGCATCCAGAAACTGGTCGCGGACCTGAACCACACCTACCGCGCCCACCCACCCCTGCACACCCAGGACACCACCCCCGAAGGCTTCTCCTGGATCGACGCCAACGACTCGGCCGGCAACGTCCTCAGCTTCCTCCGCTACGACACCCACACCGCCGCCCCAGTCGCCTGCATCGCCAACTTCGCCGGCATGCCCCACCACGACTACCGAATCGGCCTCCCCCACCCCGGCCACTGGCGAGAAATCCTCAACACAGACGCCCAAACCTACGGCGGCTCCGGCGTAGGAAACCTAGGCCGAATCCAAGCCACCCCCCACCCCCACCACGGCCGCCCAGCCTCAGCCCAACTCCAACTCCCCCCCAACGGCGTGGTCTGGCTCGCCTACGAAGGCCCCTGACCAACCAGCCCCAACAGGGCCCGCCCCAACCTTGGTCCAGCCGGCTCGGGTTGGCCCGGCTTGGTCTGACCCGGCCCAACCCGGCCAGGCCCACCCCACCCCGGCTCGCCCCACCCCGCCCCATCCCGGCTCGGCCCGGGCCATCCCGGCCCATCCCGGCCCTGCCCGGCCCTGCCCGGCCCTGCCCGGCTCGGGTCGGCCCTGCCCGGCTCGGGTCGGCCCTGCCCGGCTCGGCTTAGCCCGGCTCGGTCTTCGGCGGGCCAGGGCTTGGCCATCATCTGGCCCCGCCCTCGCCTGCCCTGTCGCGTCACCTGCCCCCGATCTCGCTCTCGCCTAACCCGCGGCATCACCTGGCTCTGCCCCGCCCAGCACGGCCCCGCCTCGCAGTGTCTGGTCCCGCCCCGCTCCACCAGGCCCGCTCCACCTGGCATGGCCGGGCTCGGCCTCGTCTGGCCCGGCTGCCGCTTGCCCCCCTACTCGCCCTGCCTACCTATGCCCGGCCTGCCTCGCCTGCCCGCCGACCCGCTCGCACCCCCGCCCCTGCCCTCCGCTGCTCCCCCTTCTCAGCCGCGCGCCCCTTCCCCGAACTCACAGTTCCCCGGGCAGCCCACCCGCGCACAGCACCACACAGTCCGAACTCCTCTTCAACACATCAACCACCGCGGGATGCCCCGACGCATACACCGTCGGATAGTCCACCTCCCCCACCGCGGCATCCACGGCGAAGGCAATCCGCTCCTCCCCCAAGGAGTACTCGGTCAACACCCCCGGCTTGTCCCCCCGAGGATCAACCCGAGCCCAACGCCCCTCCTCCGCCACCCAAACCCCCACCAGCCCATGCAGCACAAACCCACCGCCCCCGTCAGCCAGCCGCTGGTAGCAAAGCCCGGCCGGAATCCCCTTGGCCCGCAACAAGCCCACCAACAGATGCGACTTGGCATAACAAAGCCCAGTCCCCTGCGACACCACATCCGAAGCCCGCCAGGTAACCCGCCGATCCCCGGCATCCATCGAATGCGTCACCGCATCCCGAACCCACTCGAACGCAGCCCGCGCATACCCCTCCCCATGCCGTGCCCACAGCTCCCGCACCACGGCACCCACCACCGGATTCCGAAAGTCGACGACCTCGTCGTCCCCCAGGTAATCCGCCAGCTCCGCCTCAGCCACGAACCCAGTCACCGCCACCCCTCCCACACCCAGCGGCCCGGTCAATAGCCGCGAACCGCATCACACCAGCCGCATTCCCAGCCAGCCAGCGAAATACCGCAGCCACACCACCTGGTGCCGGGCGCCCGGTGCCCAGCGCCCGGCCAAGCCCGCAGTCAAAGCCGCGCCCACACCCCAGTCGCCAGCCCACCCAGGTCAACTGGGCCCGCTGGCTCGAGTCAGCCCGCAGCCCGCAGCCCGCAGCCCGCAGCCCGCAGCCCGCAGCCCGCAGCCCGCAGCCCGCAGCCCGCAGCCCGCAGCCCGCAGCCCGCAGCCCGCAGCCCGCAGCCCGCAGCGAGGGATGCTAAGCCCGCCGGCCAGCGGCGATCCGCATCGCGATCCCGTCCAGCAACAACTCAAGCCCAAGCTCGAACTGCTGATCGTGCGTCCGGTCCGTCGCCTCAAGCACGCGCCGGGTGACCTCCGGATAGCGACCGCTCTCCACCACCTGCTGGATGTACGGCCCCACGGTGTCGCGCCACTGCTGCTCGTCCTGCCCAGTGCGCCGCTGGGCTTCCCGCTCCGCGACCTCGTTGACCACACCGCCGAGCACCAGGCTCGACACCGCGTCGACCAGTCCACATGCCTCGGTCACGTCGGCAGTCGCTCCGTGTGCCGCCGCGAGCGCGAAGTCCATGTGCCGCAACGCATTCGGGCCGATCGGTGGGCGACTGCCCAGCACGGATACGAGCCAGGAGTGTCGAAGCATCAACCGCCGTCCCGCGATGGCGACCAGGTGCAGATCCGCCCGCCAGTCGCCGGAGGGCTGCTCCGGCAACTCACACTCGCCGTAGACGTGGTCGACCATCAGTTCAAGCAGATCCTCCTTTCCGGACAGTTGCCGGTACAGCGATGTCGTACCTGTCTCCAACTCGGTGGCCAGGCGCCGCATCGACACCGCGTCCACCCCTTCGGCGTCCGCGACCCGTACCGCCGCGTCCACCATCCGTTCCACCGTCAAGGCCGGCCTGCGAGCCCGCTCCACCACCACTGGAAGGCGGGTCCACACCACATCGGCCCTTGGCAGCGGGTTGTCCGCACCACTCATTGCTCGTCCTCAGTCCCGCCGGGTTGACAGCCACCCTAGCCGACGGGCACAGTGTTGCCAAGTCGGGAACACCGTTCCCAGCGAAAGGATGGGACATGACCTACGAAGAAGTAGACGTGCTGGTGGCCGGCGCGGGCACAGTCGGACTGTCAATGGCCGTTTTCCTTGCCAGACAGGGAATCCAGCCCCTGATCGTCGAACGGCGCGGCGGTCTGTCCAACCATCCGCGCGCACTCGGCGTGAGCCTGCGCGGGCTCGAACCCCTGCGCGCCGCCGGCCTCGAACCGGCGATTCACACGACCCGGTCCCGCCCTTCCCCGACCGGCCGGGTCACCGTCACCTCGCTCGCCGAGGTGCCCGCGCTGGAGCCACCCACGGCAGCGGAGTCCGGCTTCCGCGAACTGATGGCAGCCGCCGGGGAGATCAGCCCGGTCACCGGTGGCGACCGGGCACAGGACCAGCTGGACCCGGTGCTCTTCGAGGCCGCCGTCAGCCACGGCGCCACCGTGCGATTCGGCGTCGAACTGTGCGCGATCGAGCCGGACGAGGACGGCGTGACCGCGATCGTGCTCGACCACGCCACCGGCGAACGCGGCGTGATCCGCGCCCGCTACCTGGTGGCCGCGGACGGCGCGCACAGCCGCGTCCGCGCCTGGACCGGGATCACTACCACCGGGCCAGGGCCGCTGGGCGGACACATGATCAATATCCTGTTCCGCGCCAAGCTGAGCGCGCTGCTGGCCAACCGGCCCGGCGGGATCTACGAGATCAGGAATCCGCGGGTCTCCGGGCCCCTGTTCTGCGTCGACGGCCAGGACCGCTACGCCCTGCACATCGCCTACGACCCGGCAGCAGGCCAGAGTCCGGCCGACTTCTCACTCGAGCGCTGCCAGGAGCTGGTCGAGGCGGCGATCGGCCGGACAGATCTCGCCGCTGAGGTCCTCAGCGTGCTGCCCTGGCAGTCCACCGCGCTGGTGGCCGATCGGTTCTCCACCGGACAGGTCTTCCTGGTCGGCGACGCCGCACACGTGGTGCCACCGACCGGCGGCTTCGGCCTGAACACGGGGATCGCCGACGCGGAGAACCTGGCCTGGAAACTGGCGATGGTGCACCGCGGTCAGGCCGGGCCCGCACTGCTGGACAGCTACGACGCCGAACGCAGGCCATTGGCGCTGTTCACCATGGAGCAGGTCCTCTTACGCAGCGTCAACCGGCGGCTGCACTGGGACCTCAGCAAGATCGCCGAACGCAGTGAACTCGGTATCGCCGAGATCCTGGTGGCCCATGTGGGACACCACTACGCCGCCGGCGCGGTGATCTCGCCCCGCACCAGCCTGCCCTCGCTCACCGAGGTGATGCTCGACGGCTCGCCCGGCACCAGAGCGCCGCACGTGTGGGTGAGCCACAACGAAGTACAGGTCTCCACCCTCGACCTGGTGGCGTCCCGGTTCACCGTGCTGACCGGTCCGGCAGGTCAGGCCTGGTGCGCGGCGGCCGACGCGGCGGCCGAGTCCCTCGGCATACCGGTGACGGCGCACCTGCTCCACCCGCACCACGGTCCCGTACTCGACGAGAAAGGAAGGTGGCTCGCCACGACCGGTCTCCCTCAGGACGGCGCGCTGCTCATCCGCCCGGACGGCTTCGTCGCCTGGCGCTCACACAGCACAAACTCCGGCACCACAAACCCTGACACCACGAACTCGGGCACCACCGGCTCCGACACCACCAGTTCCAGCCCGACCAGCTCCGACCCGACCGCGACGCTGACCACCACTCTGCGCCGCATCCTCGCCCGAGAGGAGGTGACCACCGCACCCGACACCCCGTTCGCGATGTGCCAGCCAAGTGCCTGACCAACCCGCCAGCAGACAACCGCGCGACTGAGGATCACGAAACCCACCACGTTCGTCAGTCGCGACGCACCGCCAGCCTTGCCCGGCCAGGCTTCCGCCGATTCCCGTCGGCAGTCCGCACCACCGGCGGAAACCACCTGAACGAGCAAGCCGTCGCGACCGAAAGCCGGACGCGGCGAATGTTGATGGCCACCGCATCGGCCACAACAGCCGCCGTTCTCGGCACAATGGTCCGGTGCGGCCACCACTCCGGCGACGATCGTTGCGGCCCAGTCTCGCTGTGCTCGCCCTGACCACGGCGCTGGTCGCCGGGTGCAGTGTGGCGGTGGCGGGCAGCCCGGTCGCCGCCACCGACTCGGTCGCGGTGGATCCCGGATTCGTCCGGGGCACTGACGGTGGGCTGGTCGACCGGCTCGCCGCGACCGCGGTGACCGACATCGGCGAGTACTGGCGACAGGCCTATCCCGCCACTTTCGGCAAGCAGTGGCAGGAGCTGGCAGGCGGCTACTACTCGGTCGACACGACCGACCGGTCCGCCAAGCCGCCACCGTGTGCGGCGCAGGCCATGGAGGTGGAGGGCAACGCCTTCTACTGCGCCTCGGTGGACGCGATCGCCTGGGATCGCTCGGCGCTGTTGCCGGTGTTGCGGGACAAGTACGGCGACGCCGCCGTTGTGCTCGTACTCGCCCACGAGGTCGGGCACGCGGTGCACCACCGGGCTGGGGTGGGCGCGGAGGAACAACGCAAGCAACCCGAGCAGTATCCGACGATCCTGATGGAGGCCATGGCCGATTGCTACGCCGGAACGTTCGTCCGATGGGTGTCCGACGGCAAGGCGCCGCACCTGCGGGTCACCCCCGACCAGCTGGATGCCGCGCTTCGCGCGCTGATCACCTTCCGGGATCCCGTGGGCACCTCGGAAAGCGATGACGCGGCGCACGGCAACGCCTTCGACCGGGTGTCGGCCTTCCAGGACGGCTACCGGGAGGGAGCGGCGTTGTGCGGGCGGATGACGGTGCAGAACCGCCAGTTCACCCAGCGGGCCTTCACCGACTTCGTGGACCGGGCGCGCGGCGGCAACCTGCCGTTCAAGGACATGCTCGACGCGGTCACCCCGAACCTGTCCGCCTACTTCGGCGAACTGGTCACCAAGGCCGGGCGCACGTGGCAGGCGCCACTGGTGCGGCGGGGCACGGTGAACGGCGAGTGCTCGCCGGGAACGCAGGGGCCGATCGCCTACTGCCAGGACGGGTCGGTCTCGATCGACGTGGACCGGGCCACCGCCCTGCACACCGAGATCGGCGACTACGCCACCGGCACCCTGCTGGCGACCCGCTACGGCCTGGCCGCGCTGGCGGCCCTGGGCCGCCCGGTCGGTGAGCAACGGGCCGGGCAGCAGGCGCTGTGCCTGGCTGGCGCGTACACCGGCTCGGTGCTGCGACCGACCGAGAGTTCCTTCGGCCTGTCACCGGGCGACCTGGACGAGGCCGTGCAGGTGCTGCTGGGCTTCGACTACGCGGCCCGCGACACCGGCGGCCACGGCCTGGCGACCGGGTTTGAGCGGGTCGGTGTGTTCCGCACCGGCACGCTTCAAGGCACCAGCGCCTGCGGCGTGCCCTGAGCCACCAACCGGCCCACCCCGCGCCGCCCCACCGCGCTGCCCCACCGCCCCACCGCGCCACCGCGGCGACGGGCAGCGGGCGACGGGCAGCGGGCGGCGGGCGGGGTGAACCGGACCGGGCTGACGCTCGTCAGTGAGGGTAGGCCGATCGTGGGTGGCCCAGTAGCGCCGCGGCAGGCTTGTCGTTGTCGCGTTCGGCGGGTGGGTCTGATGGGTGTGGCGTAGTGGGTGGATTGTCCGGACAGTGACCGAAGGTGAGGGGCGTTCGCGGTACGGTCTGCGGAGTCGGTGCGAAGGAGCGTCAGGGTGGTCAGGCCCTCGGTTCGGGTTACGTTCTCGTGTGCGGTGAGCGCGTTGGCGCTGGTTGCTCTGGTTGGCGGCTGTGCCGTCAAGGTCCCCGGGGAGGCCAAGCGCGCTGGAGCGGTGATTGATCCCGGCAAGGTGGCTGGGCTGGATGTCACGGAGGGGGCCAGTGGGCCTCGGAGTGGGGCCAAGCCGGCTGATGTTCCCGTGCAGAACGGGGATGACGGTCCGATGGACATCTTGGCGCGCAATGCGGTCGCCGATGTCCAGGAGTACTGGACCGAGCGGTTCCCGAAGGACTTCGGCAAGCCCTACCAAGGGGTGTCGCGGTTTGTCTCCTATGACTCCGGTGGGGCGAACCTCCAGCTGTGCCGCACCAACACCAAAGATCTGGTGAACGCGTTCTTCTGTCCGTCAGAGGACACCATCGCGTGGGACCGGGGACAGCTCCTGCCGCAGCTCGCCGAGAAGTTCGGGGATCTGGCCGTGGTCACCGTGCTGGCGCACGAGATCGGCCACGCCGTGTCGCAGCGGGCCGGGCTGGCGAAGCCGGGGACGCAGACCATCGTCAGCGAACAGCAGGCCGACTGCTTCACCGGGGCGTTCTTCAAGCATGTGGCTGAGGGGCGGGCGCCGCATTTCGTGGTGTCCACGGGCGAGGGTCTGAACAGCGTGCTGCAGACCATGTTCTCCTTGCGGGACCAGGTCGGATCGTCGTTCACCAGCCGGAACGCGCATGGCAACGCCTTTGACCGGGTGTCGGCCTTCCAGTTCGGGTTCAGCCAGGGGCCGGTTCGGTGTGCGCAGATCGATCTGGTGGAGATCCAGCGGCGGATCACCGAACTGCCGTTCAAGGCCACGGACGGCAACCGCGGGAACCTGCCGATCACGGCGGAGAACATCCTGCAGATCGTGGAGAACCTGAAGCAGGTCTTCAAGGACTCCGGGGCCGCGCCGCCGGAGGTGCTCAACGGTTCGGTCGCCTGTCCCAACGGCAAGGTGACCCAGCCCGCCTCCTACTGCCCGGCGAACAACACGATCAGCCTGGAAGTGGCGCAGCTCGCCGAGATCGGGGCCCCGCCACAACGCGGGGCGAAGAAGGGCACGGCGATCGGGGACTTCGCGGCGCTGGCCGAGGTGGCTTCGCGGTACGTGCTGTCCGTGCAGAAGGCGACCGGGTTCCCGTTGGACGACACCAACGCGGGGCTGCGGACTGCCTGCCTGGTCGGGTCCTGGGGCGGGGCGTTGCTGGAGCGGCCGAGTGGCGGGCGCAATCCGGTGGGCAGCATCCGGATCTCGGCTGGGGACCTGGATGAGGCAGTGGCCGAGCTGCTGTCCGGGAAGAGCTTGATCGCGGCGGATGTGAACGGGAAACACGTGCCGTCCGGGTTCGCGCGGATCGAGGCGTTCCGGATCGGGTTCATGGAGGGCAGTGCGCCCTGTGTTGAGGATTTCGGGGCCTGAGCGGGGAGAACTTCAGGGCCCGGGAGAAAGCTTCAGGGTCTGAGTGGGTTCGGCTGGGGCAGGGGCGGAGAACCGCAGGGCCTGGGAAAGGGCTCACCTGCGGGGCGGCTTCGGGACCTGTGGGCAGGGCTTCAGGATCCGAGCGGGTTTCGGGCAAGGGGACCTGGGCAGCAGGGTTGGCCGCGGGCCTGAGTAGCGGGTTCGCCTGCGTGGCCTGAGCAGGATCGATTGACGCGCCCGAGCGGGGGATCAGCTGCGGCACCCGAGCGGGATCGGCTGAGGCCCACGAGCGGGGTCGGCTGCGGATGCGAGCGAGATCGACTGCGGCGTCCGAGCGGGAACGGTTGAGGCCCACGAGCGGGGACGGCTGAGACCGCGAACGGGAACAGCCGCGGCACCCGAGCGGGAACAGCCAAGACCCACGAGCGGGAACGGCTGAGACCGCGAACGGGAACAGCCGCGGCACCCGCGCAGGAACAGCCGAGACCTATGAGCGGGACCAGCTGAGGTTGGCGAGCGGGGTCGGTCGAGGCCCACGAGCGGGGTCGGCTGAGGCTGGCGAGTGAGATCCGCTGCGACTGGCGAGGGAATCCCTCAGGAGTCGGGTTGTGGTGCGGGGCTTGGCCTCGCGGGGTGACTCCTGAGGGGATTCCGGGACTGATCGGGGCTGGCCTCGGGGCTGGCTCAGAACAGGGCGCTGGCCAGGTTTCGGCGGGCCTTCATCACTCGTTCGTCGGCTGGGTCGAACAGCTCGAACAGGTCGACCAGGTGTTTGCGGGCTCGGTCTCGGTCTTCGCCGGCGGTACGGCGGACTGAGTCGATCAGGCGGGTGAAGGCCTGGTCCACCTGCTGGTCGGCCAACTCGGCGTCGGCGGCGGCCAGTTGGGCGTCCAGGTCGTCGGGGGTGGCGTTGGCCTTGGCGATGGCGGCGGGGTCGGCTGCTTCGGCCCTGGCGGCGAAGCGGACCTGGGCGATGGCTGCCTTGGCCAGTTCGTTGGCGGGCTCGGCGTTGAGGATGTCCTGGTAGGCGGCTTCGGCTGCGGTGTAGTCACCGCGTTCGAAGGCTTCCTCGGCGGCGACGAACCTGGGGTCTTCCGGCTCTTCCTCGGCCTCGGCCTCGGGGGCGCCCTGGTTGGCCTCGGCGGCGGCGATGCCGGGGAGGCGGTCGCGCAGGGCTTCGATCAGGGTGGTCAGCCACTCGCGGATCTGCGGCTCGGGCAGGGCGCCTGCGAAGGCGTCCACCGGCTGGCCGCCGGCGATGGCGACCACGGTGGGCACCGACTGGACGCCGAAGAGCTGGGCGATGCGGGGGTTGGTGTCCACGTCGACCTTGGCCAGCAGCCAGGTGCCGTTGGCGGCCTTGGCCAGGCGCTCCAGCACCGGGGACAGCTGCTTGCACGGCTCGCACCAGGTGGCCCACAGGTCGATCACGACCGGGATCTCCAGCGAGCGTTCGACGACCTTGGCCTGGAAGTCGGCCTCGGTGACGTCGATGACCCACTCGCTGCCCCCGGCGTCGCCGGCGGAGGTGGGCGCGCCGGGCTCGGCCGCGGCGGGCCGGGACGGCTGGCGGGCCGCCGCGTCGGCCCTGGCCTTGAGCGCGGACAGGTCCACCGCTCCCGCGAGCGCGGCGGACATTGCGGCGGTCTTACGAGGATCGGGCCTTGTCACGGTTTCCATCCTGACACGACCCGGGTATGCCGCGCCGCGCCGCCCGCCGCATTGGTGGGCAGGGAGCCACCGGCAGGGCTACTGGGGAGCCAGCGGCAGGACGGCAGGGGTGGCACCGGTGCGGGCCGGGGGCGTTCGGTGGGCGGGGTGGCGCTCGGTGGGCGGGGCGGGTGGCCTTCGGTGGGCGGGGTGGCGCTCGGTGGGCGGGGCGGGTGGCCTTCGGTGGGCTTCAGTCCTCGGCGAGGTGGGCTTCGAGGCGTTCGACCTTCGCGGTGAGCTGGCCGGTGAAACCGGGGCGGATGTCCGCCTTGAGCACCAGCGACACCCGGGGGCCGAAGGCGGCCACCGCGTCCACGGCCTGCTTCACCACCGCCATCACCTCGTCCCAGTCACCTTCGATGGTGGTGAACATGGCGCTGGTCTCGTTGGGCAGCCCGGATTCCCGGACCACCTTCACCGCGGCGGCGACCGCCTCGCTGACTCCGCCGGTCTCACCGCCGGCCGGACTGACGCTGAACGCGACGAGCATCGCGGGGGCCTCCCTGGTTCCACGGTGTGAAAAAAGATCCATCTCGGGCTGCTACTGCTCAGTACGCACTGCTAGTTTCGGTGGTTGTGACCGGCCATCCGCTCCCCTTCGACCCGATCGCGCGGGCCGCCGAATCCTGGACCCAGCGCATCGGGCCTTCGGAGACGATGGCGGCGGTCACCAGTGTGATGCGGGTTCAGCAGATCGTGCAGTCCGCAGTGGACGGTGCGCTCAAACCGCACCGACTGACCTTCGCCAGGTACGAAGCCCTTGTTCTGCTTACCTTTTCCCGGCGGGGCAGCCTGCCGATGCGGGTGATGGGCGAGCGGCTGCAACTGCACCCGACCAGCGTCACCAACATCGTGGACCGGCTGGAGAGCGACGGCCTGGTGCAGCGCGAGCCGCACCCGACCGATCGCCGCACCACGCTGGTGGCCATCACCGACGCCGGACGGGACCGGATGAAGGTCGCCACCGAGGCGGTGGTGGAGGCCGGATTCGGCCTGCAGGGGCTGAGTGGACCGGAGACGGTCCAGCTCACCGCCCTGCTGGCCAAGGTCCGGCACGCCACCGGCGACTTCACGGAGTGACCGCGGCCGCCTGAGTCCGCTTGTTCACCCAGCGCTCGAACACGATGGTGCCGAACGGCGGCACGCTCGCGATCAGCGCCCAGGTGGTGGTGCGACCGTCCCAGTTGAGCGGCTCACGCACCATGAGCACCACGAACAGGTAGAGCACGAAGATCACGCCGTGCACCGGGCCGAAGATCTTGACCCCCAGGTCGTTGCCGACCATGACGTACTTGAAGAACATGCCGACCAGCAGGCCGGCCCAGGAAAACGCCTCGGCGATGGCTACCGCACGGAAACGCGCTGTGGGCGTAGCGAACACGCCGCTCCCTCCCTCGGGTGAAATGTCCGCTCTCCAGTGTGATTGGTGATCGCGGTCACCCGGACGCCGGGCGGGGGTTAGGGCCGGTGAGCTGGGAGTTCCAGGAACGCGCAGGGTTTCCGCAGGGGCGCGCGGGCACGGTGGTGACCAGCGGCGCACGGATGCGGAGGGGCATCGGGAGGGGCGTTCGCCGACCGGGATCCGGGCTCTGCGCGGCGGCAGGGCCCGGATCGTCAGCCTCGGGGTGGGAACAGCGCCCTGAACTCGGGAAGGCCCAGTGCGGTGCGCAGTTGGAGCAGGAGTCGTTCGTGGTGGGCCGCCTGGGCGGGCTCGCCCCGGTCCTGGTGCAGGCCGGTGAGGATCTGGTGGGCGCGGGCCTGCTGGTACTGCTCACCGATCGCCTCCGCCAGTGCCAGCCCCTGGTGCAGCGGCGGCAGGGCGGCGTCGAGAGCGCCGGTGCAGTGCAGGGCCAGGCCGAGGCACACCAGCGCGTGCCCTTGCAGGTACCGGTTGTCCCGCTGCCGGGCCACCGCGAGCACCTGTTCGTGTTGCGGCACCGCCTCACCGGCACGGCCCAGTGCCACGCAGGCAACGCCGATCCCGTTGCGGGCGTGGCATTCCAGGTCCACGTCACCGGCCGACTCCGCCACCGTGACCGCCATCCGGTGGTGGCTCAGCGCCGACTCGTAGTCGCCCGCGGTCTGCTCGGCGAAGCCGATCCCGACCAGCGCGTAGCCCTCGACGTCGACGATCCCGGCGGAGCGGCCGATGGTCAGCGCGGCGCGGTGCCAGGACAGCGCCTCCACGCACTCGCCGCGGCGCAGGTGGGACAGGCCGAGGCCGTTGAGCGACCGGCCGATGATCAGCTCGTCGCCGGTCTGTCTGCCGTGCGCCAGCGCCCGGTGGAACCGCTGGATCGCGGTGTCGAACTCGCCGCGCCGCCAGTGCGTGAGGCCGAGGCCGACCATGGCCTGGCCGGTGAGTTCCCGGTGCCCGGTGTCCAGCAACAGGGTGTTCAGGACGATGGTGTCGTCGTAGCGGCCGGTCCGGTCCAGGTAGTGCGGCAGGGTGGCGGCCAGCGCGGTGAGTTCGGGCAGCCAGTCGCGGCGGGCGGCGAGTTCGGCGGCGGCGAGCAGGTTCGGCCACTCCAGGGCGAGCCGGTCCGGGTCCTCGGCGATGGACTGGAGCTGGTGCTCGATGAGTCTGCGTTGCGCGGTGTCGTCGGGTTTGGCCTGGTCGGCGGCGAAGAGGCGGACCAGGTCGTGCATCCGGTAGCGGCCGGGGGTGTGCTCCTGGACCAGGTGCAGCGCGGTGAGTTCGCGCAGGTGGGGGCGGGTGCGTGGCAGTGGCTCGTCGGTCAGGGCGGGCAGCGCGGTCAGGCCCAGGTCGGGGCCGGGGGCGTGCGCGAGCAGGCCGGCCAGGGCGGCCGCGGCCGGGCTGAGTGCGTGGTAGGTGGTGCTGAAGACCGCGCGCAGGCTGGCGGTCAGCTCGCCGGAGTCCAGGGCGTCCAGCCGGGTGGTGTCCTCGCGGAGTTCCTCGGCCAGCGCGGCCAGTGGGAAATCGGGGTGGGTGGCGGCGCGGGCGGCCACGATGCCCAGCGCCAGGGGCAGCCGGGCGCAGCGGGTCAGCAGCGCGTCGACCGCGGCGGGTTCGGCGGCCAGCCGGGCCTCGCCCAGGTAGCGGGCGAGCAGCTGGCGGGCGTCGGACCCGGCTAGGCCGGGGACCGGCACCGGGCGGGCGCGGTGGGTGGCGAGCAGGCCGTCCAGGCGGTGCCTGCTGGTCACCACCACGGTGCAGGTGGCGCCGCCGGGCAGCAGGGGCAGCACCTGTTCGGAGTCGCGGGCGTTGTCCAGCACGATCAGCAGGCGGCGGCCGGTGACCAGGCCGCGGTAGCGCGCGGCCTGGGCGTGCTCGTCCACCGGCACCGCCGAGGGCAGCACGCCGAGGGCGTCCAGGAACCCGCGCAGCGCCACCGCTGGCGGCATCGGCGGGCTGGCCGGGTCGAATCCGCGCAGGTCGACGTAGAGCTGGCCGTCCGGGAAGGCCGGCAGGCTGGCCTGGGCCCAGTGCAGCACCAGCGAGGTCTTGCCGATGCCGCCGATACCGCTGACCACGCTGGTCTCGCCAACGGTCAGCGCGGCCAGCTCGGCCTCCCGGCCGGTGAACAGCCGGGGCGGCGCGGGCAGCTGGGCCGGGATGCCGCGAGCGGGCGGGGTGAGTGCCGGATCGGCGGTGAGGATGCGCTGGTGCAGCTCACGCAGCCGCGGACCGGGGTCGATGCCGAGTTCCTCGGCCAGCCGGGTGCGCAGGTCGGTGTAGTGGGCCAGCGCGTCGGCCTGCCTACCGAGGCGGCACAGCGCGAGCATGAGCTGGCCGGTCCGGCGCTCGTCCAGCGGGGTGGCCGCGACCGCGGTGGTCAGCTCGGGCAGCAGTTTGGCGTGCCTGCCCTTGGCCAGCAGCAGGTCGTCCCGGTCGAGTTCGGCGGTGTGCCGTTCCTGGGTCAGCGCGGTGCGCAGCGGGTCCAGGCCGGGAGCGGCCAGGTCGGCGAAGGGCTCGCCGCGCCACAGCGCCAGTGCGGCCTCCAGCAGCGGCAGCGGTTCCGCGGCGGTGCGGGCCTTGGCGCACAGCGCGCGGAAGCGGTGCAGGTCGACGGCGGCCTCGGGTGCGGCCAGCGTGTAGCCGCCGTTGCCCCTGACCAGCGTGATCCCGGCCGGCGCGAGGGTGCGGCGCAGCCGGGACAGGTAGCTGCCCAGGGTGTCCCGCGCGGTGTCCGGCAGGTGTTCGCCCCAGACCCGGTCCAGCAGCACCGCGACCGGGACCGGGCGGTTGACCTCGGTCAGCAACACCGCGAGCACGCTGCGCTGTCGCGCGTGCCCCAGGTCCAGCGGCCTGCCCTCGCTGCCGGCCTCGACCACGCCGAGCAGGCGGAACTCCACCGTCATGCGCATCCCTCCCCCGGGTAGCCTTCGCGCTCGTGTCCGACGTGTACAGCGACGACTGGATCTGCACCCGCCTGGGTGAGGACGCCGAGCATTTCCTCGGCGCGGTGCACCCACCGGTCTACGAGAACTCCCTGTTCACCTTCCCGGACACGGCCGCGCTCGGGAAGGCGCTGCGGGCCGAGGACGAGAACTTCGTCTACTGGCGCGGCACCAACCCGACGGTCGCGCTGGTGCAGGACAAGCTGGCCGCGCTGGAGCGGGCCGAGCGGGCCAAGTGCTTCGGCTCGGGCATGGGCGCCATCTCGGCGACCATCTCATCCCAGGTGGCCGCGGGCGATCACGTGCTGGCCGTCGGCGCGATCTACGGGCCGACCACCAGTTTCCTGCGCTACCTGACCAAGTTCGGCGTCACGCACACCCACGCCGCCGACCTGGACCAGGCGCGGGAGCTGATCCGGCCGGAGACCAGGCTGGTCTACTTCGAGTCGCCGACCTTCATGGCCTTCCGGGTGCTGGAGATCGCCGCGGTGGTCGAGCTGGCCAGGGCGCACGGCGCGGTGACGGTGATGGACAACACCTGGGCCACCCCGCTGTTCCAGAAGCCGATCACGCTGGGCGTGGACCTGGTGGTGCACTCGCTGTCGAAGTACATCGGCGGGCACAGCGACCTGGTCGGCGGCGTGGTGTGCGGGTCGGCGGCGCTGGTGCGGCCGCTCTCGCTGGTGGAGTACCAGCTCTACGGCGCGGCGATGTCCCCGCACGACGCGGCCAAGGTGGTCAAGGGGTTGCGCACGCTCGGGGTGCGGATGGCCGCGCACGGTGAGCGGGCACTGCGGGTGGCCGAGTTCCTGGACGCGCATCCGCGGGTGCGCTCGGTGCGCTACCCCGGGCTGCCGGGGCATCCGGACCACGAGCTGGCCAGGCGGCAGCTCAGCGGGTTCTCCGGGCTGTTCGCCTTCGAGCTGGACACCGAGGACGTCTCGCTGGTGGAGAAGTTCGTGGACTCGTTGCGGCACTTCAGGATCGGTGTGTCCTGGGGCGGTTACGAGAGCCTGGTGAACGCGCCTGCGGTGACCGTGGAGGAGTCGGTGCGGGCGACCATGGGCATCCCGGTCGGCCTGGTGCGGCTGTCGGTGGGCCTGGAGGACGGCGAGACCCTGGTGGCTGATCTCGCCGCCGCGTTCGAGGCACTCGGCTAGCCGATGGTGGCCTTGATCCAGTCCGCCGCCGGGGCGACCTCGGTGTAGATGTTGACGTGGTTGTCGCTGCCGCACTGGAACGGCTTGGCCGGGTCCTTCGGCCCGCCGCTGGAGGTCACCCCGGCCAGCCGCCAGCCGCCCCGGCTCTTGACCAGCGCCGGGCCGCCGGAGTCACCGGAGCAGGCGCCCTGACCGCGCTGGGAGGGCAGGCACAGCGCCCACGGCCGGTCCTCGTTCTTGAAGCAGGTGGAGTCGGGGGCCACCTGGAGCTGGATCTGCTTGAGGTGCACCGGGCTGGCGCACTCCGGCCTGGGCGAGGAACAGCGCAGGCCCCAGCCGAGCAGGTCCAGCTTGGTGCCGGCCCCTGGCGAGCCGCCGGTGAGTTCCATCGGCCGGAACGGCACCGGGCGGTCCAGCTTGATCAGGGTCAGGTCGACGCCGCTGATCAGGTTGGGCGGGGTGAAGACCGCCTTGGGGTGCTTGACCACCGCGATCGGCTTGGCCAGCACGCCGCCGCTGGTGTGCTGGTGGCTGCCGATGCGGATCTGCTCGATCTCTTCCGGCGTGATCGCGCAGTGGAAGGCGGTCAGCACCCACTGCGCGGCGACCAGCGTGCCACCGCAGACGTGCTTGCCGCCGACCTGTAGCGAGGCCATCCAGGGTGTCGGGCTGGTGGCGTTGTCGCCGTTGGTGATCGCGCCCGCGGGCAGTGCGGTGAGACCGACCAGGGCGGTGACGGTGGCGAGCAGGAGCAGGAGTCGTTGTCTCATGGGGACTTGGTAGCCGGAAAGGGGTTTCCAGAGGCTCTCCGTCCGCTGGGTCAGCGAAGGGTGGCCTTGATCCAGTCCACCGCCGGGGTCACCTCGATCGGTCCACCGCCCGAGAGCACGCCGGCCAGCCGCCAGCCCCGCCCGCTCCGGACCAGCGCGGGGCCGCCCGAGTCACCGGCACAGGCGCCCTGACCACGCCGGGACGGCAGGCACAGCCGCCACGGGCGCTCCCGGCCCTTGCCGCAACCGGCATCGGGGGCCACCGGCAGCTCGATCTGCCGCAACCGGTCCGACCCGGCGCAGTCCGCACAGGTGAGCCCCCAGCCGAGCAGCTTCAGCGGGGTGCCCGCACCCGGTGCGCCGGTGGTCAGGTCCATGGGCCGCAACGGCACCCGGCGATCCAGCTTGACCAGGGCCAGGTCCGGGCCACGGTGTTTGACCACCTGGACCGGCTTGACCAGGATGCCGCCGCGGGTGTTGTCCAGGCTGCCGAGCCGGATCCGGTCGACGCTGCCGGGCTCGGCCACGCAGTGCGCGGCGGTCAGCACCCATTGCACGGCGACCAGCGTGCCGCCGCAGACGTGCGCGCCGTCCAGTTGCAGCGAGGCCGCCCACGGCGCGGGGGATCGCACGTTCGCGCCCTGGCCGATCGCGCCGGCCGGGGGTGCGGGCAGGCCGAGGACGGCGGTGACGGCGGCGAGCAGGACCAGCAGCGGACGTCTCATGTGGACTTGGTAGCCAGGCAGGGGTTTCCGGCGGGTCTCCACCCGGACCGGGACCGGCCCGAGCCAACGACTGAAGGCCCTGGACACGGGCTTGGGGGCTCGGCTACGTTCGCCGGACTCAGCCAGTGTTGACAACGTTGACACGTCTCGGGGGTGGCATGCGCAGACCACGATCCGCCGTGTTCGGGCTGGTGGCCCTGACCCTGTTGACCTCGGTGCTCACCGGGTGCGGCACGGGCGGCGGGATCACCTTGCGGGTGATCCAGAGTCTGACCAGTCCGGAGCGGACCGCGTTGCTGCGGGACATGATCACCGCGTTCGAGGCGGCCAATCCGGAGATCGACGTGCGGCTGATCTCGCCGCCGTTGCAGAGCGCGGACCAGAAGATCGCGCAGGTGCTCAGTGCCAAGAACGACGTGGACCTGGTGGAGGTGCGGGACTACACGGTCAAGCAGTTCGTCAACAACCAGAGCCTGCTCGACCTCTCCCCCTACGTGGCGAACTGGCCGGGCTGGCAGGAGCTGACCCCGCTGGCGCGGCAGAAGGCGGCCTCGGTCGGCGGCAAGCCCTACCTGGTGCCGTACGGGTTCTTCCAGAACACCCTGTTCGCCCGGACCGACCGGCTCAGCGAGGCCGGTATCAAGCCGCCGACGACCTGGCCGGAGCTGATCGAGGCGGCGGTGAAGCTGACCGAACCGGGCAAGAACCGGTTCGGGTACTCCTTCCGCGGCGGCGCGGGCACCTTCCACTACGCGGTCTCGATCATCTCCGCCTATGCCGGGCCGCAGGTGGATCCGGCGCAGGGGTTCTGGCGCAAGGACGGCAGCACGATCTTCGCCTCCCCCGAGGCGGTGACCGCGATGGAGACGTTCCTGCGACTGTTCAAGACCGGGTCGCCGCCGGGATCGCTGGCCTGGAGCTACCCGGAAATGGTGCAGGGCTTCACCTCCGGGGTGACCTCGCTGCTCATCCAGGACCCCGAGGTGATCAAGACGACCGAGCGGGCCACCGGGCTGCCCAAGGGATCCTGGACCACGCTGCCGATTCCCAAGGGCCCCACCGGACTCGCCCTGCAGCCCACCGGGTACGCGGGCTGGGGGGTGACCTCGTTCAGCCGCAACCGGGACGCGGCGGTGAAGTTGCTGGCCTTCCTCAGCTCGGCCGAACAGGGGCTGCGCTGGGCCAAGGAGCACTCGCTGATCCCGGTGCACACCGCGGCGGCCCAGGATCCGCAGTTCTCCACCGGCGCGTTCAAGGCGTATCTGGACATGGCCAATGACCCGGCGCAGGTCGTGGTGGAGCGGCCGATCCAGTACCCGGGCTGGGGGCGCTGGCAGAAGCAGGCCGATATCGACGTGCAGTCCTTGCTGGTCGGGGAGAAGACCGTGGCCGAGGTACTCGGGTCCTGGGACAAATTCTGGGCCGAGCAGAAGAAGGCCGGTGGCGCATGAGCACGGACACCGCGCCCCGTCCGACGTTCGTGTTGCGCCGCAACCGGGGGCTGTTCATCACCGCCTGCCTGGCGCCCGCACTGCTGCTGGTCGGGGTGTTCACCTACTACCCGATGATCCGCGGCGGGGTCATCTCCTTCCAGAACTACACCCTGTTCGACCTCAGTGACACCGGCTTCATCGGCTGGGGCAACTTCGAGAAAGTCCTTGCCGAGCCAGGGTTCTGGACCGCGCTGGCCAACACCGGCATCTGGGTGCTCTTCTCCCTGACCGGTCAGTTCGTGCTCGGGTTCGGGCTGGCGTTGTTGCTGCAGAAGGCTTTCCGCGGTCGCGGGCTCTACCAGGCGCTGGTGTTCTTCCCGTGGGCGATGTCCGGGTTCCTGATCGGGCTGATCTGGCGGTGGATGTTCAACGCCGAGTTCGGCGTGGTCAACGATCTGCTGCTGCGGATGGGGATCGTGGACGCGCCGATCGCCTTCCTGGCCAGTCCGGAATGGGCGCAGACCGGGCAGATCATCGCCAACGTCTGGTACGGCGTCACGTTCTTCTCGATCATGATCCTGGCCGCGCTGCAGTCGGTGCCGCAGGAGCTGCACGAGGCGGCCCGGCTGGACGGGGCCAGCTACGCACAGGCGCTGTGGCGGGTGGTGATCCCGTTCATCCGGCCCACCCTGGTGCTGGTGGTGCTGCTGCGGGTGATCTGGATCCTGAACTTCCCGGACATCATCTACGCGATGACCGACGGCGGCCCGGCAGGCAAGACGCACATCATCACCACCTACATGATCAACAAGATCATCGGCGCCCAGGACTACGGGCAGGCGTCCGCGGTCGGGCTGATCGTGCTGGTGCTGCTGTTCGCGTTCACGGTCTTCTACCTGGCCGCGACCAGGCTGGAAAAGAGCAGGGACTTCTGATGCGCGCAGCCGCCTTCGTCCGCTTCGCCGTGCTCGGCCTGTGGCTGGTCGTGACCGTGTTCCCGCTGTACTGGATCGTGGTCACCTCGCTGAAACCGCAGGGCGACATCTTCCGGCTGCCGCTGGAGTACCTGCCGGGCTCGCCGACCCTGGCCAACTACGAGCGGCTGTTCGGCTTCGCCAGCTTCGGCACCTACATCGGCAACAGCCTGCTGGTGTCGCTGGCCGCCGCGGCGGTGGTGCTGCTGATCGGGCTGCTCGCCGGGTACGTGCTGGCCCGGTTCTCCTTCCGCGGCCGCGGCCAGGTGATGCTGGCTTTCCTGGTGACCCAGATGATCCCGCTGTTCATCGCGCTCGGCCCGCTCTACCTGCTGCTGAACTCCCTGGACCTGCTCAACCGGTTGCCCGGCCTGGTCCTGGTGTACGTGGCGATGCTGATCCCGTTCTGCACCATCATGTTGCGCGGGTTCTTCGAGCGGATCCCGGTGGCCATCGAGGAAGCGGCCATGATCGACGGCTGCGGACGGTTGCAGGCGTTGTTCCGGGTGGTGGTGCCGGTGATGCTGCCGGGCATCGCGGCCACCTTCGTCTTCGCCTTCATCCAGTGCTGGAACGAGTTGTTCCTGGCGATCATGTTCATCGACGACGAGGAGGCCAAGACCATCCCGGTGGCGATGAACTCCTTCATCACCCAGTACGACATCGACTGGGGTTCGATGTCGGCGGCCACCGTGGTCTCGCTGGTGCCCTCGATGATCCTGTTCGCCTTCGCCCAGCGCTACATCGTGGAGGGGCTCTCCGGCGGCGCGGTCAAGGGCTGAGCACCCGCTCCCGGCGCGCGCACAGCCACAGTCCGGCGGTGCCGAGCACGGCGGCGACACCGAGCAGGGCGAGCAGCGGCCACCACAGGCCGGCCGGGTCGGTGTCGGACAACGCGGCGAGCAGGCCGTTGCGCTGCTGGCGCATGGGCAGCAACCCGGCCATGGCGTGCACCCAGGGCGGGGCCTCGGTGATGAAGGCGCCGCTGGCCGCGCCCATCGGGATCAGGATCAGCATGGTGACCGCGGCCGCGCGATCGGCCGAGGCGGTCAGCGCACCCACCAGCAGGCCCAGCGCGGCGAAGGCCAGCGTGCCCGCCAGCAGGTAGAGCGGCAGCGGCCACCAGCGCACCGGTCTCAGGCCCAGGGCGACCGCCGCGGCCAGGTGCGCGGCCACCTGCCAGGCGGTGTGCCCGCACAGCGCGAGCAGCCGGGCCAGCAGCACCGGCCGCCAGCCCGCCGGACTGCGCCGGATCTGCCCAAGCAGGCCGGAGCGGCGCCAGCTGGCCAGTGACACGGCCACGCCGAGCGAGCCGGAGCAGGCGATGGTCCAGCCGAGCAGGCCGGGCGCGCTGGCCCGCAGCGGACCGGGTCCGGCCGAGCTGAACAGCAGGGCGAAGGCGGTCAGGTAGGCCAGCGGGCCGAAGAAGGTGAAGAACAGCAGCACCCGGTTGCGCAGCAGATCGCGGGCGGCGGCCAGCACCAGCGGGCCGAGCGAGGTGCTCACGGCGCCGCCTCCCGGCCGCCCAGGTGCCGCAGCACGTCGGCCAGGGTGGCGCCGGGAGCCTCCGGGGCGAGCAGGCGGCGTTCGGCGTCCAGGGCCTCGATCAGGGTGGCCGGCCGGTCCACCGCGAGCAGGCGGCCGTGCCCGAGCAGCGCGACCCGGTCCGCGCGGGCGGCCGCGGCCGGGTCCTGCGTGCTGAACAGCACGGTCTGCGGCAGCGGGTCCAGCACCGGCCACAGCTCGGCCGGGTCGGCGTCCAGGACCAGCAGTCCGGGGTCGGGCACCAGCGCGCAGGCCAGGCCGAGGCGGCGGCGCTGGACCGTGCTCAGCCGGTCCTCACGAATATTCGCGCACTCGGTCAGGCCCACCGCGGCCAGCAGATCCGCTGGTGGGCGGCGGTGCAGGGCGGCGAAGGCGGCGAGCTGCTCCCGGCAGGTCAGCCGGTCGAACAGGGCGGGCTCGGCGGCCACCAGGGCCGCGCCACGCTCGATCCGGAGCACCCCGCGATCAGGCTCGCGGCCACCGGTGAGCAACTCGGTCAGCACCCGTCCCGAGCTGCCGTGGACGGCGAAGCGTTCGCCGAGGGCGAGGGTCAGGGAGACGCCGAGGAGCGCCCGGCCCAGGGCAAGGTCCTCGATGACGATCTCGGCGGCCACCGTGCAGAAGCTAGCCGAACGTGGCGTGTGCCGGGGCGGGATGAAACATTGACCCGGTGCGGTTCGGCGTGCTCGGCTCGGTGGAGGCATGGCGGGACGGGACGGCGTTGCCGCCCGGTCCGCCCCGGCGTCGTGCCCTGCTCGGCATACTGCTGGTCGAGGCAGGCCGGGTGGTGCCGGTGGATCGGCTGGTCCGGGCGCTGTGGGACAACGCGCCACCGGCCTCGGCCCGCAACGCGGTGCACGGGCTGATCGCCGCACTGCGCAAGCTGCTGGCCGGGGAACCAGGGGTCGAACTGGTCACCAGGCCGACCGGCTACCAGCTCGTGGTCGACCCGCAGGCGGTGGACCTGCACCGCTTCCGCGCCCTGGTGGCCGAGGCCGGGCGGGCCGGGCAGACCGACGAGCAGGCCGCCGCGCTGCTGCACGACGCGCTGACCCTCTGGCGCGGCGCGCCACTGGCCGACCTGCGCTTCGACTGGGTGCGCCAGGACCTGGCGCCGCTGCTGGAGCGCGAGCTGCTGGACGCGCTGGAACAGCGGCTGGAACTGGACCTGCGGCTGGGCGCGCACCACGAACTCGTCGGCGAGCTGACCTCGCTGACCAAGGACCACCCGACCCGGCCGCGGTTCTGGTACCAGCTGATGCTCGCGCTCTACCGGGCCGGGCGGCAGGCCGAGGCGCTGGAGACCTACCGGGCCGCGCACGTGCTGTTCCGGGCCGGCCTGGACGCCGAGCTGCGCGCGCTGCACCACTCGATCCTCAGCGGCACCCCGGCCCAGCCGGAGCAGGTCATCGACACCCCGCGACCGGCCGGGGTGTGCCAGTTGCCACCGGGCGCCAACGGTTTTGTCGGCCGGGCGGAGCTGCTGTCCCGGCTGGACACCCTGCTCGTCCCGGGCCCGCGCCCGGTGGTGGCGGCGCTGGCCGGGCCGCCGGGGGTGGGCAAGACCACGGTGGCGGTGCAGTGGGCGCACGGCGCGCGCGGCCGGTTCCCGGACGGGCAGCTGTATGTGAACCTGCGTGGCTACGCGACCAGTCCGCCGATGCCGCCGACCGAGGCGCTGGCCCGGCTGCTGCGTGCGCTGGGTGTGCGGCCGGACCACGTGCCGGCGGCACTGGCCGAGCAGATCGCGTTGTACCGCAAGGCGTTGTCCGGCAAGCGGGTGCTGGTGGTGCTGGACAACACCGCGGGCGCGGGCGAGGTGCGGCCACTGCTGCCGGACACCCCTGGCAGCGCGGCGCTGATCACCAGCAGGGACAGCCTGCGCGCGCTGGAGGCGCCCACGCTGACCGTGGACGTGCTGCCCGCCGCGGACGCGGTGGCGCTGCTCGGTGACGTGCTCGGCGCGGACCTGGTGCACAAGGAACCCGGCGCCGCGCTGGAACTGGCCGCGCTGTGCGCCCGGCTGCCACTGGCGCTGCGCATCGCCGGGGCCAACTTCGCCGGCAGGCCGCACCGCGACCTCACCCGGTACGTCACCGACCTGCGTGCGGGCAACCGCCTGGACGCGCTGTCGGTGGACGGGGACAGCGAGGCGGCCGTGCACGCCGCCTTCGACCTGTCCTACGCCATGCTGGACCCGTTGGCGCAGCGGCTGTTCCGGCTGCTCGGCCTGCTGCCCGGCCCGGACTTCGGCCTGCCGCTGGCCGCCGCGGTGGCCGATCTGACCGAGGCGGAGACGAGCACCCTGCTGGAGCGGCTGATCGCGGCGAACCTGGTGCAGGAACCGGGTTCCGGCCGGTTCCAGTGCCACGACCTGTTGCGCGAGTACGCCTGCGCCCGCGCCGAGGACACCGAGTCACCGGCGCAACTGCACGCCGCGCTGCGCCGGGCCTATGAGTTCCTCACCCGCACCGCCGCCTCCGCCGAACCCTCCATTGTGGACGGTGAGCGGCCGTCCCTGGTGGCCGCGGCGAGCACCGCGGCCGAGCGCGGACTGCCCGACTACGCCTGGCGGATCGCGGACGCGCTGCACGGCTACTTCGGCGCGCGCGGCGGTGGCGCGGAGGCGGTGGCCACCGCGGAGGCCGGGCTGGCCGCGGCGATGGCGGTGCACGACCGGCCCGCGCAGGCCAGGATGCACGCGCTGCTCGGGCAGTTCCAGACCAGGCTGGGCAGTCTGCGCGAGGCCGCGGTGCACCAGCAGCGGGCGGTGGAGCTGTACCGCTCGCTGGGTGATCCGCTGGGCCAGGCGGTCGCGCTGGACGGGCTGGGCATGGCCTACGGGCGACTCGGCCAGCCGCAGACCGCGGCCGAACACCACGCGAAATCCCTTGCCCTGTACCGGGAAGCCGAGAACCGGACCGGCGAGTCGAGCGCGTTGAACAACCTGGGCGCGGTGCACCAGCAGCTCGGCCGCTTCGCCGAGGCGATCGAGTTCCACCGGCAGGCGGTGGCCCTGGGCAATGCCGACGGCAGGCTGTACCTGGGTGTCGGGCTGTTCTCCGTCGGCCGGACCGCGGTGGCGCGGACCGAGCTGGAGCTGGCACTGGCCGGGTACCAGGAGAGCGGGAACCGGGTGGGCGAGGCCGCGGTGCTCAGCTGTGTGGCCGCGGTGCACCGGGACCGGGACGAACTGGCCGAGTGCGAACAGGTGGCCGCGGCCGCGGTGGCACTGGCCAGGGAACTGGGCGACCGCCGGATCGAGGCCAACGGGCTGAACATCCTGGCCGCCATGCACCGCAGGCGCGGCACCCTCGCGGTGGCCACCGGCTACTTCCAGCTGGCCATCCGGATCGCCGAGGAGATGGGTTTCCGGGCGGGCCGGGTGCACGCGGTGACCAACCTGGCAGGCATCGCCCGCGAGGAGGGCAGGCACACCGAGGCACTGGCCCAGGCCGAGGACGCGCTGACCGAGGTGCGCGCGGGTGGGCTGGTGTTCATGGAGCCCCCGGTGCTGACCGAGCTGGCGCACATCAAGCTCGGCCTCGGCGAGCCGACCGCCGCGGCCGGTCTGGCCACCGCCGCGGTCGAACTGGCCAGGCAGACCGGCCAGCTGCTGTTCCTGGGCACCGCGCTGGCCGTGCGCGGGCTGGTGCTGACCGAGCAGGGTGGGACCGTCGCTGCGGCCGAATGCTGGCAAGAGGCCATTGGGGTACTTCGCGAATGCGAGGCATCCGCCGAGGTCAGGTGGGTCACGGAGCTGTTGGCGGGCTAGCAGGCCAGGTCCGCGCGCAGCACCGCACGACCACCGGATGGACGCTTGTGACCGGCCGCACCTGCAAGCAGAGTGAACACGTCCAACCACCGAGCGTTATCAACGCTCGCCGCGGTCCGGCGCGGTCACCCACCATCGAACCCAAGGGATGTCATGCGTTTTTCCTTGCCCGCCAAGGCTGTCGGCTGCGCGATGGCGCTCGCCGCGGTGTTCGCCCCCGCAGCTGCGGCCGCCCCCACCGCAGGCCCGGACATCAAGGTCGAGCTGTCGACGAACCCGATCCTGGGCGTCCTCATCCCGGCCATCGAGTACACCGTCAAGGCCAGCAACCTCGGCCCCGGCACCGCCACCGGCGTCGTGATCAAGGCTCAGCTGCCCGCCGGCACCACCGCGATCGCCCCGTCCCCGGAGTGTTCGGTGGCAGGCACCGTGGTCACCTGTGGCGGCGGCAACCTGGCCGCCGGCGCCTCGGACCAGATCACCTTCCGGGTCCCGCTGAGCCTGCTCACCATCGGAATCGGCAAGAAGGTCACGGCCACCCTGCACTCCTCCACGCCCGCCGACCCCAACCCGGCCAACAACTCGGCGTCGAGGACCTGCACCGTGGTGACGCCGCTGCTGGTGCTCTGCGGCTAGAGAATGTTGCGGGGCAACTAGAGAAGGCCCAACACTGGGCAAGGGTTGTTCGTGAACTTGTTGCGAAAGAGGCGTGGCGCGCAGCGACACGGCGGGCTCTTAACCCTCAGTGCGGTTGATTTTTCGCGTTGCCTTGCCGTGTGTCCGACGCATCCGAAGCTTGCTTCGCGTGCGGCGGATACACGGCGGGGCGACTTAGAGCGCAGTAGACGTTGGCGTGCTCCGCACGCAGGAATCCCGCGCGCGGAGCGCGCCAATGTGCCAGTTAGACCTGCGGGCCGGGCCGATCCCGCCGCCATAGTTGACCGGCCCGGCCCGCAGCTTGTGGCTGCTACGGGCGTCTATGCCCCTGGCCGCGCCTCCGCAGCAGGTACAGGGAAGAAACTAGTCAACAGATTCATGTCTTGTTAGGGCTCTTCGTAGGTTGACATCAGGGGGCTGGGCGGACTCAGTTCCAGCCCCCTGATGCCTGCGGTTCATCCTTAGTTCACCTTGCGAATTACCCGGCGGTGACAGTGAAAACGTGCAGCAGACCGCCCTGCGCGGAGTTCGGCAGGGTGACGCTCACCAGTTGTTTCCCGGCCGCCAGTGGGATCGGCGCGGTGGCGAACAGGTGCACGGTCAGCTGTTGCGGGCCGTCGTTCTTGTTGCGGTAGGACATGGTGGCCGCGATGCGGTTGCCGAACTCGATCGCGGAGGCGTTCACCGCCCAGTCGTTGAAGGAGATGTCCGCCCGCTCCGTGGTCCCGTCGGCGTAGTTGAGCGAGAGCGTGCCGGTGGACTTTCCGTTGGTGGCACTACCCAATACCGCCAGCTTGGTCGCCCCGGCCGGTGCGGTGATCTTCACCGTCTGACCGGCCATGGTGGCGTTGTCCGCCTCTGCCTTGGGGATGTCCGGCCACTGGTGCGCCAGACCGTCCACTGTGACCGTTCCACCTGGACGGACGCCCGCACCGGCGAGGGCGTTGCGGGAGTAGCTCCAGCCGCCGCCGTCGTAGTTGGCCGAGGCGGGATCGTCGTCAGGTGAGGTGCCCGCGTTGTTGTAGGCCGCGCGCAGGCTGTTCGGTTCGGCGATGAGGACCTGCAACGCGCCGGGTGACAGGTTCATCCCGCCTGCTCCGGTGAAGGTGACCGGGATGCGTTGCGCCCCTTCGGGTGTGCCCGCCGCGACGGACACGGTGACGGTCGCGCCCGCCTTGCCGCCGGGTGGCACGGTCAGCTCGCCGCTGGCGGGGGTGACGGTCAGTCCGGCCGGGGCCTGGGTGGCCCAGCGGACCTTGGTTCCCTTGCCGGAGAAGTCCTGCGCGCCGATCACCGCCGCGCCGGAACCACCGGCGGGCAGCACCAGCCTGCCGGGTTCGACCGAGCCGCGGGCGCCGGTCTCACCCTCCCGGAAGGACGGTGGCGCGTTCTCCGGTTTGCTGCCCCAGCTCAGGTTCGGCGTGTCCTGCAGGGCGAATTCCACCGTGCCGCCGCGTTCGGCGAAGGACTCGGGCAGCCAGGTGTTGTTGATCGCCCGGCCGTTCACCCTGACCCCGCTGACGTACTGGTTCTTCGCCGCCGCACCGGGCGCCTTGATGGTCCAGGTGGACCCGCCCGGCCGCTGCACGGTGATCTCCGGGAACAGCGGGCTGTTGAGCACCAGTTCGGCCCGGCCGGGGATGACCGGGTACATGCCCATGGCCGCCCAGACGTACCAGGAGGACATCTGGCCGAGGTCGTCGTTGCCCATCAACCCGTTGGCGCCTGGACCGAACAGGTCGTTCACCGCGCGCCGGGTGACCTCCTGGGTGCGGTGCGGGGCGCCGGCGAAGTTGTACAGCCAGGGCGCGTGCATGATCGGCTCGTTGCCCAGGAAGGCGTAGGGCTCATTGGGTCCGGCGTTGAGCTTGGTGAAGAAGTGGTCCAGCCGTTTCACCGTGGCCTCGTTGCCGCCCATCGCGGTGATCAGGCCCTGCGCGTTGTGCGGCACCATCCAGGTGTACTGGGCCGCGTTGCCCTCCACCCAGTTGTTGGACTCGCCGGGGTTGAAGGGTTCCAGGAAGGAGCCGTCCCGGTTGCGGGCCTGGATGTAGCCGGTGCCGGGGTTGAACAGGTTCTGCCAGTGCTGGGACCGCTTGCTGAAGGTGCTCCAGGTGGCCCCGTCACCGAGTCGCCTGGCCAGGTCGGCGATGGCGAAGTCGGCGCTGGCGTACTCCAGCGTGGTCGCGGGCGGGCCCCAGGTGTTGGGCGCGCCCAGCGGGATGTAGCCGAGCTTCTGGTAGTCCTCCAGACCGGGGCGCTCCTCATAGCCCTGGGTCTTCTGGGTGGCGCCGCGCAGCATCAGCAGCAGTGCCTTGCGCGCGTCGAAGTCCTTGGCGCCAAAGGCATACGAGCTGGCGACCATGATGTGGTACGGGTCGCCGACCATCACCCCGGTGTAGCTGTTGGCCACCGTCCACCGGTCCCAGGAGCCGCCCTGTTCGGCGAAGGCGATCATGGACCGGGAGATGTCGGATGCCTCCGCCGGCGCGATCACCGACAGCAGCTGGATCTCCGAGCGGTAGACGTCCCAGCCGGAGAGGTTGGTGTAGACGGCATGCCCTGGTTCGGCCGAGTGCAATCGCCCGTCGAAGCCGATGTATCTGCCGTCGGCGTCGGAGAAGACGTTGGGCTGCACCAGGGAGTGGAACAGCGCGGTGTAGAAGGTGGTGCGCTGGGCGTCGGTGCCGCCGCTGACCCGGATGGTGTTGAGCCGCTCGTTCCAGGCGGCCCTGGTCTCGGCGATGACGTTCTCGAAGGACTTGCCGATGTTCTCCGCGAGCAGGTTGTTCTTCGCCCCGTCCAGCGAGACGAAGGACAGGCCGACCCGCAGCTGCACGGTGTCGCCGTCGAAGGGGTCGAAGCTGACGAAGCCGCCGCTGCCCGGTCCGGAGACCACGGTGTCCTGGGTGCCCATGGCCTGCGGCGCGGAGCGCTTGCCCTTGTCCGCGGTGGCCTTGGGCGCGTTCACCGCGGCCAGGTCGACCTTGGGCTGCGAGCCGCCGCGTTCGCGGGTCTGGCCGGTGTTGACCGAGCCGTTCTTCCAGGTCCCGACCGAGGCGAACGGGCGGTCGAACTGGACGTGGTAGTAGACCCGGTACTTGTTCTGCTGCTGACCGCAGAACCGGCCGCTGCTGGCCCAGCCGCTCACCGAGTCCTTGCCGATGATCGTCTCGGCGTCGTCGGCCCCGGCGATCGAACCCGAGGAGTTGACCAGGATGGTGGACGGGCGGCCCTCGGGGAAGGTGACCTTGCCGAGGCCGGTGCGCTGGGTGGCGGTCAGTTCGACCTTGGCGCCGGAGTCCAGGCCGACCGAGTACGCGCCGGGACTGGCCTTCTCGTTGCTGTGGGAGAAGGTCGAGACGTAGCGGCCGGGGTCGGTGGCCGGGGAGGTGGTGACCTCGCCGACGAAGGGCATGATCGGGATGTCCTGGTAGGTGGAGCAGCCGGCGCCGGAGAGGTGGGTCAGGCTGAAGCCCTTGATCCGGTTGTCGTCGTAGTAGTAGCCGCCGTGCTGGTGGGTCACGGTGTCCGGGCTCCACTGCATCATGCCGAAGGGCGCGACCGCGCCGGGGAAGTTGTTGCCTGCCCCGCCTCCGGTGCCGTGGTCCGGCCCGCCCGGCTTGGTGCCGACGAACGGGTTCACCCACTGCGCGAGGTCCTCTGCCGCGCGTTTCGCGGGCGCGGCACCGGCCGGTAGGCCAGCCCCCGCCACCATCACGGCCACGCCGAGCAGGGCCGCGCAGGCTGTGCGCAGGCGCCGACTTCGTGCGGTCATCTCGTGATCGCCTCCTGAGGGCACGGCCACGTCGCCAGGCCCACCTGACAACCTTGTCGGATGGCTCGACCCTGATCGACACCCTGCTGATCCGCCGAGATCAACGTCAAGCGCCGATGGGTGGTTATCGGCGTCCACGCAGCCAACGGAACCGATTGAGATCCCGATCGGCGTAACGAGTCGGGCCGGAACCGTTGACAACCCCGGGCGCGAGCGTGTCCAATCCGGCGTCAAATGACAACGTTGTCCGAAGGAGCCCGCCGCGTGCGACGCGCCACCATGAGCGATGTGGCGCGGCTCGCGGGCGTGAGCATCAAAACGGTGTCCCGGGTCGTCAACGACGAGCCGGGAGTTCATCCGGCGACCGCCGAGCGCGTGCTCGCCGCGATCGACCAGCTCGGTTTCCGGCGCAACCTGTCCGCGCGCAACCTGCGCCGCGGCTCGTCAACCGGCACCCTCGGGCTGATCCTGGAAGACGTCGCCAACCCCTTCTACTCCCAGCTCACCCGGGCGGTGGAGGAGGTCGCGCGGTCACACGGCCGCCAGGTGCTGACCGGCTCCTCCGATGAGGACCCCGGCCGGGAACGCGAGCTGGCGCTGGAGTTCTGCGCCCGCCGGGTGGACGGCCTGCTGGTGGTGCCCGCCGGGATGCAGCACGGCTACCTGGTGCCGGAGATGCGGGCCGGCATGCCGGTGGTGTTCCTGGACCGGCCTGCCGGCGATGTCGTGGCGGACACGGTGCTGGTGGACAACATCGGCGGCGCGGCCGAGGCCGTGCGGCACCTGGCCGAGCAAGGCCACCGCCGGATCGCCTTCCTCGGCGACGCCCCGGACATCTTCACCGCGGCCGAGCGGCTGCGCGGGTTCCGGGAGGGCTGCGCGCGGGCCGGGTTGCAGTACCCGGAGGACCTGGTCGCGATGGGCCCGCACGACGAGCACAGCGTGGCCGGTGTGCTGCGCCGGTTGCTGGACGGCCGCAACCCGGCCACCGCGATCGTCTCCGGCAACAACCGGATCACCGTGCTGCTGCTGCGTGCCTTCGCCCAGCGCCCGGACCGCCCAGCCCTGGTGGGCTTCGACGACTTCGAGCTGGCCGACCTGCTCTCCCCGCCGGTGACGGTGGTGGCGCACGATGTCGCGCTGCTCGGAAGGGCCGCGGCCGAACTGCTGTTCGCCAGGCTCGACGGGGACAACTCACCTCCACGCCGGGTGGTTCTCCCGGCGCGGTTAGTCGCACGTGGATCAGGAGAGGTTGGGCGCAAAACGTGAAGCCCGTCCTGCTGGAGGCAAACCAGCCCGAACGGTTCTACCGCGGCGGCGCGGCCATCGCCGAGCTGCGCGGGGCCGTGAACGCCGCGGAGTGGGGGCCGGAGGACTGGGTCGCCTCCACCACCACGCTGTTCGGTCAGCACACCGCGGGGCTGGCCGCCCTGCCCGGTGGCGAGCTGCTGCGGTCCGCGATCGAGGCAGCGCCGGAGGCCTGGCTGGGCGCCGAGCACGTGGCCGAGTTCGGTGCGAACCCGGCGCTGCTGGTCAAGCTGCTGGACGCGGGGCAGCGGCTGCCGGTGCACTGCCACCCCTCCGACTCCTTCGCGGCCAGTCACCTGGACTGCCGCTTCGGCAAGACCGAGGCGTGGGTGGTGGTGGGCACCACCGGGGCGGATCCCGTGGTGTACGTGGGTTTCCGGGAGGGTGTGGACGAGGCGACGGTGGCGGCCTGGGTGGCCAGCCAGGACACCTCGACCATGCTGCACGCGCTGAACGAGGTGCCGGTCAAGGCCGGGGACACCGTGTTCGTGCCGGCCGGGCTGCCGCACGCGATCGGCGCCGGGGTCTTCATCGTGGAGCTGCAACAGCCCACCGACTTCTCGGTCCTGCTGGAGTGGACCGGATTCGCCGAGGAGGGTGACTCCTCGGTGCACCTCGGCCTCGGTTTCGAGGCCGCTCTCGGCTGTGTCGACCGGTCCGGCTGGGCTGCCAAGCGCCTGGACGGACTGGTGCGGCACACCGCTGACCAGCGTGGTCCCTCGGTGGACCTGCTGGGCGAGCAGTCGCTGGAGTTCTTCCGCGCGGACCGCGTGCACACCGAGTCGCCGGTGGAGTTCGACCCCGGTTTCGCCGTGCTGGTCGCGCTGGAGGGTTCCGGCGGCCTGTCAACGCAAACCGGTGGCTCGCTGGAGCTGGTCCGCGGCAACACCGTGGTCCTGCCGCACGCCGCCGGATCGTGCCGAGTGGACGGCGACCTGGTGCTGGTGCGCTGCCGTCCGCCGATCGTGGGAGGTTCAACGTCATGACCGCGCTGCTGGAAGCGCGTGACCTGGTCAAGCACTACGGCTCGGTGGAGGCCCTGCGCGGCGCCTCCTTCGAGCTGCGGGCCGGTGAGGTCGTCTCGCTCATCGGTGACAACGGCGCCGGCAAGTCCACGCTGGTCAAATGCCTCTCCGGGGCGGAGCAGCCGGACTCGGGGCAGATCCTGCTCGACGGCAAGGAGGTCAGCCTTGACCGGCCGACCACCGCGCGCGAGCTGGGCATCGAGACCGTGTACCAGGACCTCGCGGTCGCACCGGACCTGGATCCGGCGGCCAATTTGTTCCTCGGCCGGGAGCTGCGCCGCGGCGGACTGCTCGGCAAGCTCGGCATGCTGGACAAGAAGGAGATGCGCCGCCAGGCGGCCACCCACTTCACCCAGCTCGGGGTGTCCCTGCAGAGCCTGGACGTGCCGATCGGCTCGCTCTCCGGCGGGCAGCGGCAGAGCGTCGCGGTGGCCCGCTCGGTGGCCTGGGCCAGCAAGCTGGTGTTCATGGACGAGCCCACCGCCGCGCTCGGCGTGGTGCAGCGGGAACGGGTGCTCGACGTGATCCGCCGGGTTCGGGACAACGGCATCGCGGTGGTGCTGATCAGCCACAACATGCCCGAGGTGCTCAAGGTCTCTGATCGCATCGAGGTGCTGCGGCTGGGTCGCCGGGTGGCCCGGTTCGACGCGGCGCGGACCACGCTGGAGGAACTGGTCGGCGCCATGACCGGCGCGCTGACCCAGGAGGACGCGGCATGACCAACGACACCGCCAAGACCCCCGCGGACAGCGGTCAGTTCATCAACGAGGGCACCCGGCCGCTGGCCAGGCGGCTGGCCAGTGCCAACACCCTGTGGATCGGGCTGGTCCTGCTGGTGCTGCTGGTGGTCTTCAGCGCGCTGCGGCCGGACAGCTTCCTCACCCTGTTCAACTTCCAGCAGCTGTTCATCGAGGCATCGGTGCTGCTGGTGCTCGCGGTCGGCATGACCTACGTGATCATCACCGCCGGGATCGACCTGTCCGTCGGGTCGGTGCTGGTCTTCGCCGGTGTGGTCGGCGCGCAGGTGATGGAGGCGATGAGCCCTGGTGGCGATGCCACCAACGCGGGCGTCGAGGTCATCCTGGTCGGCTTCCTGATCACCATCGTCGGCGGCGCGGCCTGGGGCCTGCTCAACGGGTTGCTGATCGCCAAGGCCAAGATCCCGGCGCTGATCGTCACGCTGGGCTCCTTCGGCGCGGCACTGGGCGCGGCCCAGCTGCTCACCGACGGGGTGGACGTGCGCACCGTGCCGACCCTGCTGCGGGACTGGCTGGGCTTCGGCGCCACCGGCATCGTGCCGAACCTGGTGATCGTCGCGGTGCTGGTCACCGCGGTCGGCGCCTGGCTGCTGGCCACCACCCGGTTCGGCCGGTACACCCTGGCGATCGGCTCCAACCCGGAGGCGGCCCGCCGCTCCGGGATCAAGGTGGACCGGCACCTGGTGCTGATCTACACCTACGTGGGCGCGCTGGCCGGGCTGGCCGGCTTCATGTCGCTGGCCTACTACGGCACGACCACGATCAGCGGGCACACCACGGAGAACCTCAACGCGATCGCCGCGGTGGTGCTGGGCGGCACCTCCCTGTTCGGCGGGGTCGGTTCGGTGATCGGCACGGTGATCGGGGTGTTCATCCCGACCGTGCTCAAGAAGGGCTTCCTGATCATCGACGTCCCGCAGTTCTGGCAGCCGGTGGCGATCGGCGCGGTGCTCGTCGCGGCGGTCTGGTTCGACCAGCTCCGCCGCCGGGCGCGAAACAGCAGGTAGGGCGATTCTCGGAGCACAACGAAGTGTGAAGGTGGCAAAGATGAACGCATCACGGACCGCGCTGACGATGGGGGCCGCGCTGGCTACCGTGCTCGCGCTCGCGGCCTGCGGCGGCGGCAAGATCGGGGAGACCCCCGGCGGGACTCCGCAGGCCAACAACAAGAAGCTGGCGCTGCTGCCAGGGGTGAAGGGCGAGCCGTTCTACATCTCGATGGAGTGCGGCGCCAAGGAGGAGGCAGGCAAGCTCGGCTACGAGCTGAGCGTGCAGGCCCCGGAGAAGTTCGAGGCCGCGCTGCAGGTGCCGATCGTGAACAGCGTGCTGGCCGCCAAGCCCTCCGGTGTGCTGATCGCGCCGACCGACGACACCGCGCTCGGCACCCCGATGAAGCAGCTGACCAGCGCCGGGATCAAGGTCGTCGAGGTGGACACCAAGCTGAAGGACCGCACGGTGGCGACCTCGGCGATCTCCTCCAACAACAAGCAGGGCGGTCAGCTGGCCGCGCAGACCCTGGCCAAGCTGATCGGCGAGAAGGGCTCGGTCCTGGTGATCAACACCAAGGCCGGCACCTCCACCACGGACGCCCGCGCCGCGGGCTTCGAGGAGGAGATCAAGAAGTACCCGAACATCAAGTACGTCGGCCAGAAGTACAGCGACAACGAGCCCTCCCAGGCCGCCAACATCGTCTCCGCCCAGATCGCCGCCACCCCGGACCTGGCCGGTGTCTTCGCCACCAACCTGAACTCCGGTGAGGGCGCCGCGGCGGGCCTGCGCAACGCGAACAAGCGCGGCGAGGTCAAGCTGGTCGGCTTCGACGCCAGCCCGAAGCAGGTCGACGGCCTGCGCAACGGCGACGTGCAGGCATTGATCGCGCAGGACCCGGCGGGCATCGGCCGCCAGGGCGTGCAGCAGGTGGTCAACGCGCTGGACGGCAAGCCCACGACCAAGGAGATCGAGACCAACCTGGTCGCGATCACCAAGGACGACATGGACAGCAAGAAGGAGTACTTCTACCGCACCAGCTGCTGACACATTGGTGCGCTCGCGAGCCCGGGTGGGGGCGGTCAGCCCCGCTCGGGCTCGCGCTCGTTCATCTGCTGCTTCAGCGTCTCCGCGTCCAGCTTCGGGATCGGGAAGGTGCCGGTCGGGTAGTACGGCAGGGAGTCGACGTCCTCACGCTCCCGGAGGTCCTCCACCGAGACCTGTCCCGGTCCGGTGCGTTCGCCCGGCCAGAGTCGCAGCACCAGTACGGCCAGTGCGACACCCACCGGAAGGGCGAGCAGCACCCACCACACAGCGCTCATCGTTGTTGACTCCTGCTCGGATCGAGTGGTCTTCGAACCCTCAAGATACCTCGGCCGAGCCCCTGGTCAGTGCCTTCATCCACAGGTCACAGCGACGCTCGCACCTGCGTGATCGGGTTGTCGCGCACGGTCAGTACTAGCGGACGCCGCGGTACAGGTTGAGGCAGTAGCGGCGCAGGGCCAGCTCGACCGGGGGCAGCAGCTGCACGGAGTCGCCGAGCGGGATGCGGTAGCCGTTGTCGATGCCGTGGCGGCCGTAGAGGTGTTCCATCTCCGGGTGGCGCTGGCGGAAGTTGGAGTCGCCGGGGTAGAGGTCCAGGCTGATCGTGCCGCGGTCGCCGCGGGTCAGTTCGACCGCGCCGAGTTCGGCCCAGCGCAGGGTGAACGGCGAGCCGTGGTCCTCATCCCAGCGCAGGCCGTGCGGGGAGATGCGCAGCCGCCGGTCACGGGAGATCACCCGCCAGCACATGACCGCGATCAGGGACAGGCCGAGGAAGCCCGCGCCGAGCGCGCCGGTGGTCACCCGGAGCACGCCGCCCGCGCCGATCACGCCGAAGATCGCCAGCAGCATCACGACCAGGCCGAGCACGCCGGCCACGATGGCGCCGACGAAAACCTTGCGCCGGGCCTTGGAGCTGAGGTCGAGCAGCACGCCGGTGGAGGCGGTGGGCACGCGCGGGCCCAGCGGGTTGCCGGAGTGCGTGTGCACGGCTGGGCGAGGCCCGGAATTCGTTGCGGGATAAGGGTTCTGGCGGGGCGGCTTGGGTAGTCTGATGGTCACGTTGCTTGCCTGCGATACCCGCTGTTGCCCACTCACCCCTCCAGCATAGGCCCGTCCGGGGAGTGCTCGGGGGTGATGCTGGTGGCTTTCGCACCCGACTTTCGTCGGTTCCTCCTTCCTGGTGTCCACAGAGGACAATGGCGGGAAACTGCCGCAGAATCAGCGCATGCGACCCTGGTACCGGCCGATGGCCGCCCGCGACGCCACCGAAGCGCACCGCGCGGCCACCCCGCTGGAACTGTTGTTCGACCTGTGTTTCGTGGTCGCGGTGGCCGCCGCGGCAGCCGGACTGCACCACGGCCTGAGCGAGAACCACCTCGGCTCCGGCGTACTCGGCTACGTGCTGGTGTTCTTCGCGATCTGGTGGGCCTGGATCAACTTCACCTGGTTCGCCTCCAGCTACGACACCGATGACGTGCCCTACCGGCTGACTGTGTTGATCCAGATCGCCGGTGGCCTGGTGATGGCGGCCGGGGTCTCGCTGGCCTACGAGCAGAACTTCACCGTGATCACCATCGGTTACCTGGTGATGCGGGTGGCCATGATCGTCCAGTGGCTGCGCGCGGCCAGGGCCGATCCGCCGCGCCGGGCCTGCGCGCACCGGTTCGCGCTGGGTATCGCGCTGGTGCAGCTGGGCTGGATCGGCAGGCTGTTCCTGCCCGAGTCACTGTTCCTGCCCGGGTTCCTGCTGCTCGCGGTGCTGGAGATGCTGGTGCCGGTCTGGGCCGAGCGGCGCGGCCCGACCCCGTGGCACCCGCACCACATCGCCGAGCGCTACGGCCTGTTCACGCTGATCGTGCTGGGTGAGTCGGTGCTGGCCGCGACCACCGCGATCCGCGCCGGCCTGTCCGCCCAGCAGCACATCCCGATCCTGGTCTCGGTGGCCGTGGCCGGGCTGGTGATCCTGTTCTCGCTGTGGTGGCTGTACTTCGACCAGCCCGCACCCGCGCTGAACAGCCTGGGCAAGACCCTGAGCTGGGGCTACGGCCACTACCTGATCTTCGCCTCGGCGGCCGCGGTCGGCGCGGGCCTGTCCGTGGCGGTGGACTACGACCTGCACCGCGCGCACCTGTCCACGGCGGCCGCGGGCTTCGCGACCACGGTGCCGGTGGCGGTGTTCCTGCTCAGCGTGTGGCTGCTGCACATCGGTCCGCGCAGTGGCGGCGTGCTGTCCTTCGGGTTCCCGGTCACCGCGGTGCTGGTGCTGGGCTCGACCTACTCCGGCGCGCCGATCCACGTGACCGCGGGCCTGCTGGCGGTGCTGGTGGCGGTGAACGTGGTCAGCCGCGGACGAACCGCGAGTCCCGCGGCGACAGCCCGGACCGCGGACCAGCCGCCCGCAGGATGACCTCCAGGGCCCGGTCCACATCGGACTGGTAGGGCTCGGTGAACCAGGCCAGGTTCGCCTCGACCACCGCGGGCCGCCGCCGGGGATCCGTCGGCGGCCCGGTCAGGCCGATGTCCAGGACCACCGCGCTGGGCAGGGTCTCGGCGTGGGTGGCCAGCAGGGTGCGGGCGAAGTCCAGCACGCGTGCGGACTCCGGATCGGCGGCCAGGGCGGCCGGGTCGAGGTTGCCCCAGGTCAGGTAGCGGGAGCCGGTGTGGATCTCGCCGTCGAGCACGTAGAGGCGGTACTCGGCCGCGAACGCGGTCACCTCGCTGAGCAGCAGCGGGGTGTCCGCGGGCAGGCCGGTGGCGGCGGCGGTCAGGTCGGCCTGGTCCCGGTAGACCCGCGGTGGCAGGTGCTTGGCGCTGGGTGGTTTCACGAAGGTCGGGCCGGTCAGGCTGGTCGTGCCGAGGGTGCCTGCGGTGATCCGGCGGGCGGTGAACTCGGTCGGCAGGCCGGGCAGCCAGTCGTCCGGGGGTTCGAGCAGGGCCAGGTCCAGGGCCAGGGTGTCGGCGACGAGCGGGCCGCCGTAGTAGTGGCAGTGGCCGGGCTCAGCCTGGTCAGGGCGCAGGACCGGCAGGCCACGGGCCTCCGCCGCGGCGACCAGCCCGCCGCTGGTGGCGCGCACGCGCGGCGGCATGACCAGCGCGCGGCGGCTCACCCGCGCAGTCCCGCCACCAGTTCGTCCGCGGCGGTGTAGGGGTCCAGCTCGCCCTCGGCCACTCGTTTGCCCAGGTCGGTGAGTGCGGTGCCGCCGCGCAGGTCGCCGAGCCGGCTGCGCAGCTCGGCCAGTGCGATGGCCTCGATCTCGGCCTCGGCCCGGCGCTGACGGCGCTGGTCCAGCTCGCCGTGCTCGGTCATCCACACCCGGTGGTCCAGCAGCGCGGTGACCACCTCGGGCACGCCCTCGGCCCGGCTGGCCACCGTCTTGACGATCGGCTGCCGCCACATCGCGCCGCGGATCTCCTTGCGCCCCAACGAGATCATGTACTTCAGATCGCGCACCGTGGCGTCCGCGCCGTCCCGGTCGGCCTTGTTCACCACGAACACGTCGGCGATCTCCAGGATCCCGGCCTTGGCCGCCTGGATGCCGTCACCCATGCCGGGGGCCAGCAGCACCACCGTGGTGTCGGCCAGCGCGACCACCTCGACCTCGGACTGGCCAACGCCGACGGTCTCGATCAGCACCACGTCGCAGCCTGCCGCGTCCAGCACCCGCAGGGCCTGCGGGGTGGCCCAGGACAGTCCGCCCAGGTGGCCGCGGGTGGCCATGGAGCGGATGAACACGCCGGGGTCGGTGGCGTGGTCCTGCATCCGGATCCGGTCGCCGAGCAGGGCGCCGCCGGAGAACGGGGAGGACGGGTCCACCGCGAGCACGCCGACCCGTTTGCCCGCCTGCCGGAACGCCGTGACCAGCGCGGAGGTCGAGGTGGACTTGCCGACGCCAGGGGATCCGGTGAGACCGATGACCTGCGCGCGGCCGGTGTGCGGGGCCAGTGCCGCGGCGACCGCGCGCAGGTGCGGGCTGGCGTCCTCGACCAGGGAGATCAGCCGCGCGACCGCGCGCGGCTGACCCTCCCGGGCCTGTTCGACCAGCTCGGGGACGTCGACGACTCTGCCCATATCAGGCAGACGGTACCCGGATCACCAGCGCGTCACCCTGGCCGCCGCCACCGCACAACGCGGCCGCGCCGACGCCGCCACCACGCCGCTGCAGCTCCAGCGCCAGGTGCAGCACGACGCGGGCGCCGGACATGCCGATCGGGTGGCCCAGCGCGATCGCGCCGCCGTTGACGTTGACCTTGGCGTCCGCGGCGGCCTCGTCCAGGCCGAGCTGACGGGCGGCGACCACGCCGACCGCGGCGAATGCCTCGTTGATCTCGATCAGGTCCAGCTCGGCCGGGTCGATGCCGTCCTTGGCGCAGGCGGCCTTGATCGCGTTCGAGGGCTGCTCGTGCAGGCTGGCGTCGGGCCCGGCCACCACGCCGTGCGCGCCGATCTCGGCCAGCCAGGTCAGGCCCAGCTCCTCCGCCTTGGCCTTGCTCATCACCACGACCGCGGCCGCGCCGTCGGAGATCTGCGAGGCCGAGCCCGCGGTGATGGTGCCGTCGGAGGCGAAGGCCGGGCGCAGCTTGCCCAGGGTGTCCACGGTGGTGTCCGCGCGCACGCCCTCGTCCGTGCTGAACAGGACCGGGTCGCCCTTGCGCTGCGGGATGGCCACCGGCGCGATCTCCTGCTCGAAGATCCCGTTGGCCGTGGCCGCGGCGGCGCGCTGGTGCGAGCGGGCGGCGAAGGCGTCCTGCTCGGCGCGGGTCAGGCCGTAGCGCTGGTTGTACTTCTCGGTGGAGGCACCCATCGCGACCTGGTCGAAGGCGCAGAACAGGCCGTCGTGCGCCATGTGGTCCTGCAGGGTCACATCGCCGTACTTGAACCCGGAGCGGGACTTCGGCAGCAGGTGCGGGGCCTGGGTCATCGACTCCTGGCCACCGGCCACCACGATGTCGAACTCACCGGCGCGGATGAGCTGGTCGGCCAGCGCGATCGCGTCCAGGCCGGACAGGCACACCTTGTTGATGCTCAGCGAGGGCACGCTCATCGGGATGCCCGCGGCCACCGCGGCCTGCCGCGCCGGCATCTGCCCGGCGCCCGCGGTCAGCACCTGACCCATGATCACGTACTGCACGGCCTCCGGCGCGACCCCGGCCCGCTCCAGCGCGGCCTTGATGGCCACCCCGCCCAGCTGGGCGCCGGAGAAGTCCTTGAGCGAGCCGAGCAGCCGACCCATCGGGGTACGGGCTCCGGCGACGATGACCGAACCAGACACGGCTGCCTCCAGCGACACTGCGGGTGGGAATTGGTCTGTTGGGAATACTGAAACATGCTCGACCCTGGCAAGCAGGTCTTCGTCGGACCATACCGCCGGTACGCGAGACGTCGCCTTGTGAGGACGCCCACAGAAAGTACGCGTAACCGGGTAGGTCGGTTACTAGTCTGCCCCTATGCAGCCGGAACTCGGGAAATTCGTCACCGCGATCGATCACGTGGGCATCGCCGTGCCCGACCTGGACGAGGCGATCGCCTTCCACCGCGAGACCTTCGGGCTGGAGGTGGCGCACCAGGAGACCAACGAGGAGCAGGGCGTGCGGGAGGCCATGCTGCGCGCCCCTGGCGATGTCACCGGCGCGACCCAGATCCAGCTGCTCGCGCCGTCCCGGCCGGACTCGACCATCGCCAAGTTCATCGGCCGCAGCGGCCCCGGCCTGCAGCAGCTGGCCTACCGGGTGACCGACATCGAGGCGGCCTGCGCGGCGATCAAGGCCAAGGGCCTGCGGCTGCTCTTCGCCGAGCCCAAGCGCGGCACCTCGGACAGCCGGATCAACTTCATCCACCCCAAGGACGCCGGCGGCGTGCTGGTCGAGCTGGTGGAACCGGCCAAGAACGGCCACTGACCCGGACGCGGGGTCCCCGGCGCGAACCGGGGACCCCGCACTCGGTGCTCAGTCGATCAGGAGGACTTCGGCACCAGGATCAGGTACCGCTCGGCGTTGCGCTCCACCGCGGCCTTGCTGTACAGCAGCGGGAAGTACTCGCCCTTGCGCCAGCTCTCGGCCAGGTCCTTGTAGTGCGGATCGGCCGGGTTGCCGGACTGACCGGGCGCGTTGACCGCCTTCGAGCCGTCCCAGTTGCCGACGTCGATGACCACCCGCAGCGAGGCGCCGCCGATGTGCCGGAAGTCGGCCGACTCGTACTCGGAGTTGTTCACCGTGTCCGAGGCCCCACCCCGCGGGAACGGGCCGACGTTGAGCCGCTTGCGGGCGGCCTCGTCGACCAGCGGCGAGATCGGGTTCTCGAACCGGGTGTGCTGCAGCTTGCCCCACTGCCAGGTGTTCTGGTCCGCGCCGAGCTTCTGCTCGACCTCGGCCCTGGCACTGACCAGCGAGTCCAGCAGCAGCTTGTCCCGCTTGGCCCTGGCGTCCGCGCCGAAGTGGTTCTCCGGGTGCTCCAGCGCGTCGATCAGCACCTGGGTGTCCGGCTTGGTGAAGAAGTCCACGCCGGGCAGCACGGTCCGGATGAACTGCGGGCCGAGGTGCTTGGTGAACCAGGTCTCGTACAGCGCGGCCGGACCGGATTCCGGGCCTGCCACGTGGTTCCAGCCCTTGAGCAGCTCCAGCGAAGCCTTGGTCTTGGGATCCGCGCTGGTGAGCGAGCCCAGCACGGCGGTGATCTTGCGGGCCGGGATGGACAGGAAGTCGTTCTGCAGCTTCAGCGAGTCCTCGAAGGTCAGCTTCGGCTTCCCGTTGAGGACCTCCGCGATCCGCTGTGCCCGGTACGGGTCCGCCCAGGCGTCATAGCCAAGCCCCAGCTTCTGGTGCGAGGCCGGGACGTTCATCTCGTTGGCCGTGGCCACCCAGCCGCTGGCCGGGTTGATGGTGCGCGGCAGGTCGTCGCCGGAGTAGAAGCCGTTCCACTCGTAGCGCCCGTCGCCGGGCACCGGCAGCAGACCGTCGTGGTTGGGCCGCCTTGGCACCAGCGCGCCGGGCAGCCAGCCGATCTGGCCCGCCGTGTTGGCGTAGACGTGGTTCGCGCCGGGCGCGCCCCACCGCTTGAGCGCCTCGCCGAACTGCTGTGCCGTCTGCGCGGTCTGGAAACCCAGCGCGGCGAAGTAGGGCGAGGTGCCCGGCTCCATCCACACCGAGCGCAGCCCGTAGGCGAGGTGCCGCTGCGCGTCGACGTACAGCACCGGTCCGTGCCGGCTGAAGGAGAGCGCCAGATCGCGGCTCTGCTCGCCCTTGACCGGCAGTTTCTCGGTCACCGTGCGGAAGGACTCATACCCGTCGCCGTACTTGTACCGGCTGTGGTCGGCCGGATCGAGCTGGTAGACGTAGAGGTCCTCCTGGTCGGCCGGGAACTGCGTGACCCCGAACGCCGAGGTCCCGTTGTGCCCGATGTGCAGCCCGGGAATCATCGGCTCACCAGCGCCGATGATGTCCAGCCCCGGCGCGGACAGGTGCGCCAGGTACCGCGAGGACGGCAGGCTCATCAGTCGGTGCGGGTCATCGGCCAGCACCGGTCGCCCGGTCGCCGACTTCGCCGCGGAGATGGCCCAGTTGTTGCTGCCCTGCGCCGGCGGCGCCTTGGTGACGCTGATCTTGCTCGTACCCGCGTCGAAGGTCACCGGCAGCACCGCTGCCCCGTAGGCGTTGAGCAGCGGCTCGGCCACCTGGGCCACCGCGCAGACGTCGAGGCCCTGGGGGACCGCGGCGGCGTGCTTGGGCTCCAGGTTCTGCCGGATCACGTCGGCCTCCGGCGTGCCGGCCAGGCAACTGGTCAGCGCGCGCAGTGCCTCGTAGTAGCCGTTGGTGACCAGGGCGTGGTGCCGGATGCGCACCACGTCCTCGGGCTGCCACTTCGCCGGGCGGTAGCCGAGGGTGCGGAACTCCTCCGGCAACGCGTTCGGGTTCCTGGCCAGCCACTCCAGGTAGCCGTTGATCCCGGCGACGAACTTGGTCGCGACCTCCTTGGCCTGCGGCGGGTAGGCCGCCCACTCCTTGGCCAGGTCACCGCGGTAGAGCACCGAGCGGGCGCCCTTGTCCAGCTCGGCATAACCGGCGCCGAGCACCTCCGAGAGCGTGCCCAGCCCGCGGCGGTGCCACAGGTCGAGCTGGAAGAGCCGGTCCCTGGCGGCGTTGAAGCCCTGCCCCAGGTACACATCGGCGGTGTTGGTGGCGTAGATGTGCGGCACGCCCCACTTGTCCAGGACCATGCGCACCGGCGCGGTGAGCCCGGCGACCTGGACGGTGGTGGTGCTGCGGCCCGCTGGTTCGGCGAGGGCGCTCGGTGCGATCACACCGGTCGCCAGCACACCGGCCAGCAGCAACGCCCCCTTTCGCTTTCCTCGCAAGAAGAATCGTGCTGTGCGTGTCATGCTGAACTCAGCCCCAGTTCGTGTCTTGTTATCACCTGATCGGGTGACGGAAGGACACGTGTCCTTGATATCTGGAGACCCCGGGGCAAACCAGGAAGTATCGGCGTTATTAAGCCCTACTTGACAGGTGGATCAACGGTCCCGATCGCGCGCGCGATCAGCTCCACCTCGGCTTCCAGGCGATCCGCCTGGGCGGCGGGCCAGTCCGGGTGGTGCCGGGCCACCGAGTGCCGGTAGCCGACGGCCAGCGCGAGCAGGGTGGCCGCCGCGGTCACCGAGGCGGCGGGCACCTCCGGCCGGGCCGCGGCGATCACCTCCTGGGCGTGGCCCACGGTCCGCTCGAACCGGGCGTGCAGGGCGTCGCGTACCGCGGGGTGGGTGTCGGCTTCCCGCCACAGCAGGTGGCTGAGCAGGGTCGAATCGTCGTGGTGCGCGTCCAGCTCGGCCACCAGCGCACGCAGGCTGGCCGCGACATCTCCAGGCACCACAACGGTTTCCAGGTCCACCGGGTGTTCGGGCAGCCTGTCCACCAGCGCGGCCAGCAGGTCCGGTTTGCGGCGGAAGTAGTAGTGCACCAACGCCTTGGGCACCCCGGCCGCCTCGGCGATCCTGGAGGTGGGGGTGGCGTCGAAGCCGGACTCGGCGAAGAGGGTCTCGGCCGCGGCCAGGATCCGGTCTTTGGCGGACAGGGTGGGTTCTCCTTGGCACAGAAGGAGGCCGGCCGCCTCCAGGGACGACCGGCCCGCGTCGGACAGGTGGGTCAGTGCGATCCGGCCAGCCCGTGTGCGGCGTTGGCCGCGGGCAGGGCCGAGGCGCCGGCCAGCACGGCCAGCACGCCGACGACCCAGGAAACCCAGGCCGCGGCCATCAGTTCGGTGCTGTAGCCCATCACCCAGGGCGCCAGGAACAGCAGCACGCCCAGGCCCATGTGCACGTACTCGCTGGCCACCGAACCCGGCTGGGCCAGCGACCACAGCGCCGAGATCCCGAGCAGCCCGCCCAGCAGCACCATGGTCCACATCGACCGCGGCGAACTGTCCATGACCATCGGGCTCAGCAGCACGACCACGCCCATGACCACCGCGGCCCAGTCCTGCCAGCGACTCCAGGCCTTCTCCATCACGACCACCTCCAATGTCACGGTCGGGCCTGACGAGCAGCCCTCCGTAGACGGCCGAAAAGGGTCTTCCTGACTCCCAGACTCCTCCTTGATTGGCCGCCCGGTCAAGAATTCCGCGCGTTCCCAGGGTCACGATCGGACGAACCTCGCCGTGCAGTGGCTCACAACTCGGCTTCTGGATCGTTTACTCGTGAGTAACCTCCCCCGAACTGCGCCGATGGCATACGACACCCACGGAGGTCCCCCGTGCAGAAGATCCTCGACGCGATCCTGGCCGGTGAGAACGAGGCACTCGCCGAACTCGCGGTGCCGGAGTCCTACCGAGGGGTAACCGTGCATGCCGACGAAGCAGGCATGTTCGAGGGCGTCCCGCACAAGGAGAAGGACCCGCGGCGCTCGCTGCACCTCGACGACGTGCCCACGCCCGAGCTGGGCCCCGGTGAGGCACTGGTCGCGGTGATGGCCAGCGCGATCAACTACAACACCGTGTGGACCTCGATCTTCGAGCCGGTGTCCACCTTCGGCTTCCTGCGCCGCTACGGCCGCACCTCGCCGCTGGCCTCCCGGCACGACCTGCCCTACCACGTGGTCGGCTCCGACCTGGCCGGTGTGGTGCTGCGTACCGGGGCCGGGGTGAACAACTGGAAGCCGGGCGACGAGGTGGTCGCGCACTGTCTGAGCGTGGAGCTGGAGAGCCCGGACGGGCACAACGACACGATGATGGACCCGGAGCAGCGGATCTGGGGCTTCGAGACCAACTTCGGCGGCCTGGCCGAGCTGGCCCTGGTCAAGACCAACCAGCTGATGCCCAAGCCCAAGCACCTGAGCTGGGAGGAGGCGGCCAGTCCCGGACTGGTCAACTCCACCGCGTACCGGCAGCTGGTCTCCACCAACGGCGCCGGCATGAAGCAGGGCGACACGGTGCTGATCTGGGGCGCCTCCGGCGGCCTAGGCTCCTACGCCACCCAGTTCGCGCTCAACGGCGGCGCGACCCCGGTGTGCGTGGTCTCCAGTCCGGAGAAGGCCGACATCTGCCGCAAGATGGGCGCCGAGCTGATCATCGATCGCTCGGCCGAGGGCTACAAGTTCTGGAAGGACGAGCACGAGCAGGACCCGTCGGAGTGGAAGCGGTTCGGCGCCAAGATCCGCGAACTGACCGGCGGGGACGATCCGGACATCGTCTTCGAGCACCCTGGCAAGGAGACCTTCGGCGCCAGCGTGTTCGTCGCGCGCAAGGGCGGCACCATCGTCACCTGCGCGTCCACCAGCGGATTCATGCACAGCTACGACAACCGCTACCTGTGGATGAACCTCAAGCGGATCGTCGGCTCGCACTTCGCCAACTACCGGGAGGCCTGGGAGGCCAACCGCTTGATCGCCAAGGGCAAGATCCACCCGACACTGTCCAATGTGTACTCGCTGGAGAACACCGGTCAGGCCGCCTACGACGTCCACCAGAACGCACACCAGGGAAAGGTTGGTGTGTTGTGTCTCGCACCGGAGGCCGGTCTGGGTGTGCGCGATCCTGAATTCCGTGCGGCGCATGAGGATGCGATCAACCGATTCCGTGGTGTGTGAGGGTTTTCTCGCTTTTTCCTACGGATGGCCTACCCGGTAGCGGGTGGCGCGAGCACAGCCCGGCGCGCGGTGCGGGTAGCGTGAGGCCATGGGTCTTGGCAGCGGTGAGCTTGTGCCACTCGGTTCCGGCTTCGACACGGTGCGGCGCGGTTATGACCGCAGCCAGGTGGAAGAGCACCTGGAGCGGTTGGACGCCGATCTTCGCATCCTGGCGGCCGATCGGGACGCCGCGGTGTCCCAGGCCGGGGATCTGGCCAGGCAGCTGGAGTCCAAGCGGATGGAGGTCGAGGACCTCAAGGGCTCGGTCGACCGGCTGTCCAAGCCGCCGACCACGCTGGAGGGCCTGAGCGAGCGGCTGCAGCGGATGCTCAAGCTCGCCCAGGACGAGGCGCACGAGACCCGCGCCCGCGCCGAGGAGGAGTCGGCCAAGACCCAGGCCGACGCCGAGAAGGCCGCGGCCGGGCTGCGCCGCCGGTACGAGCAGCTCATCGCCGAACTCGACGCGCGCCGGGTGCAGATGGAGGCCGAGCACCAGAAGGTGCTGGCCGACGCGCGCACCGAGGCCGAGCGGATCGTCGGCGAGGCCACCGCAACGGCGGCCAAGCTGGACGCGGACTCACACGCGGTGCGCACCAAGGTGGAGGAGGACTTCGAGATCGCGATGTCCTCCCGCCGCACCGAGTCCATGCGCGGGCTGGCCGAGCAGGAGGCCAAGAGCAAGGCCGAGGCCGAGCGCCGGGTGCGGGAGGCCACCGAGGAGGCCACCAAGCGGCTCACCGAGGCGACCGCGGAGGCCAACCGCCGGTTGTTCGAGGCGACCGAGGAAGCCACCAAGCGCCGCAACGACGCCATCGCCGAGTCGACCACCATGGTCGGCGAGGCCACCGCGGAGGCGGAGAAGCGCCGGGCGGACGCGCTGGAGCAGTCCACCACGATGGTCCGCGAGGCCACCGCCGAGGCGGAGAAGCGCCGCGCCGACGCGCTGGAGCAGTCCACCACCATGGTCCGCGAGGCCACCGAGGAAGCCGCCAAGCGGCGTGCCGACGCCACGACCGAGGCCGAGCGCCTGGTCCGCGAGGCCACCGAGGAGGCCAACAAGCGGGTCACCGAGGCCACCGCGGAGGCGGACAAGCGCCGGGCGGACGCCCTTGAGCAGTCCACCACCATGGTGCGGGAGGCCACCGAGGAGGCGGCCAAGCGCCGCGCGGAGGCCAAGGCCGAGGCGGAGAAGCTGGTCAAGGACGCCACCGAGGAGGCGGAGAACCGCCGCGCCGAGGCGCTGGAGCAGTCCACCACGATGGTCCGCGAGGCCACCGCGGAAGCGGAGAAGCGCCGCTCGGACGCGCTGGAGCAGTCGACCACCATGGTCGCCGAGGCCACCGCGAAGGCGGAGAAGCTGACCAAGGACTCGACCGAGGCGGCGGACAAGCGACTGTCCGAGGCGACCAGGGAGTCCACCAAGCGGGTCGAGTACGCGACCAAGCGGGTCGAGCTGCTGCGCGCGCTGCGCGGCCGGGTGACCGGGCAGCTCGGCACCATGCAGTCCGAGCTGAAGGCCATGCACTCGGAGATGGAGGCCATCCACGGCCTGTTCGTGGACGCCACCCCGCTGCTGGCCGAGGGCGACGACGAGAACCTGATCCTGGACCAGCCGGTGCTGCCGGAACCCGAGCCCAAGCCGGAGCCGAAGGCCGAGGCCAAGCCCGCCGAGCCCGCGGCCGAGGCCAAGGCAGCCGCCCCGGCCCAGCCGCAGAACGCGCAGCCCCAGCCCGCGCAGTCGCAGCAGCCCGCCCAGCCCCAGCCCGCGCCGCAGCAGGCCCAGCAGCCGCAGGCGGCCCCGGCACAGCCCGCGGCCCCGGCGCCGCAGCAGGCCCAGCAGGGCGCCCAGCCGCAGCCCGGCAAGCCGGTCCAGCCGCAGGGCCCCGGCAACCAGCAGCAGGCCGCGCCCCAGCCGGTCGCCGGTGGTCAGCCGCCGGTCTCCCCCGCGGGTGTCCCGCAGGGCGGACGGCCGCCGGTGCCGGGCAACCAGCGCCAGCCCGGCCAGCCGCCGCAGGGTGTCCAGCCGGACCCGGCCCGCACCACCGCGATGCAGGCCCCCAAGGCCAACCCGGCCAAGCGCACCCCCAACGTCCAGGCGCAGAACCCGGCCTCCCAGCCGCCGCAGCCGGTGCGTGGGCAGCGGCCGCAGTCGCCGCACCCGCAGCGCCAGCCCGCGGCCCCGCGGCCGAACATGGACCCGCCCACCACGGCGATGAAGAAGCCCCCGGTCCAGCAGCCGCAGACCGATCTGGACGGTCCGACCAAGCAGCTCCGCAAGCCGGCCCCGCCCGCCGGGCCGCAGAACCCGCCCCGCCGCTGACCGGCTAGGCGCAGCCGTTCGGGTTGTCGATCACGTATCGCCACAACCCGTCCGGCCCGCGCCGGGCCACGTCGGTCGCGGTGCCGCTGATGTGCACCGGACCGTCCGGACCGTCACCGCGGATCTCCCAGTCGACGATCAGCAACGCCAGTTCGCCGACCACGTAGACCTGCCTCGGCCGGACCTCGATCGGCAGGCCGAGGGACATCAGGCGCGCGTTGGCGGCGGCCCGCTGCTCACCGGTCACCGGCTGTCCCGGCCTGGGCGCGAGCAGGCCGCCGGGTTCGTAACATGCCTCCACCGCGGCCGGGTCGCCGGAGTTGAAGGCGGCGGCGAAGACGTGCGGGTGCTGGCCGGGATCCGTGGTCAGCCGCACACTGGTGCTGTGGTCCATGCCGACAGCCAAGATCCCCGCGCCGCGGGTCACCAAACGGAAACCCACGGCTGGGACGCCGAGCTGGTCCCCGACGAGCGCGGCCGCACCGCCAGGCCAGAGCCGGACTGCCCGGTCGAGGTGGCCCTGGCCGCGATCTCCGGGCGCTGGACCACGCTGGTGCTGCGCGAGCTGATGCACGGCGAACGCACCTTCTCCGAACTCCGCGCCGCCCTGCCGACGCTCAGCGCCAAGATCCTCACCGAACGCCTGCACGAGCTGACCGCCCGCGGCCTGGCGCACCGCGAGCAGGTCAACGCCTTCCCGCCGCGGGTCGGCTACCGGCTCACCGCGGCCGGACTGGCGTTGCGGCCACTGCTGATCTGCCTGTACGAGACCGGCGCCGCACTCAGCCGGTCACGCGCAGGAACGCCAGCACCGCCGCGCTGAACTCGGCCGGGGTCTCCAGCGGGGGCAGGTGCCCGCTGCGTGGCAGCTGGATCAGCTGGGCCGAGGGCACCACCCCGGCCATGGCACTGGCCAGCGCGGGCGGGATCAGCGCGTCCTCCCGGCCGGTGAGCACCAGCGTCGGCACGGTCACCGCGGCCAGCGTCGCGGTCGAGTCCGGCCGGGCGGCCATCGCCCGTTGCGCCCAGGCCACGCCCTCGGCGGACTGGCTCGCGATCAGCCTGCGCACCGCCGCGACCACCTTGGGCCGCTCGGAATGGGTGTACTGGCCGAGCAGGCCCTCGATCACCGTGTCCGGCAGCCAGTCCACGCCCTCGGCCTCGATCCGGGCGGCCATCGCCAGCCGGTTCGCCCGCTGCTCCGGGGTGTCCGCGACCGCCTTGGTGTCCACCAGCACCAGCCCGGACACCCGTTCCGGCGCGAGCCGCAGCAGTGCCATGGCCACGTAGCCGCCCATCGAGCAGCCACCCAGCACCACCCGCTCCAGCCCAAGCCCGTCGAGCAGGCCGAGCACATCGCGCGCGATGACCTCCAGTGCCGGGGGTTCCGCGCCGAGCGGGGTGCGGCCGAGTCCACGCTGGTCAGGGGTGATCACCCGGACCTGCTCGGCCAGCGTCTCGCGCACCGGGTCCCACATGCGGGAATCCAGCGGGAACGCGTGCAGCAGCACCAGCGGAACGCCTAATCCAGTGTCGTTGACGGGCACGAGTTCATATCCTGCCTGCTGTGACTCCGCCACGCCTGATCGTGCTGACCGGGATCTCCGCCGCGGGCAAGACCACCGTGGGCAGGCTGCTCGCCGGGTCCTTCGAGCGCGGCGCGTTCGTCGAGGGCGACCAGGTGCGGGAGATGGTCCGCACCGGCCGGGTCGACATGACCCCCGAGCCCGGCGAGCAGGCCCTAGACCAGCTGCACCTGCGCTACCGGCAGGCCGCGGCGCTGGCCGACTCCTTCGTCGAGGCCGGGTTCACCGCGGTGGTCGAGGACGTGATCATCGGCGACGGGCTGCGCGCCTTCCTGGCCGCGGTGCGGTCCCCGCTGGTGCACCTGGTGGTGCTCGCCCCGGCGACCGGCGCGGTGGACGCGCGGGAGAGTGCCAGGGACAAGACCGGCTACGGCGGCGAGTGGACGGTGGAGGTGCTGGACCGCATGTTCCGCGCGGACACCCCGCGGCTGGGCCTGTGGCTGGACAGTTCGGGCCAGACCCCGGCCGAGACGGTGCGCGAGATCCTGGACCGGCTGCCGGAGAGCCTGCTGTCCGATCCGCCCGCGCTGATCCGGACCGAACGGCTGCTGCTGCGCCGGGTCCAGGAAGCGGATCTGCCCGCGGTGGTGCAGATCCAGTGCGATCCGGCCGCCAACGAGTTCAACGCCACGCTGCCCACCCCGGCGCAGGCGGCGGACCTGCTCGCCGGGTGGCTGGGTGAATGGGCCGAACACGGCATCGGCTACTGGGCGATCGTGCGCGCCGACACCGGCGAGACCATCGGCCTCGGCGGGCTGTCCGTGCGGCGGATGGCGGGCGAGGACGGGTTCAACCTGTACTACCGCTTCCGGCCCGGCGCCTGGGGGCAGGGCTACGCCACCGAGATGGCCAGGGCGGCGATGGCCTGGGCGGACCGCGCGGCGCCGGACCGGCCGGTGTTCGTGGTCACCGTGCCGGAGAACACCGCGGCCAGGCGGGTCGCGGCCAAACTCGGCATGGCGCCGATCGGGGTCACCGACGAGTACGTGCACAAGGGCGAGCCGATCATGGCGTTGTTCCGCAGGCCGCGCCCGGCCCCGGACGAACTGCACACCCAACGGCTGTGGCTGCGCCGGGTGCGGCGGGCGGATCTGCCGGTGGTACGGGAGATCCAGGGCGATCCGGCGACCAACCAGTACAAGGTCGCGCCACCCAGTTCGGCGCAGGTGGCCGGGCAGCTGACCGAATGGCTGGAGAGCTGGGCCGAGCACGGCATCGGCTACTGGCTGGTCATCCTGGCCGAGACCGGCGAGGTGGTCGGCATCGGCGGGCTGGAGCCGCACGTGCTGCGCGGGCAGCCGGTGCTCAACCTGTACTACCGGTTCCGGCCCAGCGCCTGGGGCCGCGGCTACGCGCCGGAAATGGCCACCGCGGCCATCGAGTGGGCGGCCACGGCACTGCCGGACCGGCCGGTGCACGTGGCCACCGCGACCGCGAACGACAACGCGATCAGGGTGGCGGCCAAACTCGGCATGGCCAGGGTCGGCCGCACCGACGAGTACGCGATCAAAGGCCTTGCCCTGTACCGGAAACCGCTGCCCGAGCCCGAGGAACTGCACACCGAACGGCTGTGGCTGCACCGGCTCGGCGCCGACGACCTGGCCGGTTTCGCCGAGATCCAGTCCGACCCGGAGACCAACCGCTTCAGCCGCAAACCGGCCACTCCGGAGGCGGTGGCCGAGTTGCTCGGGCGGATCGTCGAGGACTGGGTCCGGGACGGCATCAGCTACTGGGCGGTCCGGCTGGCCGACACCGGTGAGCTGCTCGGCTACGGCGGCCTGCGGCACGCCATCGTGGACGGCAGGCCGTCGCTGAACCTGGCCTACCGCTTCCGCCCGTCGGCCTGGGGCAAGGGCTACGCGCCGGAAATGGCCAGGGCCGCGGTGGACTGGGCGCGGCGGGCCCGGCCGGAGCTGCCGGTCAGCGTGGTCACCCACTTCGACAACACCGCGTCCATCCGGGTCGCCGAGAAGCTCGGCTTCGTGCTGGTCGGCAGCACCGAGTACGGCGGCCAGGGCGTCTCGGCGCTCTACCGCGACCCGGCCGTCAGGACGCCGGAAGGCTGACCCGCCGCGGCAACGGCGTGGCCAGCTCCGGCGCGACCGCCCGGACCACCTCGTCCAGCACCACGTCCGCGTAGCCCACCAGCAGGTGCTTGGCCCCCGGCACGGCCACCACCCGCGCCTGGGTCAGCGGCGCGAACCGGGTCCGGGCCTGCTCGGGCCGCAGGTTGTCGTCGTGCTCGGGCACCAGGCAGGTCACCGGCAATCCCGAGGCCCGCCACCGGTCCAGCTCCGCCGCCGCGCTCCACCGCAACGGCGGCGCGACCAGCACCGCCCCGCGCACCGCCGGGTGCAACCCGTGCCGCAGCGCCAGATCGGTGCCGAAGGACCAGCCCAGCAGCCACACCTCGGGCAGTCCCCTGGCCTGGGTGAACTCCAGCGCCGCGGTCAGATCCCGGCCTTCGCCGTCGCACCGCTCGAAGACGCCCTCGCTGCATCCGGCCTCGCTCGCGGTGCCCCTGGTGTTGAACCGCAGCACGGCGAACCCGGCCAGCGCGGGCAGTCGCCAGGCGGCCTTGCGCAGCAGGTGCGAGTCCATCATGCCGCCGTGCGTTGGCAGCGGGTGCAGGCAGACCAGGGTCGCCCGCGGCGGGCGGTCCACCGGCAGCGCGAGTTCGCCGACCAGGGCCAGGCCGTCGGCGGTACGCAGGGTGAGCGGTTCGCGCATCGCGGGCAGCACGGTGTTCGCCCGGATCTCGACGCCGTCCGCCCCGGTCAAGACCACCGCCGGGTCGGTCCGCGGCGCGACCGCGCGCCCCAGCACCCGTTGTGCCAGTGCCGCCGGTCCGTGGCCGAGCCAAGATCGTCCGCGGGCCAGGCCACCACGTGCGCCACCCCTGGCCGGATCTCGTGGTCGCAGCCGGGACAGCGGTACATCTTCGTGGTCTGCGCGCCGGGAACCGAGCGGACGATCCAGTCGCCGTCGGGACCGGACTCGGTGCGGGCATCACCCAGTCCGCCGCCGAGCGGTCGATGACCGTCGGCGTCATGGGTTCGGTTACGGCGAGGCACGAGAAAACACGGTAACCCGGACGGATCCGCGGGGCGCGGTCAGACCTCGGTGGCGATCCGCGGCCACAGCTCGCCGGGGTGCTCGGCCAGCGGCAGCCACAGGTTGGGCTGCCAGTCCCGGCACCGGTCCCCCGCCTCCGGGTGCCACGGCCAGTGCCCGTGCCGATCCGGCCAGATCACCTGCAGGAACGGCGGGGTCCGCTGCCGGTAGAAGCCGACCGCGGTGCCGAAGAGCCCGTCGTTCCAGCTCGCGTCGGCCGCCCGCAGCAACACCGGCTGGTCGGCCAGCACATCGGTCAGCTCGTCGCCGTCGCACAGCACGCCGCCACCGGGGATCCGGTCGGCGAGTTCGTTGAGCCAGGTCATCATGTCCGGTCCGCGCAGCCCGAACATGGCGATCTCCGGCTGCCGGAAGGAGTGCCACAACCCGTAGCTGAACGCCCAGCCCGGCTCGTCCACGATGCCGACCACACCCCACCGGTGCCTGCGCACGGTGCCGATCTCCCGTCGCCACCGCTGGTCCTGGCGGGCGTCCGGCGGCTCGCAGATCAGGCAGGCGCACTCGGTTGTCCTCGGCACAGCCCGACGGTAACCGCCGATGCCGCACAATGGCGGCATGCCGCGTTATGAGTTCCGCTGCCGCGAGTGCGGCGACACCTTCGAGCTGTCCCGCCCGATGAGCGCCTCCAGCGACCCGGCGACCTGCCCCGGCGGCCACACCGACACGGTGAAGCTGCTGACCACCCTCGGCATGACCGGCCGCGGCGGCAGCGCGCCCGCGCCGGCCGGTGGTGGCGGTGGCGGGGGTTGCTGCGGTGGCGGCTGCTGCGGCTGAGCACCGCCTGACCGCCGGCTGCCCCGAGCACGCGGCCCGGCTGCCCTGACCGGGTGGCACCGCCCACCCGAACCGGCGACCGCGCTACCCAGCAGGCCCCGGACCGGCTAACCAGGAGGGCACGCCCGGCAGCTCGGAGGAAACACATGCTCAGGCCACTGGCCCTCGTTCTCACCTCGGCGATCGTCGGCGCCACCCTGGCCGGACCGGCGGCCACCGCGCACGCCGACGCCGAGGAGTGCGTGTCCTACGCGATGAGCGAGGCCGACGCAGGCATCCTGCTCGCCGACCTGGCCTGCGCCGCGGTCACCTTCCTGGACTGCTACCGGGTCTTCCGCGCCGAGTACGGCCCGCAGCTGTGGGCGATGACCGCCTGCGAGCTGCGCTGACACTGTCCTCCTGACGGTCTCCTCCGGCTGGCCCCTTGCGCCGCGCTCGCCCTGCTCCTAGCGTTGCAAACGCTTACATTTTGACCGCCGCCTCTTCGCAGCAGCCCCTGCGCCGCCACGCGGGTCAGTGGAACCGCACCGAGGAGGACCCCGCTCATGAACCGATCCTGGCGATCCCGCCTGCTCGTCCTGGGCACCGCGGGCGCCACCGTGCTGGCCATGGCGACCCCCGCCCTGGCCGCGCCGGAGGCCACCTTCAACATCAGGGACTACGGCGCCAAGGGGGATGGCAAGGCCATCGACTCGCCCGCCATCGACAAGGCGATCACCGCGGCCAGTGCCGCCGGTGGCGGTGTGGTCGAGGTGCCCTCGGGCACCTACCTGTCCCGGTCCATCCACCTCAAGAGCAACATCACCATCAACCTGGCCGCCGGGTCGAAGATCATCGCGGCCGGCAGTGGCATGGACAAGCCGGAGCCCAACGAGTTCGACGACTACCAGGACTTCGGGCACAGCCACTTCCGCAACGCCCTGCTCTGGGGCGAGAACGTCTCCAACATCCACTTCACCGGGACCGGCACCATCGACGGTGACAACAAGCTGGACACCAGCAACAACCCGGGTTCCGGCATCGCGGACAAGGCGATCTCGCTGAAGTTCTGCAAGAACGTGACGCTGACCGGCATCACCATGCGCCAGGGCGGGCACTTCGCGGTGCTGGCCAACGGGTGCGACGGGATGAAGTTCAGCAACGTCAAGATCCTCACCTCCGAGGACCGGGACGGGATCAACATCATCAACAGCTCGAACGTGGAGGTCGCCGACTCCATCGTGGAGGCCAGTGACGACGCGGTGGTCTTCAAGAGCGACTACGCCCTCGGCAAGACCTTCGTCAGCCAGAACAACGTGGTGCGCGATTCCACCATCAAGTCCACCGAGAACAACGCGCTCCAGTTCGGCTCGGAGACCTGCGGGAACTTCCGCAACATCCGGTTCAGCAACCTCAAGGTCACCGGCGCGGGCAAGGCCGGGCTGGGCATCGTGTCCATGGACGGCTCGGTGATCGAGGACATCCACTACAACAACATCACCCTGACCCGCACCACCACGCCGATCTTCCTGCACGTCGGCAAGCGCTCGCGCTGCCCAGGCAAGCCGCCTGCCGGCAAGATCCGCGACATCCACTTCACCGACATCACCGGCACCAGCCTGACCTCGCCGACCACCGTGCCGGGCGGCCCCGAGCACACCAGCACGATCAGCGGCCGCACCGACTCGATGATCGAGGACGTCACCTTCACCAACGTCAAGCTCAACGTGCCAGGCAACCACCCGGCCTCCGACGCCAACCGGGTGCCGCCGGAGAACAGCACCGAGTACCCGCCGCGGATCTTCGGCGTGCGGCCCTCCTTCGGCTTCTGGATCCGGCACGCCAAGGACATCAAGTTCGTCGGCAGCACCTTCGAGTTCGAGAAGAACGACGGGCGGCCCGCGTTCCTGACCAACGACACCACCGGCGTCACCATCAACGGCGTCAAGGTCGAACGCAGCACCGGGCCCTACGACGTGACCTTCCAGAAGAGCAGCGGCCAGTCGGTGACCGGCAGCTCCACCACCACGGGCGCGGAACTGCGCACCCGCACGCAGAACTGACCTCAGTCGGTGTCGCTCGCGGCCAGGACGGCCACCGTGCCGTCCGGCCGCGCAGCCAGCACGCCGAGGTCCCAGGCCACCTGGTAGAACCACGGCCCGGTCACGTCGAACTCCAGCCATTCACAACGCGCCTCGCCCGGCCGGTCCACCCCGGCCAGGCCGGCGATGGCCCGGCGGGCGTGCAGCCGGGCGTAGGCGCGGCTGGTGTCGGAGCTGTAGGCGCCGTCGAAGCGCATCCGGCTGAAGAGGACCCAGTACGCCTCGGTCAGCGTCATCCGGCTGACCCGCACCTGCTCGGCCCCGGCCAGGCAGTCCAGCGGCAGGCTGGTCAGCAGGTCCGGCTGCCAGGGCGCGCTGAGCCGGAACAGGCCGCTCTCCACGTGGCCGCCCGCCGGGCCGACCCAGTGCTGGAAGCCCGCCTCGACCTCGGCCGCGTCCCAGGGCAGGCGCTCGACCTCGGTGCTCGGCTCGGTCCCGCCCTGGTCCGGCCACAGCGGCAGGGCACGATAGAGGTCGCCGCTCTCCTCGCCCAGCTCGAACTCGGCCAGCTTCAGCGGCAGTTCGCCCAGCGGGTGCGCGCCGTGCAACTGCTCGGCGTAGGCCACCGCCTCCGGCACCCCGGTCAGGTCGCCGTGCCGCAGCACCGTCTCGTGCAGCAGGCAGGCCAGCACCTCATCCGTCGGCCCGGCGTCGGCGAAGAAGGCGTCCAGGTTCTCCAGCGGCTGCCCCTCGGCGAGCAGCGCCGCGGCCCTGCGCTTCTGGCCGAGCGGCACCCGGTCGTCCCCGGCCAGCTGGAGCGCGGCCACCACGCTGAACGCGCCGGGACGGGCGGCCAGTGCGGCGATGACACCCCACAGCACCTGCTCCGCCGCCCGGCCCTGCGCCGCCAGCAGCGCCTCGCCCAGGTGCAGCAGCTCGTCGATCCGGCCCGCATCGGCCCAGCCCCGCACGAGGTCCAGTTCCTCGTCGCAGCGCTTGGCGGTGCGCAGCCTGCTGATCAGCTCGTCGATCGTGGCCTCCACGATCCCTCAGGCTACCCAGCCCGCTCAGCCGGTGTAGTCGCGGAAGCCCTTGCCGGTCTTGCGACCCAGCCGACCTGCGGTGACCAGGTGTTCCAGCAGCGGAGCCGGCGCGAACCCGGCCTCGCGGAACTCCAGGTACAGCTCGCGCTGGATGGCCAGGGCCACGTCCAGGCCGACCACGTCCAGCAACGCGAACGGGCCCATCGGCAGGCCACAGCCGACCTTCATCGCGTTGTCGATGTCATCGGCGGAGGCGTAGTGCGCCTCCAGCATCTTCACCGCGTCGTTGAGGTAGGGGAACAACAGCGCGTTGACGATGAACCCGGCGCGGTCGCCGCAGGTCACCGGGTGCTTGCCGAGCTTGCGGCAGACCGCCTGGGCGGTCAGCACCACCTCGGGCGCGGTGGAGATGGTGTGCACCACCTCGACCAGCTTCATCACCGGCGCGGGGTTGAAGAAGTGCAGGCCGACCACGTCGCCGGGGCGGCTGGTCACCGCGGCCAGCTCGATCACCGGCAGCGAGGAGGTGGTGGTGGCCAGCACCGCACCCGGCTTGCAGACCTCGTCCAGGGTGGCGAAGACGGCCTTCTTGACCGACAGCTCCTCGGCGACCGCCTCGACCACCAGGTCGGCGTCGGCCAGATCACCCAGGTCGGTGGTCACCTGGACCCGCGCCAGCGCGGCGTCCCGGTCCTCCTCCGACAGCTTGCCGCGCAGCACGCCCTTGTCCAGCGAGCGGCGCAGCGCCTCCAGCGCGGTCTTGCCCTTGCCCTCGCTGCGGGCCCGCACGATCACGTCGTGGCCGGACTTGGCGAAGACCTCCACGATGCCGGTGGCCATGGTCCCGGTGCCGACCACGCCGACCCGCTGCACCTCGCGGACCTGCTCGGTCGAGGCGCCCTCGGCGCTGACCGCGTCCACCACGGTGGGCGAGTCCGGGGCGTCGTAGGTGTAGAAACCACGTCCGGTCTTCCGGCCCAGCAGGCCCGCGGTGATCATCTGCTTGAGCAGCGGCGCGGGAGCGTGCAGCCGGTTGCGGGACTGGTGGTACATGGTGTCGAGGATCTCGTAGGCGGTGTCCAGCCCGATCAGGTCGAGCAGCGCCAGCGGGCCCATCGGGTAGCCGCAGCCCAGCTTCATGGCCGCGTCCAGGTCCTCACGGGTGGCGTAGCGGCCCTCGAACATGCGCACGGCGTGGTTGAGGTAGCCGAACAGCAGCGCGTTGGCGATGAAGCCCGCGCGGTCGCCGATGACCACCGGCACCTTGCCCAGCCGCTCGGCCAGCGCGGTGACGTCCTCGACCACCCCTGGCTCGGTGACCACGGTGCGGATCACCTCGACCAGCTTGAGCACCGGCGCCGGGTTGAAGAAGTGCATCCCGACGACCTTGCCCGGCCGGGAGGTGTGCACGGACAGCTCGGTGACCGACAGCGAGGAGGTGTTGGAGGCCAGGATCGTCTCCGGCGGGCAGATCCGGTCCAGTTCGCCGAAGACCTGGGCCTTCAGCTCCATCCGCTCCGGCACCGCCTCGATCACCAGGTCGGCAGCTGCCAGCGCCTGCATCGAGGTGGTGAACTCGATCTGGGCGAACAGCGCGTCCTTGCCAGCCTCGTCCAGCTTGCCGCGGCGCAGCGCGCGGTCGGTGGAGTGCTCCACGTGGCCACGCCCGCGGGCCAGCGCGTCCTCGGTCACCTCGACCGCGATGACCTTCAGCCCGGTGCGCGCGAACACCTCCGCGATACCGGCGCCCATGGTGCCAAGACCGACGACTCCGACGGTGGTGAACTCACGCGTCACGACTCTGCCTCCCACGACATCGGGGGACCCGCTGACGGGTGCTACGGGCCAGTAACTTGTGGTGATAGTGCCACGCTGCGTGTTGTTTTCCCCGGTGAGGTTCGCCACGGGGGCAAGCCTAGAGAGCGGGTAGGCGCGGCCAGACCGCGGTGGCCACCTCACGCGCGAGCGGGCAGTTCTCCTCCGCGGGCAGCGCGCTGTAGATCGACACCCTGGCGTTCTCCCGGTAGCCCTGACCGAAGGCGATATGCCTGGTGTCCACCCGGCAGGAGGGCAGCAGGCCGCCACCCGCGGGCTGGGCGCGGACCAGTGACTCGCGGCCGCCGATCCGCTCGATCGCCGCCGGCGCGGCCGGATCGGGGTCGACCACGCTGAAGCTGACCAGCAGCGAGGGCGAGTCGCCGCGCCTGCCACCCCACTGGCAGACGTGCCGGTTGCCGTCGCCGTGCGGCATCGGGGTGTCGATGCCGGGCACCCTGGCGGCCAGCGCGGCCGGCACCAGCGGACAGGGGTCCAGCGCGGCCAGTGAGTTGCGCGGGTAGGCGCGGCTGCGGGTGCCGCCGGTGCGCAGCACGGTGCGCACCGATTCGGCCGCGGCCTCGGCCACCGCGCACAGCTGGGCGTCCTCGCCGCTGACGTCCACCGTGACGTAGCGCAGGTCGGGCAGCACCACCACCGACCCGCAGGAGTCGGCGACCGCCTTGGCCCGGCCGACCCGCACCCCGTCCCGCTCGACCAGCTCGAAGCCGAGCTGCTCGGCCCCGTGCGCCTCGGCCAGCCTGCCGCCGGAACCCAGCGTCACGGTCAGCTCGGCCACCCCGTTGCGCAGGGCCAGGCGACAGTCGTCGAAGTTCAGCTCAGGACCGGCGGACTGGCCGCCGAAGCGGCTCAGCGCGTCCGGGGCGAGCAGGCTGCACGGGTCCAGCCTCGGCCAGTCGGGCGCGGGGGCGGCCGCGCCCGGACCGGCCTGCGGCGTGCCACAGCCGACCAGCACGGTCACCAGGACCACGCAGGCCAGAACCGCTCTGGCAGCCATGATCCGCAGCGTAGGCGCGGATGCGCGGGCTCACTCGTCGAAACCGCGTTCGGCGAGCGCTGCCACCCGAGTGAGTGCCTCCTGAGCGTCCGGACCGACCGCGCGCAGCGTGATGGTGTCCCCGCCGCGGGCGCCAAGGCCCATCAGCGCGAGCACGCTGGCCGCGCTGACCTCCTGGTCGCCGAAGCGCACCGATGCCTCCACGTCCAGCTCGGCCACGGCGCGGGCCAGCAGCGCGGCCGGCCGGGCGTGCAGGCCGATCTCGTTGCGCAGTTCGATGTCCAGCTCGACCAGCCCGCTGGAGCTGGGCTGCCCGTGGTCGTGGCCATGCCCGTGGTCGTGGCCGTTCGCGCCGAGGAACAGCTCGTCCACGGTCTCGCCGATGGCGAAGGCGGTCGCGGTCGCCGCGGCGTCGGCCACCTCGTCCAGCGTGGACCCGCCCTGGGCGGAGACCGCGGCGGCCACCGCCCCCTCGGCCAGCGGGGCGTCCACCACCACCGCGCGGCCAGGGTCGCCCAGCACCTCCACGGCCAGTTCGGCGATCATCTGCGCGCTGCCGAGGTCGTAGAGCAGCACCACGCCCTCGCCGTCGTCCGCGCGTTCCAGCGCGGCCGAGACGGTGTCCAGGTCGGTGCCGAGGCCGCCGTTCTCCGGCAGGCCGCCGGCGGCCAGGATGCGCACCTCCGGCGCCATCTGCTGGGCCAGTTCCACCACGCCCTCGGCCAGCTTCGCGCTGTGCGAGACGATCACCAGTCCCACCCGGCGGTTCATCGCGCGCCGCCTGCGTGCGTGGCCAGCGCGGTCAGCAGCAGGGAGGTCGAGCGCGCACCCGGGTCGAGATGCCCCGCGCTGCGCTCGCCAAGGTAGGAGGCGCGGCCCTTGCGGGCGACGAGGGGCACCGTCGCCGCCGCGCCGTCCGCCGCCGCGCCTGCGGCCGCCGACAAGGTCGCCACGACATCCGCACCCTGGGCCGCGGCGGCCTCGGCGGCTTGCACGGCCGGGGTCAGCGCGTCCACCATCGTCTTGTCGCCAGGTTCGGCCTTGCCCCTGGCCAGCACTCCGTCCAGCGCGGCGCGCAGGGCCGTGGCCACGGCAGGGGCATCCAGTTCGGCGCGCCCGTCCAGCGCGGCGCCCGCGCGCAGGAACGCGGTGCCGTACAACGGGCCCGCCGCCCCACCCACCGTGGAGATCAACGTCTTCGCCACCGCCTTGAGCACCGAGGCAGGCCCCGACCATCCTCCTCCGTCCATTGTGGACACCACAGCGGTGAAGCCCCTGCGCAGGTTCTCCCCGTGGTCGGCGTCGCCGATGAGCCGGTCCAGCTCGACCAGCTCGTCCCGGTGATCGATCACCACCTCCGCCGCGGCTCGCAACGCGGCGACCAGGTCTTCCGTGGAACAGCCCATCACATCCCCCAGCGCAGCGCCGCGGTCCGCACCGGCGCGTCCCAAAGATCAACCAGTTCGTCATCCAGCTTGAGCAAGGTCAGGCTCATCCCCTGCATCTCCAGACTGGTCACATAGGACCCCACCAGGTGGCGCCGCACGGTGATCCCGCGTGCGGCCAACAGTTCCGCCGCGATGCCGTGCGCCAGGTACAGCTCGATCTGCGGGGTGCCGCCCATGCCGTTGGTCAGCAGCAGCACCTCATCGCCCGCTGTGTAAGGCAGGTCCTCGGTCACCGCGTCCACCAGCCTGCGCACCAGCGCGTCGGCGGGTTCCATCGGCAACCTGGCCCGGCCGGGCTCGCCGTGGATGCCGATGCCCAGCTCCAGCTCGTCCTCGGCCAGGGTGAACCCGGGCTGCCCGGCGTGCGGCACGGTGCCAGCGGCCAGCGCGACGCCCAGGGTGCGGGTGCCCCCGACCACCTTGCGCGCCAACGCCTCGCAGGCATCCAGGTCGTCCCCGCGCTGCGCGGCCGCGCCGACGATCTTCTCCACCAGCACGGTGCCCGCCACACCCCGCCGGCCCGCGGTGTAGAGCGAGTCCTTGACCGCCACGTCGTCGTCCACCACCACGGTGCGAACCTCGGTGCCTTCGATCGCGGCGAACTCGGCCGCGGTCTCGAAGTTGAGCACATCGCCGGTGTAGTTCTTCACGATCAGCAGCACCCCGGCGCCGCCGTGCACCGCCTCGATCGCGGCCTGCACCCCGTCCGGGGTGGGCGAGGTGAACACCGGACCGGGCACCGCGGCGTCGAGCATGCCGGGCCCGACGAAGCCGCCGTGCAGCGGTTCGTGGCCGGAGCCACCACCGGAGACCAGGGCGACCTTGCCCTGGACCGGGGCGTCGTCGCGGTGGATGACGGCCGGGTCCTGGCGCACGGTCAGCAGGTCGGCATGGGCCAGCGCCATCCCGCGCAGCGCCTCGGACACCACGTCAGCCGGATCATTGATGATCTTCTTCACGTCGGTCTCCTCGCCGTTGGGGGACTGATCGTCTTTACTACACCGCCTTCGCCTCAGTGCCAAAGGGCACATCCACGATGTGCCTGACGAGCACTTTCCCGCAGTTATGGTGAGCCTAACCTCAGGAAGGCAGGAGAAACCGGTGACAAACGGGACCAGACGGCTCGCGGCGGCCACGATGGGCGGGCTGCTCGTCCTGCTCGCCGGCTGTGGCGGGGCCAAGCCCACCGACGTGCCAGCGGTGGCCGTCGGCGGCGCCGACTTCGGCAAGGCAGGCGAGCAGTCGGCCCAGTTCGGCACCACCGCCGCGCCAGGGGTGTTCCCCCGGGTGATCAAGCACGGGATGGGCGAGACCACCCTGCCCAAGCGCCCGGAGCGGGTGATCGTGCTGGACACCGGCGAGCTGGACAACGTGGTGTCCCTTGGCCTCAAGCCGGTCGGCGTGGCCTTCACCGAGGGCAGCCCCGAGATGCCTGCCTACCTGGCAGGCAAGGCCGGTACGCCGGAGAACGTGGGCAGCACCAACTCGCTGAAGCTGGAAGCGATCAAGAAGCTGGCGCCGGACCTGATCCTGGGCTCCAAGCTGCGCGCCGAGGCCCAGTACAAGGTCCTCTCCGCCATCGCGCCCACCGTGTTCAGCCTCCGTCCCGGGTACACCTGGAAGGAGAACTTCCGGCTCAACGCCGCCGCGCTGGACCGCTCGGCCGACGCGGACAAGATGATCAAGGACTTCGAGACGCACGCCATCGCCACCGGGAACAAGGTCGAGGCCAAGCAGGGCAAGCGCCCCACGGTCTCGATGGTCCGGTTCATGCCCGGCAAGATCCGGCTGTACGCGGACAAGTCACTGATCGGCACCGTGCTCAAGGACGCCAAGCTCCCCCGCCCCGAACCGCAGAAGGTCGACGACCTCGCGGTGGAGGTCAGCGCGGAGAACCTGGCCAAGGCCGACGGCGACGTGATCTTCATCGGCACCTACGGCGACCCGGCCAAGACCGCCCAGAAGGACGTCCAGGGCTCCCCGCTCTGGCAGCAGCTCAGCGCGGTCAAGGCAGGAAAGTCCCACCCCGTCAACGACGAGACCTGGTACCTGGGCCTCGGCGTGCTCTCCGCGGAGTCCATCCTCGGCGACCTGGAACGCCTGCTCGGCTGAGCGCCCGGTCCGACTGGGCACCGCGGTAAGCGAAGGGGGCGCGCCATCGGCCGCCCCCTTCACGCTCTCCGGCGCGCCGTTCCGGCCGCGCCGCGATCCTCAGCTCAGCGCCGGTGCACCAGTCGCAGGATCCGCAGCAGCCGCCGCACGGTCCGCGAGCCGCGCGCGAAGGACATCGGCTGCAACGGCGCCTTGAACTTCTGCCGGGTCACCGCCTGCGTCCTGGCGAACTCGCGCAACCCGTCCGCGCCGTGGATCCGCCCGAATCCGGAGTCGCCGATCCCGCCGAAGGGCAGCGCGGGCACCGCGGCGAAGGAGACCACCGAGTTGACCGCGACCATGCCCGCCCGCAGTTCGCGCGCCAGTTCCATGCCGCGGGCCCTGGAGAAGATCGCGCCGCCGAGTCCGTAGCGCACCCCGTTGGCCAGCCGGATCGCCTCGTCCACATCGGCCACCCGGTTGATGGTCAGGGTCGGCCCGAAGGTCTCCTCGGTGATCGCCAGCGAGTCCTCCGGCACGTCCACCAGGACCACCGGTTCGACGTAGGGCTCCCGCACCGATTCCTTGCCACCGACCACGGCCATCGCGCCCTTGCTCAGCGCGTCCTCGATATGCGACTGGATGATCGACACCTGGCTCGGCATGGTGATCGGCCCCAGGTCCGCGGTCGGCTCGGCGCCCGGCTTGAGCCTGCCGGCGATCCGGGTGACCCGCTCGATGAACTCCTGCGCCACCGAATCGACCACATAGACCCGCTCCACGCCGACACAGGTCTGCCCGGCGTTGGCCATCCCGCCCCACACCGCGGCCTGGGCCGCGGCCTCCAGGTCGGCGTCGGCGTCCACGATCAGCGCGTCCTTGCCACCGCACTCCACCAGCACCGGCGTCAGCGTCTCCGCGCAGGCGGCCATCACCCGCTTGCCGGTGGCGGTGGACCCGGTGAAGGCGAGCTTGTCCACCCCGGACTTGCACAGCGCGGCACCGGTGGCGCCGAACCCGGTGACCAAGGAGAACACCGGCCACTCCGGCACCACCTCGGCGAAGGTGCTCACCAGCCAGGCGCCGACCCCGGGGGTCAGCTCACTCGGCTTGAACACCACCGCGTTGCCGGCCGCGAGCGCGTAGGAGATGGACCCCATCGGCGTGTGCGCCGGGTAGTTCCACGGCCCGATCACCCCGACCACGCCCAGCGGCAGGTACTCCACCGTGGAAGCCTGGTTGGACATCAGCACGCCGGAGGAGACCTTGCGGCGCTTGAGCACCTTCTCCGCGTTCTTGGCCGCCCACTGCAGGTGGTCGACCACGAGCACCAGTTCCAGCCGCGCGTCGTCCAGCGGTTTGCCGGTCTCGGCGCACATCACCCCGGCCAGCTCGTCCAGCCGCTTCAGCAGCAGCTGCCGCCAGGCGTCCAGCCGCCGCTTGCGCTCGGCGAACCCCAGCCCGCCCCACCACAGCTGCGCTTCCCGCGCCCGCTCCACCGCGGCGCGCACCTGCAAGGCGGAGTGCACCGGGTACTCGCCGACCACCTCGGAGGTCCGAGGGTCCAGCGAGGTGAAGGACTCGGCCTGTTCGCGTACCGCCCCGGTCATCGGCGCCTCCGACAGCTCAACCAGCTCAACGTCGCACGGACCTTGTTACCGCACAGTAGTCGTCCGTGCGGGTTGCTGTCAGCCCGCCCTCGGGGCCACCGGGCCGGAATCCGGGAACGTCACAGTCCCGGACCGCCTGCCCCGGACCGCCTGCCCCGGACCGCGGGAACCTCAGGTCTTGGGGAACTTCGCCTTGAGCGCCTTGACCACGCCGATGGCCTTGCCGCAGGCGTCGTAGCCCGCCGTGTTGGGCACGTTGGTCACCTCGACCTGCACCACTTCGGCCTTGGTGCCCTCGGTGGTGCGGTACGGCCAGGAGATCTCACACCGGGGGTGACTGGTGTCGGAGTACTTCTTGTAGACGGTGAGGCTGTCGTCGACCTTCACCTCCTCTGGTGCGAGCGAGCCCTTGGCGTTCTTGGGATTGGTCTCCACGCTCAGGGTGATCTTGAGCGAGAGCCCGTCGGTCCGGCGCCAGCTGCACTGGTGCAGCCGCCACGGGAAGATCGAGGGCACGTTGGTCAGCACATCGGCCAACGCGATCTGGTCGAGCACGGTGCAGGTGTCGACCTGGGCCAGCACCCCGGATTCGGCGTTCCGCTGCGGCGGATTGCTCTTGATCCGGTTGATCACGGCCGCGCCCGCCTTGTTGCTCAGGTCGCAGCGATTGGCCGCCTCGGTGCGCAACGAGACGCCGACCCCCAGCGAGTACGTGCCCTCCTGAACCATGATCTTGTGGTCGCAGAAGGTCTGGTTGACGCTCTGGTCCGCCTTGAGCCCACCCACGTCCTTGGTCAGCCGCTTGCTCTCCAGCAGCATGTTGATACCGAGTTCGACCTTGATCGACGAGGTCTTCCCGTCCTTGCGCAAGGTCACCGAGCACTCGTCGTACCCACTGGCCGTCGGCGCACCGGCCTCCCCCAGCTCGGCCACCGACTCAGCGTCGATGACCCCGCACGGATCCACCTTGCGCAACCGGTCCGGCGCGAACGCCGGATCCACCGGTTTGCCCTCCGGCACCCCGGAACCACCACTGCTCCCGGAGGCGTCGGCGGCCGGGATGGTCGACCGCGAGAAGTTCGTCTTGGCCAGGTCGACGTCGGCGCCACAGGCGGCCACGCTCGCCAGCAGGGCGAACGCGGTGAGCAGGGAGGGCACGGGCTTCAGGCGGAACACGAGGTGCACGGTAGCGAGCCCACGCCAGGCCCGTGTGCCGAACCCGCCGATCAGGGGTGGAGTGGCGGGGTGGGCGGGGGCGGGCGGCAGGGATTGGGCTGGTGGCGGGGGGCGGGTGGGGCGCTCGCCGACGGGTGGGGTGGCGGGGTGATCGGGCGGGGTGCGGGTGCCGGGTGGGCGATGGGGCGGGGCCTGGCGGGCGGCGCGGCGGGGCAGGGTGCGGCGGCGGATGGTGGGGCGAGACGCAGGGCGGGAGCGGTCGGAGTCGCAGGCGTGGTCGGGCGCGGTGCGGCGGAGACCGAGGGCTGGACGGAACTGGGCGGAGCGGCATGCGTGGCGGAGACCCAGAACAGGACCGGGCCCGGCGGCACGGCATGGGCCGCCATGGAGGCAGGCGGCGAGACGCGGCCCAGCGGCGCGGAACGCGAGACAGGGTAAGCCGCGGCGGAATTCAGTGGCGGGACAGGGCTCGGCGGCACGGCGCGAGCCGCTATGGGGGCAGGCGGTTGGCCGCGGCCCGGTGGCGCGGAGCGTGTGGCGGGGTGAGTTGTGGCGGCGGGTGGTGGGGCGAGGCGGACTGAGGGCGTCGGGTGGGGGTGCGGTCCGGTCTGGGCGAGCAATGCCGACATGGGGTTCTCCTCCGCTGGCAGGGGCTGGGAGTCCGTGGCTTTCGGCGCCACGGCAACGACGCTGCCAGACCACCCGCCCCGCCGACAGCGACCTCGCCCCGCCCTGTGGACAACCCGTCGGATGTGGACAACTCGCCCGTTTCCGGGGCCGGGGCGGCGTTCTTGTCGGTGCCCTGTGCTAGCGGGCAACTTCGCGATCCGGTTACCGCAAGTCAACAACCGGGTAAAAATCCCAGCTCATAACCCGTGCGCCAGATCACGGACCGTTTCGGGAACGATCCAGAAGCCTGGAGCGATTAACTAGGTGAGCGGATTGGCCGCTCGACACAGAGGAATTCGAGAAGGAGAGCGATGAGCGACCGCGACACCAGGAACGCCGCGACTCGGGGCCGGCCGGTGCGGGCCAGGCTGGGCCGGGCGGTGCGGTGGGTGGACGCCTGGACGCTGGAGGCGTTCAACCCGGTTTATCCGCACCGCCGGACCAACCGTTGAGCTGTTGAGCTAGCGGCTAGTGCCCGCCGGCGCCAGTGGCGTCGTCGGCGGCTTCCGCCTCCGCCGGCACCCGCAGCGGGCGCGCGACGGTCCAGATCACGAAGAACGCGGTGACCGCGAGCATGGACAGGCCGGTCCACAGGTTGATGTTGATCCCGCCGGTCTTGGCCAGGTCGGCGGCTGTGGTGTCGAACAGGCCCACGACGGTGAGCACCACCCCGTAGATCCCGAACAACAGCGCGATGATCAGGCGCAGGTCGAAAAGACCCGCCATCCCGGTGGCGCGCTTGGTCTCGGTCGCTTGTTCAGCCATGGTCCCTCCCTCAGCCGACGAAGATGTTGAGCAGGATGGTCAGCACCAGCACCCCGCCACCCAGCAGCGCGGGCGAGCGGTACCAGCCGGCGTCGTCGCCGGTCTTGGAGTGGGTGCGGGTCTCCTTCGGCGTCAGGCTGTAGACCAGGCCGGTCAACTCGGAGTCCGGCTTGGGCTTGGTGACCAGTGAGACCGCCACGCTGACCAGGATGTCCACCACGAACGCCGCGCCGGCGCCGATGAAGCTCGCGCCCTGGCCGGGCAGGTCGAGGACCTGGATGCCCAGCTTCGGCTCGGCCAGCAGCCACACCGTGATCGCGGCCAGGGTGCCGGCGACCAGGCCGACCCAGCCCGCGGTCGGGGTCATCCGCTTCCAGAACATGCCCAGGATGAACGTGGCGAACAGCGGTGCGTTGAAGAAGGAGAACAGCGCCTGGATGTAGTCCATGATGTTGGACCCGCCCAGGTTGGCCGCGATGAAGGCGGTGCCGATCGCGATCACGCACGCGGCCACGGTGGCCAGCCGACCGACCCGCAGGTAGTACTCGTCCGGCCGGTCCTTGCGGACGTAGTCCTGCCACAGGTCATAGGTGAAGACCGTGTTGAACGAGCTGACGTTGGCCGCCACGCCCGCCATGAACGAGGCCAGCAGACCCGCGATCGCCACGCCCAGCACGCCGTTGGGCAGCAGGTCGCGCATCAGGTACAGCAGCACCTGGTTGTACTCCGCGCCCGAGCTGTGGTCGCCTGCCTTGATCGCGGCGATGTCGGGCACCAGCACCGCGCCGATGATGCCGGGGATGATGATGATCGCCGGGATGAGCGCCTTGGGGTAGGCGCCGATGATCGGGGTGCGCCGGGCGGCCGACATGCTCTTGGCCGACATCGCGCGCTGGACCTCGGCGAAGTTCGTGGTCCAGTAACCGAAGGACAGCACGAAACCGAGGCCGAAGACCAGGCCGATCACGCTGAGCGTGCCGTTGGCGATACCGGTCAGGTCGCTGGCAGGCCAGGTGGACAGGTTGTTCGCGCCGCCGGTGCTGGCGGTGACCTTGGCGACCAGGCCCTCCCAGCCGCCGATCTTGTGCAGCGCGATGATCGTGATCGGTGCCAGCGCGGCGACGATGACGAAGAACTGCAGCACCTCGTTGTAGATGGCCGCGGACAGCCCGCCCATCGTGGTGTAGGCGAGCACGACCACCGCGGCGATCACGATGGACAGCCAGATCGGCCAGCCGAGCAGCACGTTGATGATCACCGAGAGGGCGAACAGGTTGATGCCCGCGATGAGCACCTGGGCCACCGCGAAGCTCAGCGCGTTGACCAGGTGCGCGGGCCTGCCGAAGCGGCGCCGCATGAACTCGGGAACGCTACGGACCTTGGAGCCGTAGTAGAACGGCATCATGACCAGGCCCAGGAAGACCATGGCCGGGATGGCGCCGATCCAGTAGTAGTGCACCGTGGCCAGGCCGTACTGGGCGCCGTTGGCCGTCATGCCCATCAGTTCCAGGGCGCCCAGGTTGGCCGAGATGAAGGCCAGGCCGGTCACCCAGGCGGGCAGCGATCGGCCGGAGAGCAGGAAGTCGAGGCTGGTCGACACCGAACGCCGGGCCATATACCCGATGCCCAGCACCAGTACGAAGTACACCGCGAGCAACGCGTAGTCGAGCAGGCTTGCGTCTAGACGCAGGCTCGAAGCGGCGAGCGCTTCCACCCGGGCTCCACCTCCAAGGTCAGCACGGTCGTCATCCGACATGACGGCGGTACCGTAATACCTCCTTGACAAAGCAGCGACACAGAGGTCAGAGGCATCTCCATCGATGCAGGTGAGAGCGCTTTCAAATTTTTGACCTGTGGCTGCCTCCACCACATGCCGGACAAAGCTGCGTAATCTTGCATATGTGATTTGTCCGAAGTGCCAGAACGTGATGCAGACCGTGGACCGCGGTGGGGTGCACATCGAGCAGTGCCAGGGCTGTCGGGGGATCTTCCTCGACCGCGGCGAGCTCGAGCAGATCGCCGGCGCCGAGCGCAACTACTACGCCGCCGCACCGGTCCCGCCGCCGCCCCCGCCGATGCCGGGCTACCGGCACGACTCGCCGCCGCCGTATGGCCACCGCGGTAGTCACGGCCACCGCGACTCGCCCCCGCCCTACGGCGGACACCGGCCGGGTTACCGCGATTCGCCGCCCCCCTACGGCGGCCACGGCTACGGCCACAAGCGGAAGAAGAGCTTCCTGGAAGGGCTGTTCGACTGATTCCCGGCCCCAACCCCGTGGACCTCAAGATCTGCGTCAACTGCGGCGACAAGGCCGAGGTCCCGGTGGTCCTGCCGGGCGACCCGGTCCTACTCTGCGTGCGTTGCGGACATCGGCAGCCGTTCCTGCGGCTGCCGATGTTCGCGCTCACCGGACCCAGTGGCACCGGCAAGTCCACCGTGGGCAAGATGCTGACCGCCGAACTCGGTGACGCGGTCGTGGTGATGGAACAGGACGTGCTGTGGTCGGCCGGGTTGCAGGACCCGGCAGATGACTACCGGGTCTTCCGCGCGACCTGGCTGCGCATGGTGGCCATGGTCAACCAGAGCGGTCGCCCGGTGGTGCTGTGCGGCACCGTGGTGCCGGTGCAGTTCGAGCGGCTGCCCGAACGCGCCTTCCTCGGCGACATCCACTACCTGGCGCTGACCTGCGCGCCGGACCTGCTGGCCAAGCGGTTGCGGGTGCGACCGGCCTGGCGGGAGTGGGACGACGAGGACCGGATCAGCGAGATGCTGGAGTTCAACGAGTGGGTCCGGGCCACCGCGGCCACCATGGAGCCGCCGATGGAACTGCTGGACACCACCGACATCAGCCTGGCCGAGTCGGTGCGGGCGGTGGCCGACTGGGTCCGGCGCGGACTGGCCGAACGCTGAGTCGTCAGCTCCGCCGGGGAACGCGAGCGCGCCCCGGCGGAGTCGCTCAGAACAGGCGGAACTCGTCCGGCTCGATGCCGCGCAGCGCGTCGTAGTCCAGCGTGACGCAGCGGATGCCGCGGTCCTCGGCCAGCGTGCGGGCCTGCGGCTTGATGATCTGGGCCGCGAACACGCCCTTGACCGGGGACAGCAGCGGGTCCCGGTTGAGCAGCTCCAGGTACCTGGTCAGCTGTTCGACGCCGTCGATCTCGCCGCGGCGCTTGATCTCCACGGCCACCGCGCCGCCCTTGCCGTCGCGGGCCATGATGTCCACCGGCCCGATCGCGGTCGGGAACTCGCGGCGGACCAGCGTGTAGCCATCGCCCAGGGTCACGATGTGCTCGGCCAGCAGCTCCTGCAGGTGCGCCTCGACGCCGTCCTTGACCAGGCCGGGCTCGGGGCCCAGCTCGTGCGCGGAGTCGTGCATGACCTCCTCGAGGGTGATCACCAGCTTCTCCCCCGCCTTGTTCTGCACGGTCCACACGCCGGGGTCCTGGATCAGCCAGCAGGGCGGGCTCATCCAGTTCAGCGGCTTGTACGCGCGGTCGTCGGAGTGGATCGACACCGAACCGTCGGCCTTGATCAGCAACAGCCGATTGGCCATGGGCAGGTGGGCGGTCAGCCGTCCGACGTAGTTGACCTGGCAGCGGGCGATCACAAGGCGCACCGCGACAGGTTAGTGACTGCCGGGCACAGCCGTTTCACCGGCGCTCCGCTGCGGCCGGCCGCGGGCCGTATTCGACATGTCACACCGCACTGGAGCGCACCGGTGACTCACCGGTAGGTTCGCGCCTCGTGCCGCCAAACAGTCAGCGCAGCCTGTTGCGCACCAAGCCGGTCGAACAGCTCACCAGCGAGGGCGCGCACAGCGGCCTGCGCCGCAGCATGGGCCTGATCTCGCTGGTCTCGCTGTCGGTGGGGGCCACCCTTGGCACCGGGATCTTCGTGGTGCTCGGCGAGGCCGCGCCCAAGGCCGGGCCCGCGGTGGTGGTCTCCTTCGCGCTGGCGGCACTGGCCGCGTTGTTCTCCGCGCTCTCCTACGCCGAACTGGCCGGCGCGGTGCCGGTGTCCGGTTCCGCCTACTCCTACACCTACGCCACCCTGGGCGAACTCATCGCCTGGGTGTGCGGCTGGTGCCTGCTGCTGGAGTACGGCGTGTCGGTGGCCGCGGTCGCGGTGGGCTGGGGCGGCTACCTGAACGTGTTCCTGGAGGCCACCGTCGGGGTGCGGATCCCGGAGGAGCTGGCCGCGCCGCCCGGCGCCGGTGGCGTGGTGAACATCCCGGCGGCCGTGGTGGTGCTGCTGGCCACCGCGGTGCTCATCGCCGGGGTCAGGGAGAGCGCGCGGGCCACCACGGTCACCACGATGATCAAGGTCGCGGTGCTGATCTTCTTCGTCGCGGTGGCGGCCACCGCGTTCGACTCCGGCAACATGACCCCGTTCGCACCGGAGGGCCTGGTGGGCATCGCCGGTGGCGCCTCGGCGGTGTTCTTCTCCTTCATCGGCTTCGACGCGGCCTCTACCGCCGGCGAGGAAGCGCGCAACCCGCAGCGCGACCTGCCGCGGGCGATCATGATCTCGCTGGGCATCGTGACCTTCGTCTACGTGGCGGTCGCGCTCACCGCGATCGGCGCGATCGGGGTGGACCGGCTCAGTGCCAAGGGCGCCTCGCTGTCCACGGTGATGGCCGAGGTGACCGGGTCCAGCTGGGCCTCCACCGTGCTCGCGGTGGGCGCGGTGATCGCGATCGCCTCGGTGGTGCTGACCGTGCTCTACGGCCAGACCCGGGTGCTGGTCTCGATGTCCCGGGACGGCCTGATGCCGCCGGTCTTCGCCAAGGTCGGCGCCCGCGCGGTGCCCACCACCAACATCCTGGTGGTCGGCGTGCTGGTCGCGGTGCTGGCCGCGCTGGTCCCGCTCGGCGAGCTGACCAACGCCACCAGCATCGGCACCCTGGTCGCCTTCGGACTGGTCAACGTGGGTGTGCTGGTGCTGCGCCGGACCAAGCCGGACCTGCCGCGCTCCTTCCGCACCCCGCTGATGCCGGTGGTGCCGCTGCTCGGCCTGGTGCTGTGCGTGATCCTCATCGTCGGCCTCGGCGCCAAGACCTGGATCGCGTTCCTGATCTGGACCGCGGTCGGCCTGGTGGTCTACTTCGGCTACGGCAGGCGGCGCTCGCGGCTCAACCAGGACGCCTAGGCTGGGCGGCGTGGACAAGGTCGACACCCGCGAGGTCTACGCGAACGCCTGGATGACGGTGCGCGAGGACGGCATCCGCCGCGCCGACGGCTCCCTCGGCATCTACGGCGTGGTGGACAAGCCCGACTACGCCCTGGTCATCCCCATGGACGGCGAGCGGCTGCACCTGGTCGAGCAGTACCGCTACCCGCTTGGCCTGCGCCGCTGGGAGTTCCCGCAGGGCACCGCGCCGGACCGGGCCGAGCTGGACACCGCCGAGCTGGCCGCCAGGGAGCTGCGCGAGGAGACCGGGCTGCGGGCCGGGCGGATGGTCGACCTCGGCCTGCTGGACGTGGCGCCGGGCATGTCCAGCCAGCGTGGCCGGGTGTTCCTGGCCACCGAGCTGACCGCGGGCGAGCCCGCGCGTGAGCTGGAGGAGCAGGACATGCGCACGGCCTGGTTCGCGCGGGCCGAGTTCGAGGAGATGATCGCCTCGGGTCAGGTGACCGACGCGCAGTCGATCGCCGCGTACACCTTGCTGCTGCTGCACGAGCACCGCGGTTAGTACACGCTGATCGGTTCCTCCAGCGCGATCTCCTCGACCTCGGTGAGGCTGACCGAGGTCCAGTGCCCCGGCGCGTAGATCGCCACCACCGCGCCACCGGCGTCGGACACCAGCAGATGTCCGTCGGCGACGCTGGCGATGACACCGTCGGCGATGACGGCCCGCTGGTACTTGTTGACGCTCACAGTTGCGGCCATACGATCCAGCGAAGCAGGCGAAACTCGCTGTTACCAGCGACGATACCCAACCGAGTCGGCAAAGCGGACCTGGCCGCAACAGGTCACGACTTCATGTCCGGCGCTAGGACCTAGTCCGGCCAGACCGGCTTGCGCTTGGCCAGGAACGCGGTCATGCCCTCCTTGGCGCCCTCGGTCTGCGAGGCGGCCGCCATCACCTCCAGCGCGATCGCGTAGGCGTCCGCCTCCGGCCGGTCCAGCTGGGCGTAGAGGGTCTGCTTGCCCAGCGCCTTGCTGGCCAGACTTCCCCTGGTGGCACGGGAAAGCAGGTCGAGCACTGCCCCGTCCAGCTCGGCGTCGGGCACCACCCGGTTCACCAGGCCCCAGGACTCGGCGGTGCGGGCGTCGATGGCATCGCCGGTGAGGGCCAGTTCCATCAGGCGTTTGCGGCCGACCGCGCGGGCCACCGGCACCGCGGGGGTGTGGCAGAACCAGCCGCCTTTGCCGCCGGGCAGGGCGAATCCGGCCGATTCGGCGGCCACCGCGAGATCGCAGGAGGCCACCAGCTGGCAGCCCGCGGCGGTGGCCAGGCCGTGCACGCTGGCGATCACCACCTGCGGGATGGACTGCATGGTGTGCATCAACTTGGTGCACAGCCGCAGCATCTCCCGCACACCCAGCAGATCCCGGTCCACCAGGTCGGCGAAGTCGTGGCCCGCGGAGAACACCGGACCGTTGCCTGCCAACACGATCCCGGTCGCCGCGGTGTCCGCGACCGTGACAAAGGCGTGCTGTAGCTCGGCCAGGTGCTCGCCGGAGAGCGCGTTGCGCCGGTCCGGCCGGTTCATGGTGATCCGCGCGATGTTCCCGTCCAGCGAGACCAGCAGGTTGCGGTAGTCGGCCATGCCGCCGACGGTAGCGGCTCAGCCCGCCGCGGTCAGCGTGGCGCCGAACCAGGTGTCCAGCGCGGCCAGCAGCCCCTCCCGGTCCGGCCGGTCCCGATCGGCCGCCCAGGCCACGTAACCGTCCGGGCGGATCAGCACCGCGGCCAGTTCCGGCCGGAGCGGATCGCGGGCCGGGAACACCCGGATCTCCCGGCCGGCCAGCTCGGCCAGCGCCGCGTCGCCGGTCAGGTCGGCCAGCACCCAGCCAGGGTGGATCGGCAGGTCCAGCGGCGGGGCGAACCGGCCGGTCAGCTCGTGGCCGCCGCCCAGGTCGTAGCGGGTGTGCTGGCCCGCGATGAACTTGGTCAGGTACTGGTTGCCGTCCGCGGTGGCCATCAGGTCGGTGATCACCTCGCGCAGCGCGCCCGCCTGCGGGGTCGGCCGCATGGCCGCGACCTGCGCCCTGGTCATCCGCAGTACGAAGGCGGCGGCCGGGTGGCGCTCGGCGGTGTAGGTGTCCAGCAGCGCCTCCGGGGCGTCGCCGGTGGCCACCGCGGCCAGTTTCCAGCCCAGGTTGGCCGCGTCCTGCAGGCCCAGGTTGAGGCCCTGGCCGCCGAAGGGCGCGTGCACGTGCGCGGCATCGCCTGCCAGCAGCACCCGGCGGTCGCGGTAGTCCGGGACCTGACGGGCGTTGTCGGTGAACCGGGTGGCGGTCTTGATCGCGGTGACGGTGACCTCGGTGCCGCTGACCCGGCGCAGTGCCCTGGTCAGCTCGGCGGCGGTGATCGGCGCGTCCCGGTCGGCCGGCGGGCCGTCCAGTTCCACCGTGAGCAACCGGCCCGGCGTCGGCCCCCAGACCATCACCCCGCCTGGAAGGTGTTGCCAGCCAAGGGGAAGCGCCGTCGGATCGTCCAGTTCGACCATGGCCTGGTAGGCGGTGATGGTCGCCAGGGTGCCGGGGAAGGCGAAGCCGCCCTGCTTGCGCACCAGGCTCCGGCCGCCGTCGCAGCCGACGAGATGGCTGCCGCGCAGGCGCTCGCCGGAGGTCAGCGTGACGGTCACCCCGTCGGCGTCCTGGCCGAACCCGGCCAGCTCAACGCCCCGGCGCACCGGCACGCCCAGCCGGGCCGCCCAGCCGCCGAGGATGGCCTCGACCTCCTGCTGGGTCATCGGGTACACCCCCTCGGCCGAGCGCGGGCTGAGGTCGGGATCGGTGAGGTCCAGCCGGGCCAGGTCCAGCCCGGTCAGCCCGGCGAAGTGGCCGCCGAAGGCAGGCGGGCGGTAGTCCTCGGGCAGCTCCGGATCCCGCGAGCGCAGCAGCTCGATGAACTTGGCCAGGTTGCCCGAGATCGCCCTGCGCACCTCGGTCAGCAGGCCGTGCCTGGCCAGGGTGTCCGCGGTGCGGGTGTTGATCGCGCCCGCCTTGATCACCTGGCTCGGCGCGGCAAGGCGTTCCAGGACAAGCACCTCGGCGCCGTGCGTGCGCAGCTCGCAGGCGAGCATCAGTCCGGTCGGGCCAGCGCCGACCACGATCACCGGTTCGGTCATGCTCCCCAGAGTCCAGCGAAACTTTTACCGAGTCAAATTATATGTTTGGTACATTTCCGACATGGACATGGGACTGCGGGAGCGGAAGAAGCGCGAGACCCGGGAGCGGATCTCCACCGTCGCGACCGAGTTGTTCATCGCGCGTGGCTTCGACGCGGTGACCGTGGCCGAGGTCGCCGAGGCGGCCGAGGTGTCCAAGATGACCGTGTTCAACTACTTCCCGCGCAAGGAAGACCTCTACCTCGACCGGCACGAGGAGATCATCGAGGTGCTCAGCACGGCCATCACCGGCCGCGGCGAGCTGTCGGTCACCGCCGCGGTACGCCGGATGTGCCATCAGCTGACCGCGGCCAACCACGCGCTCTCCGGCGCGGTGGACGGCTTCGGCGTGTTCTGGGGCGTGATCAACGCCAGTCCCGCGCTCCAGCTCCGACTGCTGGAACACCTGCGCAACACCGAGGAGGCGCTGGTGGATCTGCTTGGCGGGCAACGGGATCCGCGGGCCTGGCAGGTCGCGGGCATGCTGCTGGCCACCGTGCGCTCGGTGTTCTACGCCAACGCCCGCGCGATCCTGGACGGCACCCCGGCCAAGACCGTCGCCCGGCGGCGCGCGCACATCGACAAGGCATTCGACCTGCTGGAATCAGGGCTGGGTCAGCACACCTGGTAGTTGCGGCGGTAGGCGGCCGGGCCCACACCCAGTTCGGCGTGCAGGCGGCGGCGCAGGTTGGCCGCGGTGCCCAGCCCGGCCCGCTGCGCCACCCTGGCCACCGGCAGCCCGGTGGTCTCCAGCAGCTGCCGGGCGAAGCGCAACCGCTCGGCCAGCAGCCAGCGGCCCGGCGTGGTGCCGGTGGCGGCGACGAAGGCACGGTGGAAGGTGCGCTCGCTCATCCCGGCCCGCCCGGCGAGTTCCGGCACGCCAAGGGGTTCGGCCAGCCGCAGCCGCGCCCAGTCCACAGTGGACGCGATGTCCGGGCCCTCAGGGCGGTGTGGCAGCGGGGTGTCCACGAACTGTCGCTGCCCGCCGGAGCGCGCCGCGGGCATCACCATCCGCTTGGCCAGCCGGGCGGCCATCGCCGCGCCCTGCACCCGCCGGACCAGGTGCAGGCACAGGTCGACCCCGCCGACCACACCGGCCGAGGTGAGCACGTCGCCGTCGTCGGTGAAGAGCACCTCCGGGCGCAACTCGGCCGCGGGCGCGTGTTCGGCCAGCGCGGCCAGGTACCGCCAGTGCGTGGTGGCCGGGCGGCCGTCCAACAATCCGGCCGCGGCCAGGGTGAACGCGCCGGAACACAACGAGGCCAGCGGGATCCCGGCCGCGTGCGCCTGCCGCAGCACCCGGATCGCGCTGTCGGGCACCGGCGCGTGCGGGTCGGCCCGGCCGGGCACGAGCACCAGATCGCAGTCCAGCAGGCCGGAAAGCCCATGCGTGGCCCGGATCTCGCCGACCGGGTGCATGGTCACCGGCCGGCGGCCAGGGGTGCAGGTGCGCAGCGCGAAGGGGCCGATCGAGCCGTCCGTGCGGTCCACGCCCCACACCTCGGCAGGCACCGCGACGTCGAAGGTCCGGGTGCCGGGCAGCACGAGCAGGCCGACGGTGTACATGGCAGAAAAGTAGCGCATCGTGCCAGTTCTGCCACTCCCCCTCGGCAACCCCGGCAGCGCAGACTCGGTGCCATGACCACCGCACTCATCGTGATCGACGTGCAACGCGGCTTCGACGACACCGCCTACTGGGGCCGCCGGAACAACCCCGCCGCCGAGGCCAACATCCGCGCACTGGCCACCGCCTGGCAGCAGGCCGGACTGCCGATCGTGGTGGTGCACCACGATTCCGGCACGCCGGGCTCACCGCTGGCACCCGGCACCCCCGGCAACGCGCTCAAGTCCGAACTGGACGGCATCGTGCCCGCGCTGACCGTGCGCAAGAGCGTGCACTCGTCCTTCCACGGCGATGTGGACCTGCACAAGTGGTTGCAGGACAACGGGATCCAGGAGGTGGTGACCACCGGCGTGCAGACCAACCGGTGCGTGGAGACCACCAGCCGGGTGGCTGGCGACCTGGGTTACCGGCTGCGCTACGCGCTGGACGCGACCTTCACCTTCGACGACACCGCGCCGGACGGTTCGGCGATCACCGCGGACGAGTTGAGCCGGGCCACCGCGACCAACATCCACGGCCACTTCGGCGAGGTCACCACGACCGCGGCGGTGCTGGCGAGCCTGTGATGGGACCGGTGGCCTCGTCGGTCTTCGAGCCCGGCGAGGCCACCGGAGTCCTTATCTGGCAGGCAATCCGTGCGCTTCCCGGACCACCGAGACGATCTCGTCCATGATGTCGGTCAGCTCGTAGTCCTTGGGGGTGAACACCCTGGCCACGCCCTTGGCCAACAGGATCTCGGCGTCCGCGGGCGGGATGATGCCGCCCAGGATCACCGGCACGTCGTCGGCGCCTGCCGCGCGCAGGCCCTCGACCACCGCCGGCACCACCTCCAGGTGCGAGCCGGAGAGCACGGAGAGCCCGACCACGTGCACGCCCTCCTGCACCGCGGCGGCCACGATCTGCGCCGGGGTCAGCCGGATCCCCTGGTACACCACCTCGAAACCGACGTCCCGCGCCCGCACCGCGACCTGCTCGGCGCCGTTGGAGTGCCCGTCCAGACCGGGCTTGCCGACCAGGATGCGCAGCCGGGACCCGATGTCCTCACCCGCGGCCAGCACCCGCTCGCGCACCTTGGCCAGTGCCGCGCCCGCCGGGCCCGCGGCCGAGGCCGCCGCCACCCCGGTGGGCGCCCGGTACTCGCCGAAGACCTCGCGCAGCGCGCCGGCCCACTCGCCGGTGGTCGCCCCGGCCTGCACGCAGGCGATGGTCGCCGCCACCAGGTTGGTCTCGGTCTTGGCCGCGTCCCGCAGTTCGCCAAGCGCTCTGTCCACAGTGGACTGATCGCGGTTGCTCCGCCACACCCCGACCGCCTCGGCCGCGTGCCGCTCCACCGCCGGGTCGATGGACTCGATCGCCTTGGCGCCCTCGGCCTGCAGCGGGCTCGGCTCGGTGGTGGCGAACTTGTTCACCCCGACCACCACGTCCTCGCCGGACTCGACCTTCCGCCGCCGTTCCACCAGCGAACTGACCAGCGCGGACTTCATGTAGCCGCTCTCCACCGCGGTCACCGCGCCGCCCATGGCCTGCACCCGGTCGATCTCCGCGCGCGCGCCGCTGACGATCTCCTCGACCTTGGCCGCCACCACCGGCGAGCCGTCGAAGAGGTCCTCGTACTCCAGCAGGTCGGTCTCGTAGGCCAGCACCTGCTGCATGCGCAGTGCCCACTGCTGGTCCCATGGCCGCGGCAGGCCGAGCGCCTCGTTCCAGGCAGGCAGCTGGATGGCGCGGGCGCGGGCATTGCGGGACAGGCTCACCGCGAGCATCTCCAGCACGATCCGCTGCACGTTGTTCTCCGGCTGCGCCTCGGTCAGCCCGAGCGAGTTGACCTGCACGCCGTAACGGAACCGCCGCTGCTTGGGATCGGTGATGCCGTAGCGCTGCTCGGTGATCTCCTCCCAGAGCTGACCGAAGGCGCGCATCTTGCACATCTCCTCGACAAAACGCACGCCGGCGTTGACGAAGAAGGAGATCCGCGCGACCACCGCGCCGAACCGCTCCGGCGGCACCTGCCCGGAATCACGCACCGCGTCCAGCACCGAGATCGCCGTGCACATCGAGTAGGCGACCTCCTGCACCGGCGTCGCGCCGACCTCCTGCAGGTGGTACGAGCAGATGTTGATCGGATTCCACTTCGGCACGTGCTGCACCGTCCAGGCCACCATGTCGGTGATCAGGCGCAGGCTCGGCCCCGGCGGGAAGACGTAGGTGCCGCGGGAGAGATATTCCTTGATGATGTCGTTCTGCGTGGTGCCGGACAGCTTGCCCAGCACCGCCTCCGGGTCCTCGCCAGCCTCGACCGCCTGCTCCTGGGCGACCGTGACGTACATGGCCAGCAACCACATCGCGGTGGAGTTGATGGTCATCGAGGTGTTCGCGGTGTCCAGCGGGATGCCGTCGAAGAGCTGCCGCATGTCGCCGAGGTGACTGACCGGCACACCGACCTTGCCGACCTCGCCCTTGGTCAGCTCGTGGTCCGGGTCGTACCCGGTCTGGGTCGGCAGGTCGAAGGCGACCGAGAGCCCGGTCTGGCCCTTCTCCAGGTTCCGCCGGTAGAGCGCGTTGGACGCCGCCGCCGAGGAATGGCCCGCGTACGTGCGCATCACCCACGGACGGTCGCGTTCGCGATCGGTCGGGTACGGCATTTCGCCACCTCGCTCACGACTGTGTGTGCGAGTTAGCGTACTGGCCGGTAACCACGCTGCGACGTGCAATTCCTCACAGCGGGTGAGTCGGCGAAACCTATTCCGGCGAATTCTCCGGGGTTTCCCCGGTCAGCGTTCCGGGTCGGCGCTGACCCGCTGGACGTCGGCGCCCAGCCGCTGCATGTTCTCCACGAACCGGGGGTAGCCGCGGTCGATGTGGAAGACGTCCCAGACCTCGGTGACGCCCTCGGCGACCAGTCCGGCGATGACCAGTCCGGCGCCCGCGCGGATGTCGGAGGCCCACACCGGCGCGCTGGAGAGCTTCTCCACGCCGCGGACCACCGCGTGGTGGCCGTCGGTGCGCGCGTCCGCGCCCAGCCGCATCATCTCCTCGATGAAGCGGAAGCGGGCCTCGAACACGTTCTCGGTGATCATCGAGGTGCCCTCGCAGACCGCGGCCAGCACCACGGCGAAGGGCTGGTTGTCGGTGGCGAAGCCCGGGTAGGGCAGGGTGACGAAGTCGACCGCCTGCGGACGGCCCTCCTGCACCACCCGGAAGCCCTGCTCGGTCAGGGTGACCTCGGCGCCGGCGGCGCGCAGCTTCTCCAGCACCAGGTCCAGGTGGTGCGGGTCAACACCCTTGATGTGCAGGTCACCGCGGGTGGCCACGGCGGCGAGTGCCCAGGTGGCGCCGACGATGCGGTCGCCGATGACCCGGTGCTCGGTTGGCTCCAGCTTCGAGACCCCGTGCACGGTGAGCGTGGAGGTGCCCGCGCCCTCGATCTTGGCGCCCATCTGCTGCAGCATCACGCACAGGTCGACGATCTCCGGCTCGCGCGCGGCGTTGTCGATCAGCGTGGTGCCCTCGGCCAGCACCGCGGCCATCAGGATGTTCTCGGTGGCGCCCACGCTGGGGAAGTCCAGCCAGATCTGCGCGCCGTGCAGGTTCTCCGCCTCGGCCACCACACAGCCGTGCTCGATGCCGCTGGTGGCGCCCAGCTTGCGCAGACCGGCCTGGTGCATGTCCAGCGGCCGGGAGCCGATCGCGTCCCCGCCGGGCAGCGCCACGACCGCCTTGCGGCAGCGGGCCACCAGCGGGCCCAGCACGCACACCGAGGCACGCAGCTTGCTCATCGAGGCGAAGTCCGCGCGGTGGTTCAGCTCCGCGGGGGTGGTGATGGTGGCCACGTCGCCCACGATCTCCACCTCGCAGCCGAGGCCCCGCAGCACATCGCCCATCAGGGGGACGTCCAGGATCTCCGGGCAGTTCGTGATCGTGGTTGTGCCCTCGGCCAGCAACGCGGCCGCCATGAGCTTCAACACGCTGTTCTTCGCGCCTACGACGTCGACCTCGCCGACCAGTCGTGCGCCACCCGTCACCCGGAAATGCTCACCCACGATGACCCATCGTATGGGCAACCCGGAGAGTGACCGAAACCCGTACTGTGCAGGACATGTCGGTGCACCTCACGCGTATCTACACCCGTGTCGGCGATGACGGCACCACCGCGCTCGGCGACGGCGCCAGGGTTCCCAAGACGGACCCCCGGCTGGCCGCCTACGCCGATGTCGACGAGACCAACGCCTCGCTCGGCGTGGCCCTGGCCCTCGGCAACCTGGCCGAGGACGTGGCGCCGGTCCTGAAGGCCATCCAGAACGACCTCTTCGACGTCGGAGCGGACCTGTGCGCGCCGATCGTGCCCGACCCGCCGTATCCCCCGCTGCGCATCACCCAGGCGTACGTGGACCGGCTGGAGGGCTGGTGCGATGAGTTCAACGGCAGGCTGGGCAAGCTGAACTCGTTCATCCTCAACGGCGGCACCCCCGGCGCGGCCCTGCTGCACCAGGCGCGGACCATCTCCCGCCGGGCCGAGCGCAGCACCTGGGCGCTGCTGGAGGTCGACGCGGAGCGCACCAACAAGCTGGCCGCCAAGTACCTGAACCGGCTCTCCGACCTGCTGTTCATCCTGGCCAGGGTGGCCAACCCGGACGGCGACGTGCTGTGGGAGCCGGGCAAGAACGGCTGAGACGACCGTGGCCCGCCGGCAGGTTCGCCGACGGGCCACGGATCACGTCTTCAGGACGCCCAGGGAATGGATCTTCCCGGTGGCGCGGACTCCAGCCAGGACAGGAAACCGGTGAGCGCGTCGGCTGGCATGGCCAGCTCCAGCTCGAGGTCCTCGCCCCGGCAGCGCAGCACGGTGGACCCGGCCGGGACCACGTAGGTCTCCGACCCGGTCGGCTCGCGCCGGGTGTCGATCTCCAGTCCGGCCCGGCTGATCACCTTGTCCGGACCCGACCGCAGGCTGAGCACCCGGTACCAGGTGAACTCGTCGCCGCGGTACTTGCCGATGCCCAGGTGCCAGCCACGTTCTTTCTCACCCAGCTGGTCGCGCAGGGCCACGTCGATGCCGCCCTGGCGCAGCAACCGCAGTCGCCGCCAGGCGAGCAACGCGATGGCGATGGCCACCGCAGCCAGGACCAGTCCGATGATTTCGGCGATGTCCACGGCTGCGTCCACCCGTCCGTTCGCGCGTCAGACCGGCTGGCCGGCGGCCTTGAGGCGGGTCGCTGCCCGTGCCCTCGCCTGCTCATCGGAGTGGCCGAGGTCCTCGCGGGCCTGATCCACGTCAATCTCGTGACCCAGCTCGGCGCTCTCGGCCAGAATGCTCACCGTGTCACCGGTGACGGAAAGGAAACCACCGTGAACGGCGGCGGTGACGACTTCACCATCGGTGGTGGTGACTCGCACCACACCACCCTCGACCAACTGACCCAGCACCGGCTCGTGGCTGGGCAGGATGCCGATCTCGCCCTCGGTCGTCTGCGCGACCACCATTTTCGCGGTCCCGGACCACAGGCGGCGCTCGACAGCGACCAACTGGACGGACATCTCAGCCACGGGCATCTCCTTCGCGTGCTCGTTGGAGGCCAGTTTAGTCGGTGCCCTCGCAACTTGGTGGGGCGGGCCGGTGTCAGAAGTACTGAGGAGACGAAAGAACTGGGGAGGGGGGCTCATGGGGCAGGCCGAGGAGGGCTTCGACGTGTTCGTCGAAACCCGTTCGACCGCCTTGCTGAGAACGGCGTACCTGTTGTGCGCCGGTGACCGGGGAGCGGCCGAGGACCTGTTGCAGGACGTGCTCGAACGCACCTACGGGAAGTGGCGCAAGATCGACTCCGCACCGGAGGCCTACGTGCGCGCCGCACTGGCCAACGCGGCGGCCAACCGCTGGCGGCACCGCTCCCGCCGGGTCAGGGAGGCGCCGCTGGAGGAGGTGATCCCGCCGAGTGAGCCGGGTCACGAGGAGCGGGTGGCCGACCGCGACGCGCTGCTGCGGGCACTGGCCGAGCTGCCGCAGAAGATGCGGGCCGCGGTGGTGCTGCGCTATTTCGACGATCTGACCGAGGCCCAGGCCGCGCACGCGCTCGGCTGCGGCGTCGGCACCATCAAGAGCCAGACCTCCCGCGGTCTCGCCCGACTCCGAGACCTGCTCGACCCCGTGGGGGCCGACACCACCGCCGATCAAGACCGGGGTAGCCGATGCGCACCGACGAGCTGAAGGAAGCACTCACCAAAGTGGCGTCCACTGTGGACACCCTGCCCGGGTTCACCGAGCGGGTGGTCCTCGGCGGGCGTCGGCGCAAACGGCGCAGACTGCTGGTGCTGGCCACCGCGCTGAGCATGGTGGGGGCCATCGGCTTCGGCGGTCTGGCGTGGACCTTCCTGAACCAGTTCCGCCCTGAGCAGCTCACCGCCGACGCCCGCTTCGGCCAGAACGCGCTGGGCCCGAGGGCCGGGGACGACCCGCTGCGCAAGGAGGCGCTGGCCGTCTTCGCCAGGGACTGGGCCCGCAGCCTGCCGCAGACCGGGCCGGTGCTGATCCTGCACGGCCAGCCGCACGTCTACTGGGCGGGCGAGACCGCGGCCGGACCGGCCGTGGTGCTGCTGCAACGGGTCGGCCGGAGCAGCGGGGAGACCACCATGCCCGTGCTGGTCGGCCGGGCGCCTGGCGAGACGGCGCTGCGACTGCTCGCGGTGGACCTGCCTGCCAAGGCTGGCGCGCCGTCGGGCGCGTTCCTGTTCGGTCAGGGGGACCGGACCCTGCTCGCCCTGGCCCAGCAGAACGAGGTGCGCTGGTCGCCGGGCCTCCGGGTGGCGGCGGACGGCAAGGTGAGCCGGGACTTCCAGCGACTGGACCTTGTCGACGGGGTCGCACTGGCCCAGGTTCCGCCGGAACTGCACCCTGGCGCCGCGGTGGTCACCACCGTGGGGCAGGCGGACCAGCTCGTCTCGCTGCGTCCCCGGCTCGCCTCGGCGCATCCCCGCGAGCTGGCCGGTCTGCTCGGATCCGCCGGCCGGGAGGACGAGGTGGTTCCAGGCACCGGCACCGGCATCCGTCCGGACGGGGCCCGGCCGCGCAGGTTCATCGCGGCGCCCACCCTCCGGCCACCGGATGAGATCAGCACGGCGGGTGTGGTCTCGCTGATGCACACCGACTACCTGGACAGGTTCCTGCCGAAGAAGCGGAATGCCTGGGAACTGCTGGCCGGACTGCCCGGCGACCGCTCGCTCTACCTCAGCGAGGTCGACGAGGGCGGCCCGACCCGGCTCTACGGCGTGCTGATGACGGGCGCGCGGAACAAGACCGAGCAGGTGATCTACGGCGGCCCCGGTGAGCCCTCCGCGCTGCCGGTGCGGGTCCGGCTGCCCGGTCAGGACGGCTGGGTGGTCGCGGGGCAGGACGTGCGGCTGAGCTGGCGCACCGGGCCGTCGGCGGACTGGCAGGAGGCGGGCCAGGACGCCGCGCTGCTGCCGGCCACCGCCACCGAGGTGCGCGCGGTCGGCAACGGGAAGACCGCCGAGTTCCGGCTCGGCTAGTCGGGGAAACGCGAAGACCGGGCCTCCTTGGGGGGAAGCCCGGTCTTCGTGGTGTTCAGGGTGCTACCGGTCAGCCCTTGAGCTTCTGGTAGTTCGCCTCGAGGTCCTCAAGGCCACCGCACATGTAGAAGGCCTGCTCCGGCATGTGGTCGAAGTCGCCCTTGGCCAGCTTGTCGAAGGCCTCGACGGTCTCCTTGACCGGCACGGTCGAACCGGCCTGGCCGGTGAACTGCTCGGCCGCGTACATGTTCTGGGACAGGAACCGCTCGATCCGGCGGGCCCGGTTCACCAGCACCTTGTCCTCTTCGGACAGTTCGTCCATGCCGAGGATGGCGATGATGTCCTGCAGGTCCTTGTACTTCTGCAGGATCCGGATGACCTCCTGGGCGACGCGGTAGTGCTCGTCGCCGACGATCGCGGGGTGCAGGATCGTCGAGCTGGAGGCCAGCGGGTCCACCGCCGGGAAGATGCCCTTGGAGAACACCGCACGAGAAAGCTCGGTGGTGGCGTCCAGGTGGGCGAAGGTGGTGGCCGGCGCCGGGTCGGTGTAGTCGTCGGCGGGCACGTAGATCGCCTGCATCGAGGTGATCGAGCGACCCCGGGTGGAGGTGATGCGCTCCTGCAGCTCGCCCATCTCATCGGCCAGGGTGGGCTGGTAACCCACGGCCGAGGGCATGCGGCCCAGCAGCGTGGAGACCTCGGAACCCGCCTGGGTGAACCGGAAGATGTTGTCGATGAACAGCAGCACGTCCTGGTTCTGCACATCGCGGAAGTACTCCGCCATGGTCAGCGCGGACAGCGCGACCCGGAGCCGGGTGCCCGGCGGCTCGTCCATCTGACCGAAGACGAGCGCGGTGTCCTTGAGCACGTTGGACTCGGTCAGCTCGGCGATGAGGTCGTTGCCCTCACGGGTGCGCTCACCAACACCGGCGAACACCGAGGTGCCACCGAAGTTCCGGGCGATACGGGTGATCATCTCCTGGATGAGCACCGTCTTGCCGACGCCGGCACCGCCGAACAGGCCGATCTTGCCGCCCTTGACGTACGGGGTCAGCAGGTCGACGACCTTGAGGCCGGTCTCCAGCACCTCGGTGCGCGGCTCGAGCTGGTCGAAGGCCGGGGGCTTGCGGTGAATGCCCCAGTGCTCGACGTCCTTGGCGTAGCCGGGGGTGTCCATGCACTCGCCGAGCGCGTTGAACACGTGACCCTTGACCGCGTCACCGACGGGCACCGAGATCGGCTTGCCGGTGTCGGTCACCGTCGCGCCGCGGACCAGACCGTCCGGCGGCTGCATGGAGATCGTGCGGACCAGGTTGTCGCCGAGGTGCTTGGCGACCTCCAGGGTCAGCGTCTTGGCCATCGCCTCGTAGGTGATCTCCACCTTCAGGGCGTTGAACAGCTCGGGCACCGAGTCCCGCGGGAACTCAACGTCCACGACCGGGCCGTTGACCCGGACGATCCGGCCGGTGCCGGCAGCGGTAGCAGTCGTCATCTCACTCATCACTTCCTGCGGCGCCAGCCAGAGCGTCGACGCCGCCGACGATCTCGCTGATCTCCTGGGTGATCTGGGCCTGGCGGGCCTGGTTGGCCTCACGGGTGAGGACACGGATCAGCTCGGTGGCGTTGTCCGTGGCCGCCTTCATGGCCCGCTGGCGGGCCGCCGACTCCGAGGCCGCGGACTCCAGCAGAGCCGCGAACAACCGGGTCTTGATGTACTTGGGGAGCAGTGCGTCGAGCAGCGTCTCGGCGTCCGGCTCGAAGTCGTAGACCGCGCTCGGCGTCTCGGACTTCTCCGTGAACTCGACCTCCAGCGGGGCGACCCGCTTGGCGATCGGCGTCTGGGAGAGCATCGAGCGGAACTCGGTGTAGACCACGTGCAGTTCGTCGAAGCCACGCTCACCGTCGGGGCCGGGGCCGTCCACGGTGTCGTCGGCGCCTGCCAGGAAGGCGGGCACCAGCTCGTCGCCGATCTCGACCGCGTTGCGGTAGACGGGGGATTCGGTGAATCCGACCCACGAGTTGGCGACCGCGCGCTGGCGGAACCGGTAGAACGCCTGACCCTTGCGACCGATCACGTACAGCACCGGCTCCTTGCCCTGCTGCTTGAGCAGGGTCTGGAGCTCCTCCGCGGCCTTGATGACCGAGGAGTTGAAGCCGCCGCACATGCCCTTGTCACTGGTGACCACGAGCACCGCTGCCCGCTTGGGCTGCGGCCGCTCCACCAGCAACGGGTGGTCCAGGGTGGTCGCGTCGGCGAGGGCGGTGAGGACGGTGGTGATCTCCTCGGCGTAGGGGCGGGACTCCGCCACCTTCGCCTTCGCCTTGCCGATGCGGGAGGTGGCGATCAGCTCCATCGCACGCGTGATCTTCTTGGTCGACTGGGTCGCCCTGATCCTCTGCTTGAGGACACGAAGTTCAGCAGCCATGGGTCACGTCACTTCTTCGCGGGGTCGGGACGGTTCACCTTGACCGACTCGGCGCCCAGCTTGTCGGCGTCGATCGCACCAGCCGCCGCCTCGTTGACGACCCTGGAGCCGTCGGAGGCGGTGAACTCCTGCTTGAACTTGGTGATCGCCTCGACCAGGCGCTCCTCGTTCTCCTTGGAGAAGTCCTTGGTGTCGCGGATCTCGTCCAGGATGCCCTTGTGGTTGCGGCGGATCGAGTCCAGCAGCTCGGACTCGAAGCGGCGGACATCGCCCACCGGCACCGAGTCGAGGTGGCCGCGGCTACCGGCGAAGATCGAGACGACCTGCTCCTCGACCGGGAACGGGCTGTACTGGGACTGCTTGAGCAGCTCCACCAGCCGCGAACCACGGGCCAGCTGGGCCTTGGAGACCGCGTCCAGGTCGGAGGCGAAGGCCGCGAAGGCCTCCAGCTCGCGGTACTGGGACAGCTCCAGCCGGAGCGAACCCGCGACCTTGCGCATCGCCTTCACCTGCGCGGAGCCACCGACCCGGGAGACCGAGATACCGGTGTTGACCGCGGGGCGGACACCCTGGTTGAACAGGTCCGACTCCAGGAAGCACTGGCCGTCGGTGATGGAGATGACGTTGGTCGGGATGTAGGCCGACACGTCGTTGGCCTTGGTCTCGATGATCGGCAGACCGGTCATCGAACCCGCGCCCAGCTCGTCGGAGAGCTTCGCGCAGCGCTCCAGCAGACGGGAGTGCAGGTAGAAGACGTCACCCGGGTACGCCTCGCGGCCCGGCGGGCGGCGCAGCAGCAGCGAGATGGCGCGGTAGGCCTCGGCCTGCTTGGTCAGGTCGTCGAAGACGATCAGGACGTGCTTGCCCTGGTACATCCAGTGCTGACCGATGGCCGAGCCGGTGTACGGCGCCAGCCACTTGAAGCCTGCCGCGTCGGAGGCGGGGGCCGCGACGATGGTGGTGTACTCCATCGCACCGCGGTCCTCCAGCGCCTTCTTCACCGCGGCGATGGTGGAGCCCTTCTGGCCGATCGCGACGTAGATGCAGCGGACCTGCTGCTTCGGGTCGCCGGTCTCCCAGTTGGCCTTCTGGTTCAGGATGGTGTCCACGCAGACCGCGGTCTTGCCGGTCTTGCGGTCACCGATGATCAGCTGGCGCTGGCCACGGCCGATCGGGGTCTGCGAGTCGATCGCCTTGATGCCGGTCTGGAGCGGTTCCTTCACGCTCTGCCGCTGCACCACGGTGGCCGCCTGGAGTTCCAGCGCGCGCCGGGTCTCCGAGACGATCTCGCCGAGGCCGTCGATGGGGTCACCCAGCGGGTTCACCACGCGGCCGAGGAAGCCGTCGCCGACCGGCACGGAGAGCACCTGGCCGGTCCGCTTGACCTCCTGGCCCTCTTCCAGACCCTCGTAGTTGCCGAGGATGGCCGCACCGATCTCGCGGACGTCCATGTTCAGCGCGACGCCAAGCACACCGCCGGAGAACTCCAGCAGCTCGTTGGTCATCGCCGAGGGCAGGCCCTCGACAGTGGCGATGCCGTCACCGGTGGTGGCGACGACCCCGACCTCTTCCCGGCTGACCTCCGGGGAGTAGCTGGAGACGTAGTTCTCGATCGCACTGCGGATCTCGTCCGACGAGATCGTCAGCTCCGCCATTGTCGTTCCTGCTCTCGCTTCGATCTTCAAAGAAGGGGGGTGCTTCGTCGTGGGGGATCCGGGTCCCGGACCCCCCTGCCCTGGCGTCAGCCGGCCAGGGTTCGGCGCAGCGCCTCCAGGCGGCCTGCCGCGCTTCCGTCGATGACCTCGTCACCGACCTTGATCACCAGACCACCGGACACCGACGGGTCCAGCTCGACGTGCAACGCGATCGGCCGCGAGTAGATGCGCGTCAGGGTGGCGGTGAGCCGATCCTGCTGCGCCTCGGTCAGCTCGAAGGCGGTGCGGACGTGGGCGACCGAGCGCTCCCGGCGCTTGGCTGCCGCGTCGGCCAGCTCCTCAAGGCCGGTCACCACGCCACGGCCGCGCAGGCTCGTGGCGAGCTGCTCGACCAGTGCGAGGGTGACCTTCTCGACCTTGCTGCCGAGCAGCCCGCGCAGCAGCGCGCGCTTGCCCTGCACATCGCCGGTCGCATCGGAGAGCAGCCGGTCGAGCTGACCGTCCGCGGCCACGATGCGGCCGAGCCGGAACAGCTCGTCCTCGACCGCGTCCAGCCGCTCGGCCCGCTCGGCCTGCGTGAGCAGGGCGGTGCGGCCGAGCGTCTCGATGCCGTCCACCAGCTCACGCGGGCTGGACCAGCGCGCGGTGACCACCGCGGAGAGCACGTTCATGGTCTCCGCGGCCACCTTGCCGCCGAGCAGCTGGCGGGCCAGCTGCTCCCTGGCTGCCGGGTCGGTGGCCGGATCGGCCACCGTCCGCCGCAGCGCGGGCTCCTTGCCGAGCAGGCTGACGACGGCGAACAGCTCGTCGGCGAGCGTGCCCAGCGTGTCGCCGCTGGCGTCGGAGGTGACCTGGGACAACCGCGTTTCCGCGGCGGCGAAGGCCTCTCGGCTCGCGGCGTGCTGCGTCGCAGTCATCGTTCCGCTCACTTCCCGGCCGGCGCCGACGTGGCGTCCAGCTCGTCGAGGAAGCGGTCGACGGTGCCGCGCCTGCGGGCCTCGTCCTCAAGGGACTCGCCCACCACACGACCGGCCAGGTCGACCGCGATCCGACCCAGGTCGCCGCGAAGTTCCGCGACGATCTGCGCCCGCTGCGCGGCCAGCGCGGCCTGGCCCTGAGCCACGATGCGCTCGGACTCGGCCTGTGCCTGCTCCCGCAGCTCGATGACGATCTGCTGGCCCTCGGCCCGCGCGTCGTCCCGGATGCGAGCCGCCTCGGCCCGCGCGTCAGCGAGCTGCGCCTTGTACTGCTGAAGCGCTTCCTGCGCCTGCGCCTGGGCCTGCTCGGCCCTGGCGATACCGCCCTCGATCGCCTCGGTGCGAGCTTCGTACGCCTTCTCGAACTGCGGGAAGGCGTACTTCTTCAGCACGAAGAAGACAACACCGAAGGCGATCAGGCCGAGGATGATCTCGCCGATGGGCAGGCCAAGCGGGAAGACGGTGTCCCCCGCGGCCAGCACGACGGCTGCCGATACCTCACTCATCGCGACTCCTAGCCGTCAGTGGGACGAGGTCAGGCCGCGAACGCGAGCACGAAGCCCAGCAGGGCCAGTGCCTCGACGAGGGCCATACCCAGGATCAGCCAGGTGCGGTTGAGGCCGGCGACCTCGGGCTGGCGGGCGTTGGCCTGCAGGTAGGCGGCGAACACGAGGCCCACGCCGATGCCCGGGCCGATCGCGCCAAGGCCGTAACCGATGGTGTTGATATTGCCGGTGACCTCGGCCAGGTTGGCAACGACGTCGATCATCTGGATCGGTGTCCTTTCGGTTCTTTACTTGCCGCACTGGGTGCGGAAGATCCTTGCTGGGCGACTCAGTGCTCGTCGGCGAGAGCACTCTGGATGTAGAAGGCGGCCAGTACGGTGAACACGTACGCCTGCAGAGCGGCCACCAGCAGCTCGAAGAAGGTCATGATGATCAACATGCCCGCGGACAGCGGGGCGACCACGGTGACCAGGCTGCCCGAGCTGATCATGTACAGAGTGGCGGTGCCGAAGATCGTCAGGATCAGGTGGCCGGCGAAGGCGTTCGCGAACAACCGGACGGCCAGGGTGAACGGCCGGATCAGGAAGTTCGAGGCGAACTCGATCAGCGCGACCAGCGGCAGCACCGCGACCGGCACACCGGGCGGGATGGTCATCAGCTTGAAGTAGCCGAGGAAGCCGTGCTTCTTGATGCCCACCACGTTGTAGATGATGTAGACGAGGATGGACAGCACCGCGGGAATGGCCAGGTGGCTGGTCACCGGGTACTGCGCCAGCGGCACGATGCCGAAGAGGTTCAGCACCAGGATGAAGATGAACAGCGAGGCCAGGAAGGGCGCGTAACGCAGCCCGTCCCGCTTGCCCATCATGTCCACGGCGATCGAGTTCCGGACGAAGCCGTAGATGCTCTCACCGAGGAACTGCAGCTTGCTGGGGATGACCTTCGCGTTGCGCGAGGTCCAGAGCATGAGGGCGATGACGATGACCGCCCCGAGGCCCAGCAGAGTCATCGCCTTGACCGAGGCGATGATCGTCCCGTCGCCCACCTTGTCGAAGAAGAAGGTGTGTTCGACGGTCGGCGGCTTGAAGCCGTCGCCCTCGCCGGTCGCGGCCAGCAGCATCTGGCTCACCCTTTGTCCTCCGTGTCGTCGGTCCTACTAGGCGGCACGTCAGCCTTGGGGGAACCAGTAAGGTCGCCCGGGCGGCCGTACTTCACGATGATCAGGTAGATCGATCCGCCGAAGCCGATTAGCGCTCCGATCGGGGTGAGGAACCGGGTGTCCAGCAGCTTGTCGAGCCCCATCCCGATGCCGCCCCAGATGATGAGGCCGGCGAACAGGACAGAGAGCACCGACCAAGCCTGGCCGACTCCTGCTTGATCCGAGGAGGCTGATCTTCCCTCATCGGTCGAAGGCACCATATCAGGCGATTGCGTGCCGCCCGGACGGGGGTTTTCCGTGTTGTTCATTACTTACCGGAGCCAGGTCGAACGCCGCCGAGACCCGGTCGCATCCGCACCACGGTGACCGTCATCGAGACGACCCAGCCGAGTACGGCGGCAACCACGCCAACAGCGATCCACGTGGGTGTCAGACCGACCGCACGCAGCAGGAACAGCGTCCCGAGCACCGCGAGCAGCCGGAAGATGTAAGAGGCGAGACCGACCGCGAGGACCATCTCGGGCATGTGCCGGGCGACCCGGGAGACCACCCAGGCGCCGGTGAAGAAGAACAGGACCGTGATCAAGGCGCCGGTCAGCGAGGACAGCGCGCCCAGCGGACCGACCACGAACCAGCCCACCACGGCGACCGCCACGGCAAGGCCCCCGACGACGAGGATCGTCGGCCTCGTCTTCGGTTCCACCCAGTTGACCTGGACCTCTTCGCTCACGGGCACCAGTGTGTCAGCTACGTTAAGCCGCCCTAACAGGGGGGTTGACCCAGGGCCGGAACAGGCGTATCTAGACGATCTTGACTGGCCCCCGCGGACGGTCCGCGCGCGGCTTCCGGACGAATTTCTCCGCAATTTCCGGCGTACCGGACATTTGACCCCACCGAGCCTTGCCACAAAAGGCCGTCGCGCATTTCCCCGAGGGTCCTGGAAAAATCACCCAATGGAATTCATCGGTGAATTCCCCGCCGGGTTGTCCGGCGGCCCGCGCCAGACAAGCCGGTCAGACCACGGGTCCCGGCCGGGCCGGCCCGGCGGACGTCCGCCGGGGGACGGCACCGCCCGGCGGTCGGCCGGATCCGCGCAATAGGCGGCTCACACCCCGTCCTCGGACGCGGAATAACGGAAACCGGGGTGTCGGACAGTGATTTCCGCGGCCAGACTGAGCACTCTTCCGAATGAATCAAGCCAGCAGTCGATCACCGCGCGCGACGGGTGTCCCGCAGCCGGGGGACGGCCGAGGCAAGCAGTGCGAGCAGCAGCCCGATGCCCACCCCCCAGACCACCGTGGTGATCTCGAACAGGCTCAGCGAGACCGCGCCGAAGGCCAGTACGGCGGCCCACAAGTAGATCAACAGCACCGCGCGGCGGTGGGAGTGACCGATCTCCAGCAGGCGGTGGTGCAGGTGCATCTTGTCCGCGGAGAACGGGCTGCGGCCTGCCCTGGTCCGGCGGATCACGGCCATCACCAGGTCCAGCAGTGGGACGAAGAGCACCGCGGCCACCACGACCAGCGGGGACAGCATCGCGATCAGGTCGGAGGCCTTGTAGGCGCTGTAGTCCATCTTGCCGGAGGCGGTGGTGCTGGCCGCGGCCAGCATCAGGCCGATCAGCATGGAGCCGGAGTCGCCCATGAAGATCCGGGACGGGTTGAAGTTGTGCGGCAGGAAGCCCATGCAGGCACCGGCCAGCACGGCGCCGATCAGCGCCGGCGAGTAGACCTGCACGTCGCCGTTGCGCTCGACCAGCAGTCCGATGGAGAAGGCGCAGGTGGCCGCGGCCGCGATCAGGCCGATCCCGGCGGCCAGGCCGTCCAGGCCGTCGACGAAGTTCATCGCGTTGATCATGGTCACGGACAGGAACACGGTCAGCAGCGCGCCCTGGTCCGGGCCGAGCGAGAGCACCCCGCCGCCGTTGGCCTCCCACGGCACCCAGAAGTAGAACCAGGAGACGCCGAAGAGCACCAGCAGGCCGGAGGCGGTGATCTGGCCGGCCAGTTTGGTCAGCGAGTCCAGCTCGAACCGGTCGTCCAGCGCGCCGACCAGGACGATCACCCCGCCGGCGACCACCACCGCGACGATGTCGGAGGAGTAGTCGAAGGCCCGGCGCAGCGCCGGCAGGTGGAAGGCGAGCACCATCCCGGCGAGCACCCCGCCGTACATCGCCACCCCGCCCATCCGGGGCATGGGTTTGGCGTGCACGTCGCGTTGCCTCGGGTAGGCCACCGCGCCGACCTTGCGGGCCAGCAGCCGGACGAGCCCGGTGAGCAGGAAGGTCACCGCGGCGGTGACCAGGCAGACGAGCAGGTACTCCCGGATGGGGAGTCCGGCTGCGATGGCAGGCATCGGGCCCACTTCGGAGACAAACCTCGCGGATCGGGGGCGCGGATGGGGAGGACCTTCGGGGAGATGATCTTCCCAGCCGTGCGACGGGGGTGTGCAGGGTGGCTGGCTGTGCTCCAACGTTACTCGCCTGAGATGCGGCGGCCGGAGCGAGGCCAAGCGTAGGGGCAGGCGTGGTTGGCGTCTGAAGAGGGGACGCCCGAAGGGTGGGTGGGGTTGCACGGGCGGGATGGGTGGCGTGGGTTCGGGGGCTGGGCGGGGCAGCTGGGCGGGGGTGCCCGGGTTCGGCCCTGATGACCGATCAGCTCAGCCGGACGTGGCGGGGAACACGTTCCGGCTAACAACCGATCATCCCGGCGCGCGTCTGAACCCATGTGAGGGACGCACGATGGATGACTTTGGTCGCTCTGGGTATCGCCGCTGCCGCGTTGGTCGCCTGTGGTTCTCCGGATCGGGTGGAACAACCACCCCCGTCGGCGACCTCGGACGCCCCCGATCCGGCCGGTCGCCCGCTGCCGCCGATCCCGCCGCCCAGGCCCGGCGACCCCCAGGTCGTCCGCAAGGGGCCCGCCGAGGCCGGGAACCGGTTCGCGCTCACCATCGACGACGGGACCTGCAAGGAGTGCGTTGGCGGGTACGTGGCGCTGGCGGAGAAGGGGCTGCACCTGACCTTCTGTCCCAACGGGCAGTACCACGCCAACTGGGAGCCCTTCGCCGAGCGGATCCGCAAGCTGGAGGCGGCCGGGGTCATCCAGCTCTGCAACCACACCTACAGCCATCCCAACCTGCTGAAACTCTCCGATGAGGAGATCGGCAAGGAGATCGAGCGCAACGAGGCGTGGATCCAGAAGACCTTCGGGGTGACCGCGCGGCCCTGGCTGCGGCCGCCCTTCGGCAACCGGGACGCGCGGGTGGACCGGATCGCGGCCAAGCACGGCTACACCCGGATGGTGCTGTGGAACGGGTCGTTCGGGGACTCCGGGAAGCTGGCGCCGGACGTGCTCTACGCGGAGGTCGAGAAGTGGCTGCGGCCAGGCTCGATCATCCTGGCGCACGCCAACTTCCCGACCGCGATCCACGAGTTCGACCGGATCCAGGCGCTGATCAACCAGCGTGGGTTGCGACCGGTCACGCTGGACGAGCTGTTCGGCACCTCCCGGGCGGACGGCTAGCCGCCGACGTAGGCCGCCAGGTGTTCGCCGGTGAGGGTCGTCCTGGCGGCCACCAGGTCGGCCGGGGTGCCCTCGAAGACGATCTGACCGCCGTCGTGCCCTGCGCCGGGGCCCAGGTCGATGATCCAGTCCGCGTGCGCCATCACCGCCTGGTGGTGTTCCACCACGATCACCGACTTGCCCGCCTCGACCAGCCGGTCCAGCAGGCCGAGCAGGTGTTCGACGTCGGCCAGGTGCAGGCCGGTGGTGGGCTCGTCCAGGATGAACACGCGATTGAGGCGAGAGGAACGCGAGCTTGCTCGTGTTCCCGAGCCGATTGAGTGTGTTGGAGTCGGCGCAGCCGGCGAACCGACGCCGCCCTTGTCGCCCATGTGGGTGGCCAGTTTCAGCCGTTGCCGCTCGCCGCCGGAGAGCGAGGTCAGCGGCTGGCCGAGGCTGAGGTAGCCCAGGCCGACGTCGGCCAGCCGGTCCAGGATCGCGTGCGCGGCCGGGGTGGCCGCCTCACCCGTGCTGAAGAACTCGGTGGCCTGGGTGACCGACATGGCCAGTACCTCGCTGATGTTCTTGCCGCCAAGGTGGTAGTCCAGCACCGCGGCCTGGAATCGCTTGCCCTCGCACTCCTCGCAGGTGGTGGCCATGCTGGCCATGATCCCCAGGTCGGTGTAGACCACGCCCGCGCCGTTGCAGTTGGGGCAGGCGCCCTCGGAGTTGGCGCTGAACAGGGCCGGTTTCACGCCGTTGGCCTTGGCGAAGGCCTTGCGGATCGGTTCCAGCAGTCCGGTGTAGGTGGCCGGGTTGCTGCGCCGGGAGCCGCGGATCGGGCTCTGGTCCACCGAGACCACGCCCTCCTCGGTCGGCATCGAGCCGTGCACCAGTGAACTCTTGCCGGAGCCCGCGACACCGGTGATCACCACCAGCACGCCGAGCGGGATGTCCACGTCGACCTTGCGCAGGTTGTGCTTTGTCGCGCCGCGGATCTCCAGCTTGCCGGTGGGTGTGCGCACCGAGGACTTCAGCGCGGCCCGGTCGTCGAAGTGGCGGCCGGTGACCGTGCCGCTGGCCCGCAGCCCGTCCACGGTGCCCTCGAAGCACACCGTGCCGCCCGCGGTGCCCGCGCCGGGGCCGAGGTCGACCACGTGGTCGGCGATCACGATGGTCTCCGGCTTGTGCTCGACCACCAGCACCGTGTTGCCCTTGTTGCGCAGCCGCAGCAGCAGGGTGTTCATCCGCGCGATGTCGTGCGGGTGCAGGCCGATGGTGGGCTCGTCGAAGACGTAGGTGACATCGGTGAGCGAGGAGCCGAGGTGCCGGATCATCTTGACCCGCTGCGCCTCGCCGCCGGAGAGCGTGCCCGAGGGCCGGTCCAGCGAGAGGTAGCCCAGCCCGATCTCCACGAAGGAGTCCAGGGTGTGCCGCAGCGCGCCGAGCAGCGGGGCCACCGAGGGCTCGGACAGCCCGCGCACCCAGTCGGCCAGATCGCTGATCTGCATCGCGCACGCCTGGGCGATGTTGATCTTCTTGATCTTGGAGGACCTGGCGCCCTCGCTGAGCCGGGTGCCCTCGCACTCCGGACAGACGGTGAAGGTGACCGCCCGTTCCACGAACGCCCTGATGTGCGGCTGCATCGCCTCCTTGTCCTTGGACAGGAAGGACTTCTGGATCTTGGGGATCAGGCCCTCGTAGGTGAAGTTGCCCCCGTCGATCTTGATCTTGGTGGCTTCCTTGTACAGGAAGTCCTGCATCTCCCGCTTGGTGTACTTGCGGATCGGCTTGTCCGGGTCGACGAAGCCGGACTCGGCGTAGATCCGCACCGTCCAGTGGCTGTCGGACTTCCAGCCCGGGATGGTGAAGGCGCCCTCGGCCAGCGACTTGGAGTCGTCGTAGAGCTGGGTCAGGTCGATGTCGTTGACCTTGCCCCGGCCCTCGCAGCGCGGGCACATGCCGCCGGTGACGCTGAAGCTGCGCCGTTCCTTCACGGTCTGGCCGCCGCGTTCGATGGTGACCGCGCCCGCGCCGCTGATCGAGGCCACGTTGAAGGAGAAGGCCTGCGGTGAGCCGATGTGCGGTTTGCCCAGCCTGCTGAACAGGATGCGCAGCATGGCGTTGGCGTCGGTGGCGGTGCCGACGGTGGAGCGCGGGTCCGAGCCCATCCGCTGCTGGTCCACGATGATCGCGGTGGTCAGCCCGTCCAGCACGTCGACCTCCGGCCTGGCCAGCGTGGGCATGAAGCCCTGCACGAAGGCGCTGTAGGTCTCGTTGATCATCCGCTGCGACTCGGCCGCGATGGTGCTGAACACCAGCGAGGACTTGCCCGAGCCGGAGACACCGGTGAACACCGTCAGCCTGCGTTTGGGGATCTCGACGCTGACGTCCTTGAGGTTGTTCTCCCGCGCGCCGTGCACCCGGATCAGGTCGTGGCTGTCCGCCTCGTGCGGCTCTGGCGCACTGGTCCTCTTGGCCTTGCTCATCGTGTCTCCATCGGTCACCGGCGGTTCAGCGGGCTTGCTGGATGCGGATCATGTTCCCCGCGGGGTCGCGCAGGGCGGCGTCACGCACGCCGTAGGGCTGGTCGGTCGGCTCCTGGATGACGTCCGCGTCACCGGCCTGCAGCCGCTCGAAGAGGCCGTCGATGTCCTTGGTGGACAACACGATGCCGCCGTAGGTGCCCTTGGCCATCATCTCGGTGATGGTGCGGCGCTCCTCCTCGGTGATGCCGGGGTCGGCGCCGGGCGGGTGCAGCACGATGGAGGTGCCGGGCTGGCCGGGCGGGCCGACGGTGATCCAGCGCATGCCGTCGTAGCCGACGTCGTTGCGGATCTCGAAGCCGAGGGTGTCCCGGTAGAAGGCGATCGCGGCCTCCGGATCGTCCTGGGGCAGGAAGCTCGCGTGAATGCTGATGTCCATGGCGGCCACGTTAGGTGCGGTTCACCGGCCGCGCTTCTTGATTCCTGACCGGTCGGGTGACCTGCTTGGCCACGCAGGACGGGATGCCGGCGGTGGCGCCGGTGGCCTCGCGGCGGTAGGCGCTGGGTGGCATGCCGACCAGCTCGGTGAAGCGGGTGCTGAAGGTGCCGAGCGAGGAGCAGCCGACCGCGAAGCAGACCTCGGTGACGCTCAGGTCGCCGCGGCGCAGCAGGGTCATGGCGCGCTCGATCCGGCGGGTCATCAGGTAGCTGTACGGCGATTCGCCGTAGGCCCGGCGGAACTCCCGGCTGAGGTGCCCTGCGGACATGTGCACGCCGCGGGCCAGGGCCGCGACGTCCAGTGGCTGCGCGTAGTCCCGGTCGATCCGATCCCGGACGCGGCGCAGCAGCCTGAGGTCGCGCAGCCGCTGCGCGTCGGTGGAACCGCTGGTCACCAGCGGATCGTGCCACGTCAGGGCGGGTATGCCCAACAACGCCGAGGTTACGGGTCGGCTTCGGCCGGGGTCCGCTCAGTCCGGCAGGACCGCCACCGCGCGCACCGGCAGGGTGGCCATCCCGGCCACCGGGGCGGGCAGCGCGGTGAACCGGGCGCCGCGGGCGGGCAGCGCGGCCAGGCCGGTGAGGTGCTCCACGATCGGGATGCCGGCGCCGAGCAGGCCGTGGTGGGCCGGGCGGGCCGGATCGGTGTTGTCGTCGATGTTGAGCGAGTCGATGCCGACCAGCGCGGGCTCGGCCGCGATGAGCGTGGCGACCAGGTCGGCGGTCAGGAACGGGTGCCCCGTGAAGTAGGCATCGCTCCCCCAGTGCCGGGAGTGGCCGGTGTGGATGAGCACCGCACAGCCACGCAGCTCGCCAGCGCCGTCGAGCAGGTCTGGGCCGATGCCGCCGGTGGCGTCGAGCACCACCGCTGGCACGTCGACCACGCGTTCCAGCGGCAGGTCGGCCAGGTCGTAGCCGTCCGGGTAGAAGTGCGCCGGGGTGTCGAGATAGGTGCCGGTGTTGCCGACCAGCTCGATCCGGCCGATGGCGAAGCTGACGCCTGGAGCCATCCTGGCCGCGGTCTCGGCGAAGCTGACCTCGGTGCTGATCCGCGGCGGGGCCATCCCCGGATAGGTCAGCAAGCCGTCGGTGATCCGGTGGCTGAGATCGACGATCACTGGGCGAGCTGGACGTCGAAGCCCAGCACCTCGGTGATCTCGGCCAGCTTGACCGCGCCCTCGCGCAGCACCAGCGGGTCCGAGCCGGTCAGGTCGACGATGGTGGAGGGCACCGCGTGCTCGCACGGGCCGCCGTCGAGGTAGATCGGCACCAGCTCGCCGAGCTGGTCCCTGGCCTGCGCGGCGGTGGTGGCTGGCGGGTGCCCGGACCGGTTGGCGCTGGAGACGGCCATCGGGCCGACCTCGCGCAGCAGCTCGATGGCCACCGGGTGCAGCGGCATCCGCAGCATCACCGTGCCCCTGGTGTCGCCGAGGTCCCAGGCCAGCGAGGAGGCGTGCGGCAGCACGATGGACAGGCCACCCGGCCAGAACGCCTCGATCAGCGAGCGGGCCTGGTGCGGCACCGAGAGCACCAGGCCGTCGATGGTGGACCAGCTGCCGACCAGCACCGGGACCGGCATGTCCCGGCCCCGGCCCTTGGCGTCCAGCAGACCCTGCACGGCGTTGGCGTCGAAGGCGTCGCAGCCGATGCCGTAGAGGGTGTCGGTCGGCAGGACCACGAGCTGGCCGGCGCGCAACGCGCCGGCCGCCGCGGCCAGTCCGGCCACCCGGGACTCCGGCTGGCCGCAGTCGTAGACGGTGCTCACACCGTGCAGCCTACGAGACCGGCGTCAGCACCTGACGCGGCTCCTCCACCTTGGCGGGCTCGGCCGCCGCGGCCACGTCCGTCTTGACCGGCTGGCGCGGCTTGAGCACCTTGCGGCCGACGTTGATCATCGGCACCTCGACGGTGCGGTAGAGCACGCTGGCCAGTACCAGGGCCAGGGCCACCACGCTGAGCGCGAGCGGCCAGCCGCCCAGGCTCGGGAAGAGGAAGTGCAGCGGGGCCGCGGCGATGGACTGCACCAGGTAGAGCGAATACGAACGTTCGCCGACGTAGGCCATCGGGCGGACCGAGAGCACCTTGGCCACCGGGCCGGGCGCGATCACCGCGGGCAGCAGCAGGGTGACGGCGATCGGGTAGAAGGCCATCAGCCAGATGAACCCCGGCACGCCGGCGACCTGGTTGAGCGCGTCGCCGATCGGCTTGAGGAAGCTGTGCAGCACGATCACCGCGACGGCCATGCCCACCCCGACCGCCGGGTGGGTCAGCGGCTGGATCAGCCGGTAGGTGCGCGGGTTGTGCATCAGCATCGCCAGCACGCAGCCGAGCAGGATCGAGACGTAGTGCACCGGCCAGCCGGAGGCGTGCGGGCCGAAGGTGAACGGGGTGGCCACCAGCGCGCCGACGATCAGCAGCCCGGTGATGCCCAGGCGGCGGCGCAGCGGCAGCACGCCGAACGCGAACGCCACCAGCGGCCAGACCAGGTAGAACTTCTGCTCGATGCCCAGCGACCAGGACTGGCCGAACGGGTTGGAGCCGGCGAACTCGTTGAAGAAGCTCAGGTACAGCGGCATCGCCTCGCCGAGGTGGCTGCTCTGGTAGATGCCCAGGATCGCGGTGGCCGCGGCGAGGAAGGCCAGCACCACGAAGTAGACCGGCAGGATGCGGAAGACCCGGCGCAGATAGAACGCCTTGAGCGCGACCCGGCCGGTGCGGGCCTCCTCACGCAGCATGAGCGTGGTGATCAGATACCCGGAGAGCACGAAGAAGACCTGCACACCGATCCAGCCCTGGAGCCGGTCCGGACCGCCGTAGTGGAAGACCACGACCATGACCGCGGCGATGGCGCGCAGTCCGTCGAGGCCGTCGAACCGGCGCATGGCCATGTACCCAGCGTGCGTTAGTGACTTCATTCAGCTTGCTCCCGACTGTGGTGCGTTCGGAGAGCAAGTTGCCCGAACGGGCTATGTAGTTGCAAAAAACGCCGAAAAGTGACGACGATCACGACTACTTGCGCGGGTCAAGCTAGTCCATTTGGCGGAATACAGCCTCAAAGTGTCCGTCGTGCGGTGACAAAACGTGGTCGACCGGTCAGGTCCAGGTGACCGGTGACCCCGGCCAGCACCCGGCGCGCGGCCAGTAGCGCGACCGCGGACTCACCCTGCGTGTCGTCGTGCTCCACGACCAGCGCGCCGCCGGGCTTGAGCAGCCGGGCCGCGCAGCGCACCACGTGCCGGATCACCGCCAGCCCCTCGTCCTCGGCGAAGACCGCCGCGTGCGGGTCGTGCTCGGCCACCTCCGGCGGCACCGGGGTGCCCTCCGGCACGTACGGCGGGTTGCACAGCACCAGGTCCACCGCCCCGTCCAGCTCGGCCAGCAGCCCGGGATCGGCCACATCGCCCGCGTGCAGCCGGACCGGGGTGTCGCCCCGGTCGGCCTGGGCGTCGGCGTTGCGCCGGGCCCAGGTCAGCGCGGCCGGATCGCGTTCCACCGCGTGCACCAGCGCGTCCGGCCGCTGGTGCGCCACGGCCAGCGCCAGCGCGCCCGAACCGGTGCACAGGTCCACCACCAGGGGTCGTCGCACGCCGTCGAGTGCCTTCAGGCCCCACTCCAGCAGCAGTTCGGTCTCCGGCCGCGGGGTGAACACGCCGGGCCCCACCGCCAGCTCCAGCGGCCCCAGCCAGGCCTTGCCGAGCAGGTGCTGCAACGGCACCCGGCTGGCCCGCCGCCGCACCAGCCGGTGGAACGCCTCGATCACCGGCGGGTCCACCAGTGGGATGAGGCCCAGCCTCATCCGCTCCACGCCGAGCACGTGCGCGGCGAGCAGTTCGGCGTCCACCCTGGGGCTGGCCACCCCGGCCTCGGTCAGGATCCGCTCGGCGTCCATGACCGCGAGACGCAACGGCTGTCGGTTCACAACGCGCGAGGTTACCGACTACCCGGTATCACTCGATTGATCGACGCGTTGCGCCGATCAGCAGTCAGCCCCCCGGAGGCCCGCTCACTAGCTTCAGCACCGAGTTCATTCGTTCCGGGGAGGGGACATCGAACGTGCGTAATTCACTCGCGCTCATCACGATCACCGGGGCCCTGCTGCTGGGTGGTTCACCCGCCCAGGCCGCGCCCGTCATCACCGACCTGGGCGCGCTGCCCGGGTACCACCTGTCCTGGGCCAACGACATCGGCCCTGACGGCGTGGTCGGGGCCTCCAGCACGCCCGGCCAGGTCCAGGGGGTCTTCTGGCCCAACGACGGCGTCACGGTCAAGCTGCAGCCCACCGCGGCGGGCTGGGCGGTCGCCGAGGCGATCAACAACAGCCGGGTCATCGTCGGCACCTCCGGCGACAAGGCGGTCCGCTGGGCCCATCCCGGCGCCGCGCCGGTCGTGCTGCCCAGCCCGGCGGTCTACACCAAGACCTTCGCGAAATCGATCAGCAACAAGGGCGTGATCGCGGGCAACGGCGATCACCCGGAGACCTTCCAGACCAGGGCCCTGCGCTGGACCTCTGGCCGGGCGCCCAAGGTGCTGCCACCGCTGCCCGGCCACCAGGAGAGCGAGGTCGGCTCCGCGGGCGCGGTCGGGGAGAACTCGGTCGTGGTCGGCAAGTCCGATGACGACGCGGTGTTCTGGGACGCCGCCGGGAACGTGCACAAGCTGCCCCAGCTGGCCGGCTGGGCCAGCAGCACGGCGCACGCGATCAACCGGCACGGGGTGATCGTCGGCTCCTACGACCTGCCCGGTGGTGGCGGCGGCGCGGTGCGCTGGGAACGCGGCCGGGTCACCGTGCTGCCGAACCTGCCCGGCGCCGACCACAGCGGCGCCTACTCGATCAACGACTCGGGCGTGTCGGTCGGCGCCTCCAGTGGGCGCGCGGTCCGCTGGGACGCCGCGGGGGTGGCCACCGAGCTGCCCAAGCTGAGCGATCAGCTGCCTGGGCACGCCAAGGCGATCAACGAGCGTGGCCAGGTCACCGGCACCAACAGCCCGCAGTGGCGGCAGGACCACGCGGTGCGCTGGACGCCCTGACGGGTAGGCGCTAGGCAGTCGCTCCGGCCGCGGCGAGGCGTTCCGCCTTGTCCGCGGTCGAGAGCGCGTCCAGCAGTGCGGTCAGCTCGCCGTCGAGCACCTGGTCCAGGTTGTAGGCCTTGTAGTTGACCCGGTGGTCGGAGATCCGGTTCTCCGGGAAGTTGTAGGTGCGCACCCGCTCGGAGCGGTCCACCGTGCGGACCTGGCTGCGCCGGTCGGCCGAGGCCTTGCGGGCGGCCTCCTCCTCGGCCAGCGCGACCAGCCGGTTCTGCAGCACGGCCATCGCGCGGGCCTTGTTCTGCAGCTGGCTGCGCTCGTTCTGGCAGGAGACCACGATGCCGGTGGGCAGGTGGGTGATGCGCACCGCGGAGTCGGTGGTGTTCACGCTCTGCCCGCCGTGGCCGGAGGAGCGGAAGACGTCCACCCGCAGGTCCTTCTCGTCGATCTCGACCTCGACGTCCTCCTGCTCGGGGTAGACCAGCACCCCGGCCGCGGAGGTGTGCACGCGGCCCTGGGACTCGGTCACCGGCACCCGCTGCACCCGGTGCACGCCAGCCTCGTACTTCAGCCGGGCCCACACCCCGTCCAGCTCGGCGCCGCCCTTGCTCTTGACCACCACGGTGACGTCCTTGAACCCGCCCAGGTCGGACTCCACCGAGTCGAGCACCTCGGTCTTCCAGCCCTGCCGCTCGGCGAAGCGCAGGTACATCCGCAGCAGGTCCCCGGCGAACAGCGCCGACTCCTCGCCGCCCTCGCCGGACTTGATCTCCATGACCACGTCCGCGGCGTCGTGCGGGTCCCTGGGCAGCAGCAACTCGGTCAGCTTCTGCTCCAGCGCCGGAATGGTCTCGGCCAGCGCGGCGGCCTCGGCGGCGAAGGCCGCGTCCTCACTGGCCAGCTCCAGCGCGGCCTCCCGGTCGGAGCGGGCCGTGTCCAGCTCGCGCAGGGTGCGCACGACCGGGGTCAGCTCGGCGTAGCGACGGCCCAGCTTGCGTGCCATCGCCTGGTCGGCGTGCACCGCGGGATCGGCCAGCCGACCCTCCAGCTCGGTGTACTCCACGAGCAGGGTGTCCAGCGAGGCGGTGTCCACGGCGTCCTCTTCCCGGTAAGACCTTCAGGCCGACACGACAACGGCGCCCACCCCAGCGGGATGGGCGCCGTGAAGTCGGCTACTTGTTGCGCTTGCCGTAGCGGGCCTCGAAGCGCGCCACGCGGCCGCCGGTGTCGAGGATCTTCTGCTTGCCCGTGTAGAAGGGGTGGCAGTTGGAGCAGACCTCGACCGTGATCTGGCCGGTCTTCTTGGTGCTGTGGGTCTGGAAGGAGTTGCCACAGCCGCAGTTCACCTGGGTGACCACGTAGTCGGGGTGGATACCGCTTCTCACCGTCTTGTTCCTTTCTCAGGGGCCGCCGGGTCCCCACGAGCCGTACAACGGGGTGAACCGGAGCCTTATTCCGACCCCTGAGTATGCCAGGTCTTCGGCAGTGCTCTCGCCGTGGTACCGCTCACCTCCAGAATCCGACCTCCGGGCGCAATGGCCGGACCATCGGGCGCATTGCCAGCGCAGACTGCTGTTATCGGTCACGGGCCGCAGCAAAATCATCACGTGCTGTGTGCGGCGAGCTGGCGAGTACCCATGCTGACCTGGCTGGGAATCCCGCTGCTGGTCATCGGATCGATGGTCGGCATCGGTGGTCTCGGCCTGCTGGCCTTCGGCTCCCCCACCCAGCTCTACAGCGCGACCTTCGGCGTCGCCGCCGCGCTCGGCCTGGTCACCAGCCGCAACGTGGTCTGGCAGGCCGGCTGGCAGCGGCACGGCCTGCGCTGGCCCTACCTGCTGGCACTGGTGGCCGCCGGGGTCGCCCTCGACGGGCAGGAGCTGCCCTCCTGGCTCGCGGTCACCCTCGGCGTGCCCTGCCTGCTGCTGCTCGTGCGCACCCTGCGCAAGTTGCCCACCCTGGACGCCGACGGCGGCTGTGCCGAGACCAGGGATCTGATCAGCACCTGATGAGCCCGCTCCCCTGCTGAAACGGAAACGGCGCGTCCCCCGCAGGCCCGGGGACGCGCCGTTTTCGGTGTGGCTGAGGGCTCAGCTCTCCCAGCTCTTGGCGACCAGCACCGCGTTGTGCCCGCCGAAGCCGAAGGAGTTGCTCATCGCGTACCGCACCTGGTGCTCCTGCGGCGCGTTGGGCACGAAGTTCATTTCCGCATCCAACGGGTTGTGCAGGTTGATCGTGGGCGGCACCACGCCGGTGCGCATGGCGAACCCGCAGGCGATCAGCTCGATCGCACCCGCGGCGCCGATCATGTGCCCGGTCATCGACTTGGTGGAGCTGACCGGGATCTTGGTGGCGTGCTCGCCAAGCACGTTGCGGATGGCCAGGGTCTCGGTCTTGTCGTTCAGCTCGGTGCTGGTGCCGTGCGCGTTGATGTAGTCGATCTGCTCGGGAACCACCCCGGCGTCGGCCAGCGCCCTGGTCATCGCCCGCCGCGCGCCCGCGCCCTCCGGGTGCGGGGCGGTCCAGTGGTGCGCGTCGGAGGTCGAGGCGTAACCCACGATCTCGGCCAGGATCGGCGCACCCCTGCGCAGCGCGTGATCCAGCGACTCCAGGATGACCACGCCGGAACCGGCGGCCATCACGAAGCCGTCCCGGTCCGCGTCGAAGGGCCTGCTGGCCCGCTCCGGGTCGTCGTTGCGCCGGGACAGCGCCCTGGCGTTGGAGCTGGAGGCGATGTCCAGCGGGGTGACGCTCATCTCCGCGCCACCGGCGATGACCACGTCGGCCTCGCCGTACTGGATCCAGCGGGTGGCGGTGCCGATCGCGTCGGTGCCGGTGGCACAGGCCGAGTTGAGCGCCAGGGTCGGGCCGGCCGCGCCGAACATCAGGCTGACCTCGCCGGTGGCCGAATCGTGCGCGCCGGTGATGGCCTGGTAGGCCCCGACCGCGCGACCGCCCTTCTCGGTGAGCAGCTTGACCGAGTCCTGCATGTACTTCATCGCGCCGTAGCCGGTGCCGATGAGCACGCCGCAGCGCGGGGCCAGCTCGCTGTCGATGGTCAGCTTGGCCGCTTCGACCGCCTGGATCGAGGCGGCCACCCCGTACTGGGCGAAGAGGTCCATCCGCCTGCTGAGCTTGCGCGGCATGTGGTCCTCGGCCACGAATCCCTTGACCTCGCCCGCGATCTGGGACGGGAAGGGCTCGGCGTCGAAGGTGGCGATCCGGGCGATCCCGCTGCGCCCGGCCATGAACGCGGACCAGGTGTCCTCCGCGGTCAGGCCGACCGGGCTGATCGCGCCCCAGCCGGTGACGACCACCCGCGGCCGGTGCTTCCGGAACTCTGCTACCGACATTGGCTTTTCTCCACCTCGTATGTCCGACCGGTCAGGCGTTGGCCATGCGGTTCTTGCGGGCCGCGGGCAGGTGTTCGGCGACGACCTTGGAGATCAGCAGCGGCTCGGCCACCCGCTGTCCCTGGTAGGCCACGTAGTTGGCGGCCACGCCGTACCCACCGAACGGCTTGTTGCCGTCGTCGGTGTCCAGCACGGTGAGGTTGACCGACACGTAGTGCCGCTTGCCCAGCGTGGAGACGACATCCGGCGCGTCGCCGTAGACCATCGCGCCCATCGCCCGCTCGTTCACCGTGGGGTGGTTGGCGAAGGCCCGCAGTTGCTGGGTGTTCTGGTAGACGACCACGTTGAAGATCGGCGCGAACGTCTCCTCGATGGGCATCTTCTTGTTGTAGGGGCGCACCAGCACCGCGGGCTCCAGGTGCCGGGAGCGGAAGTCCAGCCGCCCGCCGGCCACGATGTGCTCGCGGTTGAGGCGCAGGTAGTCCGCTGCCGCCTCGATCGCGGTCTCGTAGTACAGCGGGCCGTAGTCCGCGGCCGGGTCGGTGTAGCTGCCGTAGCGCAGTTCGCCGACCCGCTTGGTGAGCTGGTCCACGAACGCCTCGGCCTCACCGGCGTGCACCAGGAAGACGTCGGGGGCGAAGCAGTCCTGGCCGGAGTTGAGCATCCGGATCCGCACCGCGTCGGTGACCGCGAGGTCGATGTCCGCGCCCTCGGCCACCACGAACGGGTTCACGCCCTGGCCGAAGAACAGCAGCATCTGGTCATCGCGCAGCTGGGCCCGGACCAGTTCGGCGTTCTGGTAGGCGCCGGTGAACACCAGCACGTCCGCCTCGGCCACCGGGACCTCGACGAACTGCCGCTGGCTCAACGTGGTCAGCTCGATGGTCTCCAGCTTGTGCACCGGCGCGAGCAGGTCGTGCAGCCGCCTGGTGGTGCCGGTGACCTGGCTGGACGGCCGGAAGATGATCTCGTCGGTGTAGAGCGACGGGATCAGCGTGTAGAGCACGTAGGAGTAGAACAACACGTTGGAGGACATGAACACGGCCATCTTAGGCACCCGGCCGGGCCGGTAGGCCGAGACCTCCTCCAGGGCGCCTTCCAGCGCGCTCAGCCCGGCCTCGACCTCGTCGAGCACGGCCTTGTGGTTGGAGATCTCGGTCAGCACGTCGATCAGCGGCTGCGGGTCGTTGCGGATGTACTCGGCCACCGCGCGCAGTGCGGCCAGTCGCTGCGGGTGCGGCACCGCGGCCAGGTCGGTGAGCCGGGTCAGATCGGGCTTCCCGTTGTTGTTCAACGGGAACTCGGTCACCACCAGCACCTGGTTGGGCTGCTCGTAGGAGGGCAGCAGCGCGCAGATCTTCTCCCGCCAGTACCTGGCCTCGCGCAGGTCGGGGTCGGCCACCACGAACACCAGCTGGCTGCCCCGGCGCTCGTCGTCCAGTGCGACCACCTTGACCGCCGCACCGGCCTCCTCGGCCTTGCGCGCCAAGGCTTCCGGGTAGAGCGTGTGGCCCATCCGGTGCACCGCGTACTTGCGGCCGACCACGTAGAGGTTGCCCTCCTCGTCGGTGTAGCCGATGTCGTTGGTGCGGTAGACGTCCTCGGCGCGCTCGGTGACCGAGCCGTCCGCGGCCAGGTAGCCGGTGAGCTGACCTGGCGAGCTGACCAGGATCTCGCCGATCTCGCCCGGCGGGACCGCGTTGCCGTCCTCGTCCAGGATCCGCACGATGACCCCGTCCAGGGGCTGGCCGCAGCCGATCGCGTTGCCGGGAGCCGCGAGGGCGATGTTGCCGACCTCGGTGCTGCCGTAGCCGTCCAGCAGCGGGTGCCCGGTGGCCACCACGAACTTCTCCGCCAGCGCCCGGTCCAGCGGCGCGCCGCCCACGCACCACATCCGCACGTCACGCAGGCCAGCCGCGGACTCCGGCCGGCGTTCCACCAGCTTGAGCATGGTGTGGTAGGTCGCGGGAGTCGCGTCCACCACGGTGGCCCGGTAGCGGCCCGCCATGTCCACCGCGTGGTCCAGCCGGGCATAGGGCGCCACGATCAGCGAGCAGCGCGCGATCCACCACAGCAGCACGAGCGAGAGCCCGTACTGGTGGGAGAAGGGCAGCAGCGGCATCAGCACGTCGGCCTCGGTGTAGGCCATCCGCTGCTGGGTGCGCTCGATGTTGCCGAGGAAGGACTTGCCCGAGCGCACGATGCCCTTGGGTTCGCCGGTGGTGCCGGAGGACCAGGCGATCAGCGCGTCGGAGCGGGTGAACCAGTCCACGAAGGACAGTGAGCCGCCAAGGGCCGGGATGGCCGTGGCGTCCTCAAGCAGGCCGTCCAGGCTGATCACCCGGTCGGCGTCGAGCACGGTCAGGTCCTGGCTGACCTCCGGGCGCACCAGCGCCCAGCCCGCCCGAGCGAAGGCGGTGATCCGCGCCGTCTCCTCGGGGGTCTGCCGGTGGTCCACCAGCACGATCGAGATGTCCAGATGCACCAGGGCCAGAAGCACGGTGACGTATCCGGCCGAGTTGTCCGCCTTGAGGATCACGCGGTTCCCGGGACACAGCCCTCGAGCGCGCAGTGCGGCCGCCACCCGCAGTGCGTCCTGCTCGACCTCGGCCGTGGATCGCACGGAGTTCGCTGTCACCAACCTGGCTGCCACAGGTTCCACCGCTGGTCTCCCACCCCTCGCCCGGATTCACCCCGCCGATGGCCTGCCCACAGCTCGCGGCGAGCGCGCGCGATTGCCATCCGGGGTTTAGATGCCCTACTTTTGCTCACGTTGTGTGTCGGACCACTGACAGTGGGTTCACACCCGGGTCAGTCGCCCCTGTGCCCCGTGGCCCGCCACCGGCCACGGTTCCGTTCCACCAATTTCCGCAATGGCCGGAACACCCACTCAAATTACCGGGGCGTAGTCATGTTTCGACAATGAGAACTTTCTGACGTTCTTCCGGCTAGATAAAACTTCCTGAAGCAGGTCTCCCGCTGCGGCCGGCCGGGGGCTGCGTTCAAGCGGCACGCGAGCTACCACCCGATCTACGCAACAACCCCAGTATGCCTGGCCGGTTCCGGCGCACCCTGGCTGATCTGCCGCGATCAGGAGAACTTCCACCCACCTGGCGGCCCGATCGGGCTGGTCGGGGCCACCTGGACCGACTCTCGTCGCCTAGTCCCGATCACCCAGGAGCTAGGCCGAACAGGCTATTCGAGCTACCGCCGAACGGCTGTTCGCGGACTGTTCGCGCGTCCGGGAGAGCGGGCAAAGGGGCCGGTTGACACAGAGCGCGCCAACTCCGGCAAACCATTCCCTCAGTCTCGCGACCTACGTGAACTTATTATCGAACAGTCGACCGAATTAACCTGATCCAGCGAAAAAGACGTCAAGCCAGCGCAAAGTGCGAGGGTGAATAACCGACCGCGTTCTGGAAGAACAACAGAGGTGCCGACGACCAGGAGCCCGCCCCCCTCGGTCCACGACCGACTGGACGGTCGGCCCATGTGGTACCGGTCTCACGCGTCCGACCTGCGGCGAAGCCGGGGCAGGCGGAGCGGGGCCGGGGTGACCCCCGGCACAGCACGTGCGGGCCAGGAAGTCCAGCGGCAACGCGTTCCGGGATCAGCGAACTGAGAGTCGCCGGGCCGCCAGGCTGGCATCGCGCAAGCCGGTCGAAGCGGACGGCCGGGCGAACAGGATGTCGATGCGGCCGGCGGAACCCCTGGGAATAGGGTCGGGGGATGCTCCCGGTCGCGGCGAGAGCATCCCCCGATGGCACACATGGTGTGCGGTGTGTCACCAGCAGATCAGCAGACTCAGCGTGCTGATCAGGCCCGCGCCGAACTCGGCGGAGCCGTCGACCTCGGCAGGCTCGATCGCCTGCAGGTCCAGTACGTCCATCCGGGTTGTCACCTCCCCTCGTGCGCTCGGGCGAACAGTGGCAACGCCCCGGTGGTCACGGCGTGCAGCGCGAGCAGCACGCCTGCCGAACCGGTGGCGAGATCGTGGGACAGCCGCAGCAGCGCGTCACCGGGGAAGGCCAGCCCGCCCCCGTGCGGCACCGCGTGCCAGGCCAGCCTGCTGACGTGACCGCGCAGGGTGTCCTGCACCCGGTCACCGTCCACCCCGGGCAGGCCGCGGAGCGCGGCGAGCGCGCACACCAGTCCGGCCCGGCCGGTGAATAGTCCGCTGTGAATGGTGAACTCTGCTTCCAGTGCCCGCTGCACAGCCGGCAGCGCCCCGGTGAACACCGGGTCCGGCCGCTGCCGCAGCAGTTCGGCCATGGCCAGGCCGATCCCGGCGGTGCCCGCGGCCAGGTAGGGCAGCAGCCTGCGACCGGCGCGGACCCGCAGGGCCCCGTCCGCGGTCAGCTCGGCCTGCTGGAGGTCCCGGTGCAGTGCTCGACCGGCCGCGTCCAGCAGTCGTTCCGGGCCGCCCTCGGCGTGGGCACGACTGAGGAACAGCGCCGCGCCCGCACCGCCCCGGGTGAGTCCGGGCAGTCCGAAGGGCACCGCCTCGGCCCCGGCCAGCAGCCGGGTGGCCACCCGGTCGGCCAGGTCCAGGCCCCATTCGGTGAGCCAGCTCCGGCCGATCACCCGGCCCAGGTGCAGCAGGGTCAGCCCGATCCCTGCCAGGCCCTCGTACAGATCGAGACCCGCGCAGGCCTCGGTGGCCGCGGCCGCCCGCCGCAGCAGCTCCTGCGCGGTCTCGGTGTGTCCGAACTCGGCCAGCACCAGCGCGATGCCGTGCCCGCCCGCGAACAGTCCCGGCCGGCCGGCGCCGCGCCGGGCCAGTGCCCGCAGCAGCCAGTCCTCGTACTCGGGGAAGCGGCCGGATCCGCTGGTGTGCAAGGCGTAGAGCACCCCGGCCGCACCGTGCGCCAGCCCGAGGCCGTCCTCGGCGAACTGGGCGATGTCGCCGGGGAAGAGCCGGTCACTCCGCTGCGGGGTGGCCGCGGCCACGATCGCCGCGGTGATCCGCTCGCGCAGCCGGGCCAGGTCGGCGGGGCCGGTGGCGAAGGCGGGCGGCACCGGGTCCCGGGTGCTGGGTGGCGGGGACCCGGCGCCGGCACAGAGTCGCGCCAGGATCGGCCGCACGTACTCCGGCGGCAGCGGGAACCGGGCCAGCACCGCGGCGCAGAGCGAGCGGACCTTGCCGGGTGCCAAGGCGCACAAGGAGTTCAGCGGCAGGAACAGCGCGAGGCGGAGCGCGGCCAGCGCGTAGTGGTCCACGTCGAAGCCGCCAACCCCCGGCGGGGCGGTGTAGCCGGGCGCGCCCAGCGGGGCGCGGGTGGCCGCCGAGACCGGGGCGGCCAGCTCGAAGTCCAGCAGGGTGATCCGGCCGTCCGGCCCGACCATGATGTTCATCGGGTGCAGGTCGCCGAAGACCACCCCGCGCTCGTGCAGTGCGGCCACCGCCGCGGTGACCTTGGCCACCACCTCCAGCGCCCACTGGGTGTACCCGGCCACCGCGGCGTCGTCGGCCCCGGCGCCAGCCAGTGGGTAGCGGCGGACCAGTTCGGTGGCCAGCGGCACGCCCTCGACGTGGCTGAGCGCGAGGAACTCGTGCTCCCAGCAGGTGAAGCGGCCCAGCACCTCGGGCACCCCCGGCAGTCCGGCCAGCAGGCCGAGCATGGCGTGCTCGTTGGCCAGCCGGTGCACCGCGTCGTGCCCGTCCACGTCCAGCCCGGCGTGCGGGCGGGCCTCCTTGAGCACCAGCTGCCGCGAGCCGTCCGGCTCCTCGGCCAGGTAGACCCCGCCGGCGTTGGAGAAGTGCAGCGGGCGCAGCACCCGGTAGGGCAGGCCGGCCCGCGCGCGGCGGCGGTCCAGGTGCGGCCGCAGCACCTCGGGCAGCGCCACCCAGGCCGGCGGGCTGAACCTCGGGCCGCGCTCGTCCGGCACCAGGTTGCCCTCGGGGTCGGCCAGTGCGGGCACCAGCTCGCCGTCGGCGGTGACGCAGCGCCGCTCGGCGAAACCGCCGTAGCGCACGTAGAGCGGGCCCTGGCCCCAGCGCAGGTCGTTGAGGATGTACGGACCGGGGCGGCCGGCCAGCTGCGGGTCGAGCCGGTGCAGTGCCCTGGCGAACTGGGTCTCGTCGGCCGGGTAGAGGGTGATGAACTTGCCGCTGGCGCCGCGGGCGGCGTACTTGGCGTTGTGCGCGAGCACCGCGGCCCTGCTGTCCAGGAACTTGAACGGCACCCGGTGCAGCAGGCAGTCGGCGGCGACGGTCTCCAGCACCTCGGCCGCCCCGTCCGGAGTGGCCGAGACGTGGATCTTCCAGCCCTGCTCCGGGGTGGGCGCGCCCTGGGGGTGGAAAACCACCCAGGATTGCTGCCTGCTGCGCCGCCAGTGCGGTGGCAGCGGGGCGCTGACCAGCGGGTACCGCTCGACCGCCGCGGTCCGGTGCGCCGGGGAGTCGTAGAAGTAACGATCGACGAAACAATACTTCTCGTATTCGACTTCAATCACGCCGGCCCACCTCCTCGATTTTTCCGCGATTTCCCCGTCGAGCAATTAGAACCCTACCCGCACCACGCATTTCCTCAATACGCTAAGCGGTCTACCTTTTTCGCCACGAAAGTCGCAGGAAAGGATCGGCGCGCAACTTTAGTCGCGGGCAATCCGTTGCCTACTCCGGGGAAATCGAGACCAGCCCGGTCCGGTACGCGAAGATGGCCAGCTGAACCCGGTTATCCAGCCCCAGCTTGGCCAGCACCCTGGTCACCCGGCTCTTGACCGAGGACTCGGTGCTGTCCAGTTTTTCCGCAATGGCGGCATTGGACCAGCCGGTGGCCACCAACTTCACCACATCGATCTCCCGCTCACCGAGTAGACCAATTCCCCTGGCCACCGCCGGATCGGGCTGCACCATCCGGTGCACGGTGTGCTCGATCAGGCGCAGGGTCACCGCGGGGGACAACATGGCATCGCCCCTGGAGACCACCCGGACCGCGTGCGCCAGCTCCTCCGGCGAGGTGTCCTTGCGCAGGAACCCGCTGGCCCCGGCGGCCAGCGCGGAGTAGACGTGGAAGTCGGAGTCGAAGGTGGTCAGCATCAGCACCCTGGGCCGCGGCGCCGGGCCGGTCCACTCCCCGACCAGCCTGCGGGTGGCGCCGATGCCGTCGAGTTCGGGCATCCGCACGTCCATCAGCACCACGTCCGGGCACAGCTCGGCGGCCTTGGCCAGCGCGGCCACCCCGGTGGCGGCCTCGCCGACCACCTCCAGGTCGGGGCGCAGCGAGAGCAGGGTGGACAACCCCGCCCGCACCACCGCGTCGTCGTCGACGAGCAGCAGGCGAATGCTCACGAGACGCTCCGCAGCGGGATCCGCGCGTCCACCACGTACCCGCCGTCGGGCGCGGCGGCCGAACTCAGCTCGCCACCCAGCCTGGCCACCCTGGCCTGCATGCTGAGCAGCCCCAGCCCACTGCCGGGCACCGAGGGCAGCCGGGCCGCCCTCGGCGGCTCGTTGACCACCCGCAACCGCAGCGCGTCGGTGGCGGTGTCCACGCCGACCTCGATGCTCACCCTGGTCGGCGAGGCGTGCTTGACCACGTTGGTCAGCGCCTCCTGCAGCACCAGGAACCCCTCCGCGCCCACCTCGGGGCGCATCGAGCGCGGCAGCTCGGCCACCGAGAACTCCACATCGTTGCCCGCGTTGCGCACCGCGGAGGCCAGCCGGGTCACCCCCTCCGGCCCGCAGTCGGCGCCGTCAGGGGAGTCCGCGATGCCGCGCAGCAGGTTCTGCAGCCGGACCATCTCGGTCATCGCCTGCCTGCTGGACTCGCGGATCTGGTTGGCCGCCAGCACCGCCTGCGGATCCCGCCGGGCCAGCAGCTCCTCGAAGACGTGCGTCTGCACGGACAGCGCGCTGAGGTGGTTGCCCACCACGTCGTGCAGGTCCAGCGCGATCCGCTCGCGTTCGGCGCCCACCGCCGAGCGCACCTCCCGGCTGCGCCGCTCGCGCTGCCGGTGCACGCTGCGGCGCAGCGAGCCCACGTGCGCGGCGAAGCGGTGCTGATGGCTGCCGATCATGTAGGCCAGGCCCACCGCCAGCGCCACCACCAGCCAGTCGGCCAGCTGGATGTGCTTCTCATACATCAGGCTGACGATCACCGCGTGCGCCCCGCCCCAGCCCGCCACCACCCAGACCACCCACGGCCGGTGCCTGCGCGCGCCGTAGCGGCCCAGCGCGTGCGCGGCGATGAGCAGCGGGATCCCGCCGGTCATCTCCGGCACCCCGAGCACCCCTCGGGCCAGCACCATCGCGCCCACGATCAGGAAGATCACCACCGGCCTGCGCCTGCGCAACAGCAGCGGCAGGGTCGCCCCGTAGGCCGCCAGCGCGCCCGCGGCCAGCCGCCAGGGTTCGGCGGGGACCAGGAACAGCGCGAGCAGGTCCAGCGCCCCGAGCGCGCCGACCAGCAGCACGTCAGGGGTGCTTTGCCTCGCGCCACGCGACCACACCGACAGCCGCCTCCCACTAGACGCCCGTGTCACCGTTCCGCCCACCACTCCCAGTAGGTAAATACCTGGCATCCGCGCCGCTCAACCACCCAGGACAGAAGCCGTCACCTAATCGGCCCAATGCCCTTATTGTCTGCGCAACGACAGCTGCCGCCTTTCGGTCAGGGCTATTGCGCCCACCGGACTACTGCACACGGAGCCAACCGATCGCGTCACCTGCTGACTCCCGGACAGCGCTGTTGGCGATCGGCTAACCTGGCGGATTTCTTGACTCCCAAAAGGATCGTTCTGGGGCAACAGCGCGATCCGGTCACAAACCGAACGTCCCTTTGGCGACAAAAAGCGGGCGCCCCCGGCCATCGGCCGAAAGCGCCCGCTTACTTACCGACGAGTATCAGTCGTCGTTGCTGCCTGGCGTGTTCTTCGAGACCGTCATCAGGAACTCGATGTTGGTCCGGGTCTTGCGGAGCCGGTCCAGCAGCAGGTCGATGGCCTGCTGGTCGTCCAGCGCCGCCAGCACCCGACGGAGCTTGATGGTGACCGCCAGCTCGTCCGGAGAGAGCAGCAGCTCCTCCTTCCGGGTGCCGGAGGCATCCACGTCGACCGCCGGGAAGGTGCGCTTGTCGGCGATCTTGCGGTCCAGCTTCAGCTCCGCGTTACCGGTGCCCTTGAACTCCTCGAAGATGACCGTGTCCATGGTGGACCCGGTCTCCACCAGCGCGGTGGCGAAGATGGTCAGCGAACCGCCACCCTCGATGTTGCGCGCGGCGCCGAGGAAGCGCTTGGGCGGGTAGAGCGCGGTGGAGTCGACACCACCGGAGAGGATCCGGCCCGAGGCGGGGGCGGCCAGGTTGTAGGCGCGGCCCAGCCGGGTGATCGAGTCCAGCAGCACGACCACGTCGTGTCCCATCTCCACCAGGCGCTTGGCGCGCTCGATGGAGAGTTCGGCCACGGTGGTGTGGTCGCCCGGCGGCCGGTCGAAGGTCGAGGCGATGACCTCGCCCTTCACCGAACGCTGCATGTCGGTGACCTCCTCAGGGCGCTCGTCCACCAGGACGACCATGAGGTGGCACTCCGGGTTGTTCGTGGTGATCGCGTTGGCGATCGCCTGCAGCACCGAGGTCTTGCCCGCCTTGGGCGGGGAGACGATCAGCGCGCGCTGTCCCTTGCCGATCGGCATCACCAGATCGATGACGCGCGTGGTGAGGATGTGCGGCTCGGTCTCGAGGCGCAGTCGCTCGTTCGGGTACAGCGGGGTCAGCTTGGTGAATTCCGGGCGGCCGCGCACGGCCTCCGGCTCCAGGCCGTTGATGGAGTCCACCCGCACCAGCGGGTTGAACTTCTGCCGCTGCGCCTCCCCGTCCCGGGGCTGGCGCACGGCGCCGGTGAGCGCGTCACCACGGCGCAGGCCGTAGCGGCGGACCAGCGACAGCGAGACGTAGACGTCGTTCGGGCCCGCCAGGTAACCGGAGGTGCGCACGAAGGCGTAGTTGTCCAGCACGTCGAGGATGCCGGCCACCGGCAGCAGCACGTCGTCCTCGCGGACCTCGGTGTCGCCACCGCCGCCGCCACGACCGCCCCGCTCGCCACGGTCACCGCGATCTCCACGGTCACCGCGCTCGGTCCCGCCACCCTCGCCATCCCGGCCACGGTTGCGCCGACGGTCCCGGAAGCGGCGGCCACGCCGCCCCCTGCCGTCCTCGTCCTCGTCGTCCTCCACGCCCTGCGGCTGACTCTGGGCCGCCGCGGCACGTTCGCCCCGGTCCCCGCGGTCATTGCGGTCGCTGCGGTCGTTGCGATTGCGGTTGCGGTCGTTCCGGTTGCCCCGGTCTCCCCGCTCACCACGGTCGCCCCGCTCACCGCGTTCCTGCCGCTCGCCACGCTCGGCCCGCTCCTGGCGCTGCTCGGCCGGCTTCTCCCGCTGCTCGGTGGCGACAGCGACAGGCTGCTCCACCTGCTCGACGGGCTTGTCGGCCTGGGGCTGCTCCGGAGCGCGCTCGCGGGGGTTCCGCTGCTCGCCCTCCGGGCTCCCGGCCGGACGGGTGGCCGCCCGACGGCGGCGGTTGCGCCGGGCATTGTCGCCCCCGGCGTCGCCCTCACCAGCCGCGTTGTCCGCGGCGGCGGGGGTTGCGGCGGGCGCCGGGGCGCTCTCCACCGCGGTGGCCTTTGGCGCGGGGGTGCTTTCGGCACCCAGCGCCAACTGACCGGTCTCGGCCTTGGCCGGCTTGGCAGCCTCGGCGCGTGGCGCCGAACCGCCGCCTTGCCGCTCCTTGATGGCGGCGATCAAGTCGCCCTTGCGCATCCCACTGGTGTTGCCGATGCCCAGCTCACCAGCGAGCTGACGCAGCTCGGCGAGCACCATCCCGGAAAGGCCGCCACGACGTCGAGTCGCCGTGCCATTGGCCGAAGGGCTGGCAGCGGTCGTCTCGACCGCGTCGCCGCCCAGTAGTTCGGTTTCGCTCACGAATGTCCTTCCTGACCGGTCCCCGCCTCCTACGTGGACCAGCGGACTTGCCGCCCGACGGAACGCGGGACAGCAGGTCGTCCAGTACCGGTGGGAAGACTCGGTACGGGACTGTCAATCACCGCCTCGGTGTACCCGTCAGCGTGGATCCCGTCCTGGAGGGGATCGAGACCTAGCTTCAACGGGGATGCGACCCAGGAACGAGGCCCGGGAACGGCACCGGCGACCGTGCGCGCGGTGACTGATTGCCTCTGAGGGTAGACCCCGGGTCAACGGGGTGCAACAACCGGGTGGGTCCTGGCGTGGCGGGAAGGGCCTTGGCTACCTCGGCTTTACTCCCTCAGACGGGTTCATCGGACCCCCCGATCGGTTCCACCACCACCCCGCCCTGGTCGATGGGCAGGGCCATCGGGGTGAACCCGGACAGGTCAGCCTCGTCAGGCAGGTGACCCCCGCGCGGGAAGGCGATCACGGTGGGTCCCGCTCCGGAGACCATCGCCGGGATCCCGGCCCCCCGCAACGAGTCCACCAGCGCCATCGTGGCCGGGAAGGCGGGACGGCGGTATTCCTGGTGCAACCGGTCCGCGGTGCCGGGCAGCAGCAGCCAGGGATCGGTGGTCAGGGCGTAGACGGCCAGCGCGGACCGGCCGGCGGCGAAGGCCGCGTCGCTGAGCGGGACCTGCTCGGGCAGCAACCCGCGTGTGGTCTTCGTCTCGGATTCGGTGTCCGGCACGAACACCAGCGGCGCCAGCTCCTCATGCGGCTCCAGCCGGATGGCCTGGTAGTCCTTGCCGTCCTGCCAGGCGATCACGATCCCGCCGTAGACACTGGCCGCCGCGTTGTCGGCGTGCCCCTCGAACTCGGCGGCGAGCTGCAACACCCCGTCATCCAGCTCCCGATCCGCCAGCGCGAACCCGGCCGCCACTCCCGCGACCGCGGCCGCCGCGGAGGACCCGAGTCCCCTGGCGTGCGGGATCCGGTTCCGGCACACCAGGTCCAGCCCCAGCCCGGTGACCCCACAACTGGACAAAGCAGACAGCACCGCCCGCACGACCAGATGCCGCTCATCCGTCGGCACCCGCCCCGCACCCTGGCCTTCGACCCGCACCCGGATCTCCCCCACCGGCGCGACCCGCACCTCGACCTCGTCGTAGAGGCCAAGCGCCAGCCCGAGCGAGTCGAACCCCGAACCGAGGTTCGCCGTCGACGCGGGCACCGTGACCCGCACACCACTACCGATCCGCACCAGCACACCCTAGATGAGCGGTCCTGGCCCTCAACCCGGCCGGACAACCGGCCCTACCTGCGCCTCCGGCTTCGGCTCACATCAGCCAGCCGTGCTCGGTCCGCGCCCGATCGGCCTGTGCCAGCTGCCTGTGCAGCGTCGTCGCGAGCAGGTGGGGCATGGGCAGGCACAACAGCGCCATCACCGCGGCACTCACCTGCACGGTCACCACCGCCTCAGCCGTCCCCGGCCTCGCCTGCCCCGCCGCCAGCAGCCCGATGACAACACCGGCCAGGCACAACACCAGCGCGACACCGGCGAACCAGGCGAACATCACGCGGTACCGGGCGGGCAGCGGCAGGTGCACGTGGCCGTTCCGGACCGCCAGGCACAGCAGCAGGTCGAGCAGCCCCGCCACCAGCAGCAGGCTTGCCGTGACCAGCGCCTGGGCAGTGACGAACCTGGCTGGCCAGCTGCCGGGCGGGTAGTCGCTGGGGCCCAACTCACCGAGCAGGAACCACAGCACCAGGGCCAGCGCGGCGGAGGCGATCGCCATGCCGAGGGCGGTGCCGCGGGTCCGGTCGGCGGCGAGCGCGAACCGCCACTCGGTCATCGGCCACCACCAGTGTGCGGCACGGGCCCCCAACCCACCCGGAACCCCTGCGCTATCCGGGCCTCCACCTTCTCGATGGCTCCTCGGGGCATCCCGCCCACTGCCCAGGGCAGGAGCATGGCGGGCAACTGAACGAACAACAGGGGATGGATGACCTCGGCACCAGCGGCCCACGGGACCACGATCACCAGCGCGACGATCAGAACGCACAGCCCGCTGACGGTCCAGGAACCAGCGATCGAGATCCGGCGCAACCGCTTCAGCGCCCACAGATCAACGTGGTCACGGACGAACGCCGCGCTCCCGCACAACAGGAAGACCCCGGCCCAGCCAAGGGCCAGCGTGGTGGACACCTGGATGCCGGTGATGACGGCGTATGTGCCGAAAGCCGTCAACCCGGCAGGGATAATGATCATCAGCAGGAACCCGGCGGAGAGCAGCGCCGGACAGATCAGCAGGATGCCGGTCGCCAGCCACCGCCGTCTGGTCTGGGTGACTCCGGGCACGAACAACCACCGCTGCGGCCCGGCAGGGAAACCACTCGGGTTCCCCGTCACCCGGCCATCGCCGGACGGCGACATCCTCTCCCCCTGCGGTCCGGACCGACGCCTCCCCCAGCCCGGCCCACACCCGAACCTAGAGGATCAGCGATCACCCCGCACCCGAACCCGGTAACACCGCCGGGTCAGTGTTCGACGACCTCGCCCAGCAGGCTGTCGAGTTGTTCGATCACCTTGCGGTTGTCCACGCCGAAGAAGTTGATCCACCCGTTGCGTTCCCGGCTGCCGCAGCGGCCGGCGTGGGTGTCGAAGACGTTGAGCACGCTGCTCGCGCGCACGCTGCGCCCGTACTGGTCCCGCGCACTGGCACCGAACTGGGCGTACAGGGTGCGGTCGGCGTCGCCGATCTCCCAGAGGAGTTGGGCGTCTTCGGGGCGGACGCCGCGGGAGGTCAGGATCTGGACGAAGACCTTGCCTGCTTCGGCTGCCTGGCTGACGGCGGACTCCAGCACGTCGGCGGCGACGGTGACCGAGCCGATGCGGCCGGGTGGGGGCTGGGGCAGCAGGCCGGCGGCTGCGGGGGCCAGGCCGGTGCCGCGGACCCAGCCGAAGCGGTACCGGTCGCCGTCGTGCACGGCCAGTACCCCGGTGTCACCGACGGCGGAGCAGATCGCCTTGATCTCGGGCAGGATCTGCTCGCCGACCCGCCAGGAGAAGCGGATGTCGACGGACCGGTTGGGGCGGGCCAGCAGGACCAGCAGGTCCTCCAGTTCCACGTCCAACCGGCCGTCCTCGGCGCGGCCACGCTGTTCCAGGGAATCCCAGGCCCGGCGGCGGAAATGCGCGCGTTCCTCGTCGGTGACGCCGTGGGACAGCGTGTTCAGTTCGGTGGGCTTGTCGCCCAATTGCAGGTGCTCCCAGAGGACCTCGAACTCCAGTGCGTTCAGTTCGAGGTCGAGTGAAACAGTCACAGGCCCGGATTCTCGCCAATTACCGGCGGCGCGACCAGCATGCCGTCGCCGAAGATGTCGTCGGTCTCGATGAGGTAGTCAGGACGCTGGTGTTCCTTGTCCTCTTCGCCATTGGCACGCGCGCCGCCGCCCATGGGGCCGCCCATGCCGCCCGCGCCGCCCCGGCCACCGGGGCCGAAGCCGCCAGCGCCACCGGGACCGCCGAGGCCACCCGCGCCGACCCCGCCCATGCCGCCGGGACCGAAGCCGGGCCGCATGCCTGCCGCGTTCGCGCCGCCGAAGCCGCCGGGCATCCCGCCCATCGGCACCCCGCCGCCACCGAAGGGGCCGGGGCCGCCGCCGGGGCCGACCGGCACCGGGTTGTTGGGCAGCGGCTGGTTGAGCACGGGGGTGGGGGTGACCCGGTTCGGGTCGACCTGGTCGTTGGGCAGCTCGATCGGGAACCGGTTGTCGATCGGGTCCCGGTCATCGGGGATGCCGTCGCCGTCCTTGTCCCGGCCGGGGTTGCGCTCGGGGTTGCGGTCGTCCACCGGGTCGCGGTCGTCCGGGATGCCGTCGCCGTCCCGGTCGCCGACCCCGCCGCGGTCGCGGTTGCGGTCGTTGTTGCCGGTGCTGCCACGCCGGGTGGGCGTGCCGGTGGTGCCACCGATCTCGGTGGTGCCACCGCCGCCGGTGCCGACGCCGACGTCGATCGGGTCGGGCGCGATGAAGGTGGGCAGGTTCGAGGTCGAGGAGAGCACCGTGGTCTCGTAGCCGCGCATGGTCTCGCGGGCCTTGCGCTCGGCGTTGTCCTTGTCCTGCTGCTCACGCTGCTTGTCGGTCATGCCACCGGTCAGCGAGGCCCAGCCGCGCGAGATCACGTTGTCGCTGGAGGTGACCTCCTTGGGCGGCTCGATCTTCTTCTGGGTGTCCACAAAAGTATTGGTGCTGGTCTGCGAGGTGCTGCGCATCGTGCCGGCCATCGTGGAAGCCTGCGTGGCCCACTGGTGCGCGGGCGAGACCCGCTCCTGCATCTGGTCGAAGGACTTGCCCTGCATGACGCCGGAGGCCACCTCGAACGCCTTCTTGACGTTGTCGCCGATCCGGCTCAAGCGCTCGGCCTGCTTCTCCCAGAGCAGATCACGACTGCTGAGGGCGTAGTGCCCGCGGCCTTCGTTGATCATCTTGTGGATCTGCTCGTGGCTGTACGCGTCCCAGTTGGTCATGTCCTCACCCCAGTTGTGCCCGTGCGGTCTCAGGCCCGCTTCATGGTTGAGCGGTTCGCCTGCTCCTGCCGCTCGTAGTCCGCGAGACCGTTCTTCAAGTTGGTGATCATGGCCTCCAGTGAGGCGATGAGCTTGTCAGCGGCGGCCACGAGCCCGGTGGGGCCAGTGGCGGGCACGTCGAGGCGCTTGGCCAGCTCGACGCTCGCGGGGTCCTTGGCGGGTGCTTCCTGGGTGCCGATCGCGGAGGTGTACTCCCGCAGATCCTTGGCCTCCAGCAGCTCGGCCTCCAGCTTGGCGATCAGGCCCGGCACCTCGGTCGGCTTGATCATCACTCGGTCCGCCATGGGTTCCCTCCAGCAACGTCCTCCCAGACAGGACTTAGGATGTCACAAGGCATGACGCCGGTTCCCGGCTTTGCCGACTAGTGAGCCAGCTCACATGACAATCGCAAATATAGCGGGTCAGGCTGCTGCGGGGAGCTTCTCGATCACGGCCGTGAGCACCTTCTCCGCGAGGCCGCAGGCGTCCTGGGTGACCTCGGGCATGCTCCGGTACGAGCTGAAATACGCCCGCAGCGTCTCCTTGGCCGAGATGGACGCGAAGACCATGCAGCCGCGCTGGTCCTTGCCCTCCGGCGAGCGGACCGCCGGGTAGCCCGCGACCTTGCCGACAACCAGGCCGGACTCCGGCTTCGGCGCGTCCGGCCCGAACTTCTGCAGCAGGGTGGAGTTGTACAGCTCGACCTCGACCGAGGCCCTGCTGTTCTCGTAGTTGGTCCAGGTGCAACTCGCGGTGGCGGCCTTGGGCTTGTCAGGCAGCTTGAACTCGGTGAGCTGGGCCGGGGTCAGGGCCTCGCAGGGGGCGGTGCGGAAGCCGCCCTCGACCGTCTTGGGCTGGGTGGTCACCTTCGTCCAGTCCCCGGCGGCCGTGGCAGAGGAGGTAGCGGCCTGCGTGCCGGGCGGAGTGGGCGCCGCGCCGCCCCCACAGGCGGTGACCAGCACCGCGACCGAGACCAACATGGACCCGAGAACCCAACGACGTACCGTCACGCCCGCAGCATACGGACGTTCAGCTGCCCTCGGGCAGCGTTGCGATAACCCGCTCGGCCACCTGCTGGGCGAGGGCGCAGGCATCCGGCACGGCCTCCGGACCAGTGCGCGGCGAGCTGAACGTCGCCGCGAGCGCCTCGGTGGCCGACACGCCGATCCGCAGGGTGCAGCCGCGCTGGTCAGTGCCCTCCTTGGCGCGGACAGCCGGATACCCCGCGATCTGCACCACACTCAGGCCCGTCCCGGTCGGCTCGTGGTCGAAGCGCTGGGCGAGGGAGAGCTGGTCCAGTTCCACCCGGACCGCGGCGCCGGTGCCCTGGTCGCGCCAGGTGCAGCCGGCCGGTTCCTCGGCGGTGGCCTGGACCGGGGCCGAGGGCAGGCCGACGGTGCGGCGTTCGGCCGCGGTCAGCGCCTCGCAGGGTTTGGTGCGGAAGCCCATGTCCACCGACTTGGGTTTGCCGACCTTGGTCCACTCCTTGACCACCGTGCTCGGTCCTGGCGGCGGCGCCGGTGCCTGCGCAGTGCAGGCGGTGGTCAGGGCCGTCAGCAGGACAGCGGCCAGTGCCCAGCAGCGTCGAGCCATCGCACGCACTCCCCTTGCCTCGGCTGATCCGGCTGCTGCCCCAGTCTAGGCCGATCACCAGGCCGGGGTCAGCGGCCGAAGGAGGCCGGGTGGCCGTGGAAGAGGTAGATCATCCACAGGCCGGCCAGCAGGGCGAGCAAGGCGGGTAACGGGAACCACGCCCAGCCGAACCAGCCGGTGCGCAGGCTGGCGCGGACCAGCAGCACCGCGAGCACCGCGGCGGTCAGCGCGCCCAGTGCCCACAGGTAGGCCCGCGCCGGGGCAGGCGCGGCCGAGGCCACCAGCAACCCCAGCGCGATCGCGTTGAGGATCCAGTAGCCGGACCGCAGCAGCCCGCGGCTCACCCGAGTTCGAGCGCCGTGGCCACCGCGGCCGGGTCCACCGGGAGGGCTTCCACCTCGGTCATCCCCAGCAACGCGGTGTCCGGGTCCTTGAGTCCGTGGCCGGTGACCGTGCACACCACCACCGAACCCTTCGGCAGCCGTCCGTCCTCCGCCGTGGTCAGCAGGCCGGCCACGCTGGAGGCCGAGGCGGGTTCCACGAACACGCCCTCGCGGGCGGCCAGCAGCCGGTAGGCGGCCAGGATCTGCTCGTCGGACAGCGCGTGGAAGAGGCCATCGGACTCATCCCGCGCGGTGACCGCGCCGGTCCAGGAGGCCGGGCTGCCGATCCGGATGGCGGTGGCGATGGTCTCCGGGTTGGGCACCGGGTGACCCAGCACCAGCGGCGCCGCGCCCTCGGCCTGGAAGCCGAACATGCGCGGGGTCGCCGGCACCACGCCGTCGGCGGCGTACTCCCGGTAGCCCTTCCAGTACCCGGTGATGTTGCCCGCGTTGCCCACCGGCAGGCAGTGCACGTCAGGGGCGCGGCCGAGCACGTCGCACACCTCGAAGGCGGCCGACTTCTGGCCCTCGATGCGCACCTGGTTGACCGAGTTCACCAGGTAGACCGGGTGCGCGGAGGCGGTCTTGCGGGCCAGTTCGAGGCAGTCGTCGAAGTTGCCGTCGACCTGCAGGATGCGCGCGCCGTAGGCCACCGCCTGGGCCAGCTTGCCCAGCGCGATCTTGCCCTTGGGCACCAGCACTGCGCTGGTCAGCCCGGCCCTGGCGGCATAGGCCGCGGCCGAGGCCGAGGTATTGCCGGTGGAGGCGCAGATGACCGCCTTGCTGCCCTCGGCCTTGGCGTAGGTCATGGCCACGGTCATGCCGCGGTCCTTGAACGAGCCGGTCGGGTTGACGCCCTCGATCTTGAGGTAGACCTGGCAGCCGGTCAGCTCGGACAGGTGCGCCGCGGGCAGCAGCGGGGTGCCGCCCTCGTGCAGGGTGATGATCTCCGCGCCCTCCGGCACGGCGATCCGGTCCCGGTAGGCGTTGATGATCCCCGGCCAGCCGGGGCGCACCGAGGCGTCGGTGACGAGCGCGGTCACAGTTGCTCACCTTCCACCCGCATCACGGCCGCCACCTCGCGCACGATCGGCAGCCCGGCGATCTTGTCCACAGTGGAGCGCAGCGCCTCGTCCGGCGCCATGTGCGTGACCACGACCAGGCTGGCGGCCTTGCTCTCGCCCTCGCGGCCCTCCTGGCGGACCGCGGCGATGCTGACGCCGTGCTCGGCGAACATCGCGGCCACCTGGGTGAGCACACCCGGCTGGTCGTCCACGTCCAGGCTGATGTGGTAGGCCGTGAGCGTCTCGCCCATCGGCCGCACCGGCAGGTCGGCGTAGGCGGACTCCCTCGGTCCACGCCCGCCGAGGACCTTGTTGCGGGCCACCGCGACCAGGTCGCCGAGCACCGCGCTCGCGGTGGGCGCGCCACCGGCGCCTGGCCCGTAGAACATGAGCTGACCGGCTGCCTCGGCCTCCACGTACACCGCGTTGAACGCGCCGTTGACGCTGGCCAGCTGGTGCGTGCGCGGGATCATCGCCGGGTGCACCCGCACCGAGACCGACTCGGTGCCGTCCTCGCCGAGCACCCGCTCGCAGATGGCCAGCAGCTTGACCGTGCGGCCGAGCAGGCTGGCCGCGGCGATGTCGGAGGCGGTGACCGAGGCGATGCCCTCGCGGTAGACATCCGAGGCGGTGACCCTGGTGTGGAAGGACAGCGAGGCCAGGATCGCGGCCTTGGCCGCGGCGTCGAAGCCGTCCACGTCCGCGGTCGGATCGGCCTCGGCGTAGCCCAGCCGGGAGGCCTCCTCCAGCGTTTCGCCGTAGCCGGAGCCGGTGGCGTCCATCGCGGAGAGGATGTAGTTGGTGGTGCCGTTGACGATGCCCATCACCCTGGTGATCCGGTCACCGGCCAGGGATTCGCGCAGCGGGCGCAGCAGCGGGATGGCCCCGGCCACCGCGGCCTCGAAGTAGAGGTCGGCGCCGGAGGCGTCCGCGGCGGCGAACAGCTCGCCGCCGTGCTCGGCCAGCAGCGCCTTGTTCGCGGTGACCACCGCCTTGCCCTCGCGCAGCGCGCTGGTGAGCAGGCCGCGGGCCGGGTCGATGCCGCCGATGACCTCGACGATGACATCGGCCTCGCCTGCCACCAGGGCGGCGGCGTCGGTGGTCAGCAGCTCCGCAGGCACGTCGGTGTGCTTGTGCGGGCGGCGGACCGCGATGCCCACCAGCTCCACCGGGGCGCCGATGCGCGCGGTGAGGTCGTCGGCCTGCTCACGCAGCAGCCGCACGACCTCCGTGCCGACGGTGCCGCAGCCCAGCAGCGCGACTTTGATCGGCTCTCCGCTGTTGGTCACAGCACCTCCAGGCGCAGCAGGTCGTCCTCGGTCTCCCGGCGCAGCACCAGCCGGTGCTCGCCGTCGCGCACGGCGACCACCGCGGGCCGGGGCAGCCGGTTGTAGCTGCTGGCCATCACGTAGCAGTAGGCCCCGGTCGCGGCCACCGCGACCAGGTCACCCGGGGCGATGTCCTCGGGCAGCCAGCAGTCTCGCACCACCACGTCGCCGGACTCGCAGTGCTTTCCCACCAACCGGGACAGCAGCGCGGCGGACTCGGTCTCCCGCGAGACCAGGCGGCAGTCGTAGACCGCGTCGTAGAGCGCGGTGCGGATGTTGTCGCTCATCCCGCCGTCCACGCTGACGTAACGGCGCCGGGAACCCCCGGTGACCGCGACGTCCTTGATGGTGCCGACCTCGTAGAGGGTCACCGTGCCCGGCCCGACGATGGCCCGGCCGGGCTCCACCGCGACCTTGGGCGTCGGCAGCCCGGACAGCTCGCACTCCCTGGCCACGATCGCGCGCAGCTGGTCGGCCAGCTTCGACGGCGGCGGCGGGTTGTCCTCCGGTGTGTAGGCGATGCCCAGGCCACCACCGAGGTCCACAATGGACAGTGCGGCCAGCGCGTCCGCGCCGTGCTCCTTGTGCAGTTCGGCGAGCAGCCCGATCACCCGGTGCGCGGCGATCTCGAAGCCGTCCGCCTCGAAGATCTGCGAGCCGATGTGGCTGTGCAGGCCGACCAGGCGCAGGCCCTCGGCGGCCAGCACCCGGCGGGCCGCCTCGGCGGCGTCGCCCGCGGCCAGCGAGAAGCCGAACTTCTGGTCCTCGTGCGCGGTGGCGATGAACTCGTGCGTGTGCGCCTCGACGCCCACGGTGACCCGGACCAGCACCGACTGGATGATGCCCGCCTCGCGGGCGATCTGGTCCAGCCGGGCGATCTCGTGGAAGGAGTCGACCACCACGGTGCCGACCCGGCCGTCCACCGCGGCCTGCAGCTCGGCAACGGACTTGTTGTTGCCGTGGAAGGTGATCCGCTCGCCGGGGAAGTCCGCGCGCTGCGCCACGGCCAGTTCGCCGCCGCTGCAGATGTCCAGGCTCAGCCCCTCCTGGGCCACCCAGCGGGCGATCTCCACGGACAGGAACGCCTTGGACGCGTAGTGCACCAGGGTCGGGTCGCCGAATGCCTCGGCGTGCTCGGCGCAGCGCGCGCGGAAGTCCGCCTCGTCCATCACGAACAGCGGCGTGCCATAGGTCTCGGCCAGCTCGCGCACGTCGACCCCGGCCAGCCGCACGACCCCGTCGGGACCGCGTTCGGCGCCCCGGGGCCACACGGACTCGTGCAGCTCACCGAGTTCAGCCACGGTGGACGGCCGGGGACCGGCCGTCGCGGGAACAATGACGTCAGCGTGCCGAGGACCGGCGGGGTGTGCCCTCACGGTCGCTAATCCTCACACACTGCCCGCGCGGCCGTCCGTCGGCATAGACGCTGGTCACATCCGCTCGGGTGCGCTCACCCCGAGCAGACCGAGTCCGTTGGCCAGCACCTGGCGGGTGGCCGCGCACAGCAGCAGCCGGGCGGAGTTGAGCGGACCGGCCTCCTCATCGCCCTGCGGCAGCACCCGGCAGTTGTCGTAGAACTTGTGGTAGGCCCCGGCCAGCTCCTCGAGGTAGCGCGCCACCCGGTGCGGTTCGCGCAGCTCAGCGGCTGAGGCGAGCACCTTCGGGAAGTCGCCGATGGTGCGGATCAGCTTGCCTTCCTTCTCGTGCTCGAGCAGCCCGAGCAGCTCGGAGCTGATCTCGGCCGCGGCGGGCACCGTGATGCCCAGCTCGGCGGCGTTGCGCAGCAGCGAGGACAGCCGGGCGTGCGCGTACTGGACGTAGAACACCGGGTTCTCGCTGGTGCTCTTGGTCCACAGGTCCAGGTCGATGTCCAGGGTGGAGTCCACCGAGGAGCGGATCAGCGCGTACCGGGCCGAGTCCACGCCGATGGCCTCGACCAGGTCGTCCAGGGTGATCACGTTGCCCGCGCGCTTGGCCATCCGGACCGGCACGCCGTCCTTGAGCAGGTTGACGATCTGGCCGATGAGCACCTCGACGCAGTTCGGGTCGTCGCCGAAGGCGGCCGCGGCCGCGCGCAACCGGCCGATGTAGCCGTGGTGGTCCGCGCCGAGCAGGTAGATGCACAGGTCGAAGCCGCGGGAGCGCTTGTTCCGCAGGTAGGCGATGTCCGCGGCGATGTAGGCGGCCTCGCCGTTGCCCTTCATGACGACGCGGTCCTTGTCGTCGCCGTAGTCGGTGGAGCGCAGCCACCAGGCGCCGGCCTCCTTGTACAGGTGGCCGGACTCCTTGAGCGCGTCCAGCGTGGTCTGCACCTCGCCGGAGGCGTGCAGCGACTTCTCGCTGAAGTAGACGTCGAACTCGGTGTGGAACTCGTGCAGGGTCTGCCGGATCGAGGCCAGCATCAGCTCGACGCCCAGGTCGCGGAAGCGGGCCTCCCGCTCGGCCTCGGGCAGCGCGAGCACCTCGGGCTCGCGCTTGAGGATCTCCGCGGCGACGTCGGTGATGTACTCGCCCGCGTAGCCGTTCTCCGGGGTCGGCTCACCCTTGGCCGCGGCCACCAGCGAGGCGGTCAGCCTGCCGATCTGGGCGCCGGCGTCATTGATGTAGAACTCGCGGGTGACCTGGCCACCGGCGGCCAGCAGCACCCTGGCCAGCGCGTCGCCGACCGCGGCCCAGCGGGCGTGACCCAGGTGCATCGGGCCGGTCGGGTTGGCCGAGACGAACTCCAGGTTGATCTTCTGCCCGGTCAGCGCGGTGCCGTGGCCGTAGCCCTCGCCCGCGACCAGGACCTCCTTGACCAGCTGCCCCTGCGCGTCGGCGGCCAGGCGCAGGTTCACGAAACCGGGGCCGGCGATCTCCGCGGCCGAGATGCCCTCCTGGGCGGCCAGCGCCTTGGCCAGGTCCTCGGCCAGCTCACGCGGGGCCACACCCAGCTTCTTGCCGATCTGCAGGGCCAGGTTGGTGGCGTAGTCGCCGTGCTCGGGGTTTCGGGGTCGCTCGACCGTGACCGCCGCGGGCAGCACCGCGGTGTCCAGCCCGCGCGTGGTGAGCACGTCGAGGGCGACGGAACGAACCAGGTCAGCCAAGGCAGCAGGAGTCACGCGAGGTAGTCTATTCGCGCCCGGATACCCGTTCGACCTTGTATCGAAGCGGTTGAGTTTCCGGCAGTAATGCTCTGTGATCGAGCGAGCACCTGAAGCTTCCCCCAAAGAGCTGACTCGCACCTGACAGCCGATCCTTACACTGACGCGCGGTAACCCGTACGGCATGCAGACAGGGGCCGGGCAGACATGGTCAGCGGTAAGAGCAGCAAGAACGCGCGAGCGGGCAACCGGGTGCCGATCGCGATGAGCAAGCCCAAGCCTTGGGGCACGATCGCGGCTGTGCTCGCGGTGCTGGTCTTCGCGGGTGGTGTGTTCGGCTACGCCTACGTGCAGAACTCCGAGCAGGCGGACAAGCGGGCGGCGCTGGCTGAGTACACGCCGTCGGAGACGAACAAGGACCCCTCGGAGAAGATCCAGGGCGTCGTCAAGCAGAACTACGAGGCGGGCAAGCACGTCTCGGGCGCGCAGCGGGTGGCCTACGACCACTACCCGCCCATCGGCGGACCGCACGACGAGGTGTGGGCGACCTGCACCGGCGTGGTGTACCCGAACCCGGTGCGCAACGAGAACATGGTCCACTCGATGGAGCACGGCGCGGTCTGGATCGCCTACCACCCTGACCAGATCAAGGGCGCCGACCTGGACAAGCTGAAGGTGCGCGCGCAGGGCCAGCAGTTCACCATGCTGTCCCCGTACCCGGGCCTGGACAAGCCGATCTCGCTGCAGGCCTGGGGCCGTCAGCTCAAGCTGGACAGCGTGGACGACCCGAGGGTGGACCAGTTCATCTCGGCGTTGCGGCGTAACCAGTTCACCTACCCGGAGGTCGGCGCGACCTGCGCGACCAACGCCTTCGACCCGGACAACGCGCCGCCGTTCGTCGCGGAGAAGCCGGGCCCGGACGCGGTGCCGATGGACGGTGGCACCAAGGCTCCTGACGAGAAGACCGGCGGCCAGCCGGGTGGGCAGCCTGGCGGTCAGCCGGGTGGACAGCCTGGCGGCCAGCCCGGTGGTCAGCAGGGCCAGCCGGGTGGGCAGCCCAGCGGGCAGCAGAACCCGCCGCCCGGTGGCTGAGTCAGAGCCCCGGATCGTGGACGAGGCGGACCCGGGGGAGACCGAAGAGGTCGCCCCCCGGGCTCCGTCCCCCGCGATGCGGATCCTGGTGGCCACCGCGGCCGTGCTGGCGATCCTGATGCTCGGCGCGGCCGGTGGCCTGTTGATCAACCTGCCGAGCCAGACCACGGACAGCTCGGTGCCCGCGCTGGACTCGCCGGACACCGGCTTCGCCCAGGACATGGCAGTGCACCACCTGCAGGCCGTGGAGATGGCCGCGATGGTGCGCGATCGCAGCTCGGACAAGCTGATCAGGGAACTGGCCTTCGACATCGAGAGCACCCAGCTCGAACAGGTCGGCCGGATGAAGGGCTGGCTGGCGCTGTGGGGGCACCCCGAGCAGTCGCCCAGCGGCAAGTACATGGAGTGGATGAAGGACGCGCCTGCCGGGCACGGGCACAAGCCGGTGCAGCCCGGTCAGTCGCCCGGGATCTACACCATGCCGGGCATGGCCACCCAGGAGGACCTGTCCAAGCTGCGCAGGCTCAACGGCGTGGAGTTCGAGGTGTACTTCCTCCAGCTCATGCGGCGGCACCACATCGGCGGCGCGGAGATGGCCAACTACGGCCGCAAGAACGCCAAGCTCGCGGTGGTGCGCAACCTGGCGGAGAACATCCTCAAGGCCCAGCACTCCGAGCTGGACGTGCTGGACCTGCGCCTGGTCGAGCGCAACGCGGAGCCACTGCCGCCGAACTGACCGCTCGGCAAGGACCACCCGAGCGGCGACCTGCGCGCATTACCCGCCGGTAGTACCGTCGGGTAATCCGACGGCAGGGGGTCAGCGATGACCGCAGTGGATCCAGCCCGCACGACCGAGCGCGAGGCCCGTCAGGTAGCGGAGCAGGCGCGCGAGACGCAGTGGCGCAAACCCAGCTTCGGCAAGGAGCTGTTCCTCGGGCGGCTACGCCTGGAACTGATCCACCCGCATCCGCAGGGCGATGAGCTGACCCGCCGCCGCGGTGAGGAGTTCCTCACCCGGCTGCGGGCCTTCTGCGCCAGCGAGATCGACGGCGCCCGGATCGAGCGCGAGGCGAAGATCCCGGACGAGGTCTTCGACGGGCTGCGCCGGATCGGCGCGCTGGGCATGAAGATCGACCCGGAGTACGGCGGGCTCGGGCTGTCCCAGGTCTACTACAACAAGGCGCTGATGCTGGTCGGCTCGGTCAGCCCGGCCATCGGCGCGCTGTTGTCCGCGCACCAGTCGATCGGGGTGCCGCAGCCGCTCAAGCAGTTCGGCACGCCGGAGCAGAAGCGCAAGTACCTGCCGCGCTGCGCGAGCACCGACATCACCGCCTTCCTGCTCACCGAACCGGATGTGGGCAGCGACCCGGCCCGGCTGGCCACCACGGCCACCCCGACCGAGGACGGCGGCTACCTGCTCGACGGCGTGAAGTTGTGGACCACCAACGGTGTTGTCGCCGATCTGCTGGTGGTGATGGCCCGGGTGCCCAAGTCCGAGGGACGGCGCGGCGGGATCACCGCGTTCGTGGTGGAGGGCAACGCCGAGGGCGTCACCGTTGAGCGGCGCAACGCGTTCATGGGGTTGCGCGGGCTGGAGAACGGGGTCACCCGGTTCCACCAGGTCAAGGTGCCTGCCGAGGATCGGATCGGCGAGGAGGGGCAGGGTCTCAAGATCGCCCTGACCACGCTGAACACCGGCAGGCTCTCGCTGCCCGCGATGTGCGCCGGCGCGGCCAAGTGGTGCCTGAAGATCGCTCGGGAGTGGGCGGCGGAGCGGGTGCAGTGGGGCCGTCCGGTCGGCGAGCACGAGGCGGTGTCGAGCAAGATCGCCTTCATCGCGGCCACCGCGTTCGCGCTGGAGGCGGTGCTGGACCTGTCCAGCGAGATGGCCGATGAGGAACGCAACGACATCCGGATCGAGGCCGCGCTGGCCAAGCTGTACGGGTCGGAGCTGGCCTGGCTGGTCGCGGACGAGCTGGTGCAGATCCGCGGCGGCCGCGGCTACGAGACGGCCGAGTCGCTGGCCGCCCGCGGCGAACGCGGCGTGCCTGCCGAACAGATCCTGCGCGACCTGCGGATCAACCGGATCTTCGAGGGCTCCACCGAGATCATGCACCTGCTGATCGCCCGCGAGGCGGTGGACGCGCACCTGTCGGTGGCAGGCGACATCATCGACCCGGACGCCGACACCGGCCGCAAGGTCAAGGCCGCGGCCAGGGCCGGGGCGTTCTACGCGAAGTGGCTGCCCACGCTGACCGTGGGCAAGGGCCAGCTGCCCGGCGGCTTCACCGAGTTCGGCCCGCTGGCCACGCACCTGCGGTTCGTGGAACGGGCCAGCCGGAAGTTGGCCAGGCAGACCTTCTACGCGATGTCCCGCTGGCAGGGGAAGATGGAGCGCAAGCAGGTCTTCCTCGGCCGGATCGTGGACATCGGCGCGGAACTGTTCGCCATCAGCGCCACCTGTGTGCGCGCCCAGTGGCTGGACACCCCCGCCGCCCGCGACCTGGCCGACGCCTTCAGCCGCCAGGCCAGGGTGCGGGTCGACGAGCTGTTCACCCGCCTGTGGACCAACACCGACGACTCCGACTCCCGCCTGGCCCGCCAGATCCTCGCCGGCGACCACACCTGGCTGGAGGAGGGCATCCTCGACCCCTCCCTACCCGGCGCCTGGATCGCCGACGCGACCCCAGGCCCGTCCGAGTCCAAAAACGTCCACCGCCACCCCGGCCAAACCTGACCCCGCACTGCCCGGCCCCGGCTATCCAGCCGGGGCCGGGCACGGCGAGCCAGAAGCCGCCCGGCGTGTTGGCCGTTGTGGGACGGTGTGTTGGCCGAACTGGGCGGTGTGTTGGCCGTTCTCGTACGCCACGTTGGCCGATCCGGGACCTGGGTGGGCAACTCCCGCGCCTCAGGCTGGGTCACCCTCGCCCTCCGCCGCCGCCCCGCACCGCACCGCCCAGCTCCGGGCCGGGCCGGGCCGGGCCAACCACGCTCCGACCCGCCTCGCCCCGATCCGTCCTAAGCCGCGCCGCACCACGCCGCACCACGCTGCGCCGCACCGGCGGATGGGCACCAAGCGGCAGGCCAGCCCACTCCAGCTCCCGCCCCTCCCCCACAGGCATCCCACCCCAGCCAACCCACCGTCCCAGAACAGCCAACACGGCGTACCAGAACGGCCAACACGGCGTACCAGAACGGCCAACACGGCGTACGAGAACGGCCAACACGCGGGGGTGGGTTGACAGGGGGGACGTGGCGTCGTTTTATAACGGTGTCATGTAACACTGTCATGGAACGGGTGGCGGGATGCAGGGGTTGCAGTTGTCGGCGGCTGGTCAGTACGTCGGTGGGGTGATGTTGTTGAGCATCGTCACCATTGAGTTCGGGGGGTGGTTTCTGACCAGGGTGGTTACCGGGCGAGTGCCCATGACGGAGTTCCAGCGGGGGTTCGCCAGGGCTGGGCACGCGCATGCGGGGGTGCTGGTCAGCCTGGGGTTGCTGGGGTTGTTGTTCGCTGAGGCGACTGGGTTGTCCGGGGTGCTGGGGTGGGTGGCCCGGTTGGGCACGCCGGTGGGGGCGATCTTGATTTCGGCGGGGTTCTTCTTCTCCTCCATGGGTGCGGGGCGTACTCGGCCCAACCGGTTGATATCGCTGGTCTGGGTGGGGGCGGTGGCGCTGGCCGCGGGGGTGGTGACACTGGGTGTCGGGTTGTTGATCTCGGCTCCGGCCGCCTGATCGGGCTGTCGGGGCGATCCTCTAGCGTCGGCGGCATGACCGAGTCCCCCCGCCTCGCCCCCGGCGACCCCGCCCCCGAGTTCACCCTGCCCGACGCCGATGAGAAGCCCGTGTCACTGTCGGACTTCCGTGGACAGCACGTGATCGTCTACTTCTACCCGGCCGCCGGCACCCCCGGCTGCAGCAAGCAGTCCTGCGATTTCCGGGACAACCTGGCCGAACTGAACGAGGCCGGCTACACCGTGCTCGGCATCTCCCCTGACAAGCCCGCGAAGCTGGCCAAGGTCAGGGACGAGCAGGAGCTGACCTTCCCGCTGCTGTCCGATCCGGACCGCTCGGTGCTGGCCGCCTGGGGCGCCTTCGGCGAGAAGATGATGTACGGCAAGACCGTCACGGGCGTGATCCGCTCGACCTTCGTGGTCGACCCGGACGGCAAGATCGCCACCGCCCAGTACAACGTGCGCGCCACCGGACACGTGGCCAAGCTCCGCAAGGATCTGCGCGTCTGAGCCAAAACTGAAGATCTTCCCCGCGGTGCAACCTGATCCACACGGCCTGGCCTACGCCGAACCCAGCTCGAAAGTTGCCTGAGCACTGAGCCAACTTCGTTGTGGGGCAACGGCGTAGACCACTCGTGAGGAACTCCGTGGTGGCGATGGCCAGCGTGTTCGTGGTGTGCGCGGCCGGCCTGCTCTCCATCCACCTGCTCAGCGGACCCGGTCAGGCCGGTCCGCCGTCGCCGACCACCCAGGTCGAGGTGACCAGCGCCGGGCTGCCGCCCAGTGCCGCCGACGAGCCCGCGCCGACCTCCGTGGTCGCCCCGGACCCGGACAAACCCAAGGGCGACAAGCGACCCCCCGCCGACCTGGGCAGCGCGGTGGCCAGGGCGGTGCGGGCGGGCGGCAGTGCCTCCGGGGTCGGTGTGCTGGTGCTGGACACCGGCAACTGGCGGGAGCTGGCCGCCGCCGACGCGGACCGGCAGTTCCGGTCGGCCTCGCTGGTGAAGCTGCTGATCGCGATCGACGCCATGCAGTCCGGGGTGTCCAGCAACTCCGAACTGCGCACCATGCTCGCGGCCAGCCACGACGGGATCGCCAACCAGCTCTGGGTGGAGACCGGCGGCAACGCCATGGTGCAGCGGCAGGCCAGGAAGATCGGGCTGAGCAGGACCGCGCCGCCGCTGGACCCGATGCACTGGGGCGACACCAAGGTCACCGCGCGGGACATGGGCAAGGTGTACCGGCACGTGCTCACCGAGCTGCCCAAAACCCAGCGGGAGGTGATCGTCGGCGCGCTGGCCGCGGCGCCGAAGCTGGCCGCGGACGGGTTCGACCAGCACTTCGGCATCCCCTACGGACTGCCCGAGGTGCAGTGGGCGATCAAGCAGGGCTGGGCGCAGGGCCGGGCCGGGGTCGACCTGCACACCAGCGGGCTGCTGGCCGAGCGGTCCAGGGTGGTGGTGCTGCTGAGCACGCACGCGCCGGGCACCGGGTACTCGCGCGCGGCCAAGTCGCTGACCGCGGGCGCGGCTGAGCTGGGTGGCCTGTTCTGAATCGACCACTTTTCCGGTTCTGCTAGCCTTGAGGTATTCACAGGACCAACTGACAGGGTGATATACCGTGCGTGGCGCATTGACGCCGCCCGGCGTCGGCATCTTCGGCGGCTTCGACCAGAGGGTTGTCAGGGTTCATTTCCCAGCTCGCGGTGGTTGATCAGGCACGCCCCTGACCAGGGGATTCGCCTTCACCTCACCCCTACCTGGGAATTGTCATGCTCAAATGGGCTTTGCTCGCGCTTGCCATTGTTTTCGAAGTTTTCGCCACTCTGATGCTCAAATACTCCAACGGCTTCACCCGGTTGTGGCCCACGGTCGGCCTGGTCTGCGGCTACGCACTGGCCTTCTACCTGGAGGCGCAGGTGATCCGGCTCGGCGTGCCGGTCGGGGTCACCTACGCGATCTGGGCCGGCAGCGGGATCGTGCTGGTCGCGGTGGCCGGGAAGGTGCTGTTCGCGGACGCGGTGAACGGGCTCACGCTGGCCGGGATCGGCCTGATCGTGGCGGGGGTGCTGGTGGTGCAGGTCTCGACCAGCCTCGCGCACTGACGCGCGGTGGGGGGCGGCGCCGCGGGCGGCGTGGCGAGGTGGTGGGGGCGGGGCGACTGCCTCACCCCCACCACCCCAACTGCTCAGCCCAGTGCGCGCAGGTGCGGCACCAGCAGGCGGATCGCGCGGCCGCGGTGCGAGTCGGCGTCCTTCTCCGCGGGGCTCAGCTCCGCCGAGGTCCGGGTCTCGCCCTCGGGCACGAAGATCGGGTCGTAGCCGAAGCCGTTGGTCCCGTGCTGGGCGCGCAGCAGCGTGCCCCGCCATTCCCCGCGCAGCACCACCGGTTCCGCACCGGGCACGACCAGTGCCAGTGCGCAGACGAAGGCCGCGCCGCGGCGCTCGTCCGGGGTGTCGCCGAGCTGGTTCAGCACCAGGTCCAGGTTGGCCTGGTCGTCGCCGTGCTTGCCGGACCAGCGGGCGGAGAGCACGCCGGGCATGCCGTTGAGCGCGTCCACCGCGATACCCGAATCGTCCGCGATGGACGGCAGGCCGGTCGCGGCTGCCGCGTCCACGGCCTTGGCCACGGCGTTGTCCTCGAAGGTCGCGCCGGTCTCGGGGGCCTCCGGGAAGTCAGGGACCTCGTCCAGGCCGATGATCTCGATGCCGTCGAGCTGCTCGGCGGCCACGATCCGGCGGAGTTCGGCCAGTTTCTTGGCGTTGCGGCTGGCCAGCAGGACCCTCATGCCTTCTTGCCCTCCGGCAGCGTGCCCGGGTATGGCAGTTCCAGCGCCTCGGCCTGCAGGCGGCACAGGTCGGCCACCCCGGCCAGGGCCAGGTCGAGCATCTTGTCCAGGGTGGAGCGGGCGAAGGTGGCGCCCTCGCCGGTGCCCTGCACCTCGACCAGGGTGCCCGCGTCGGTGGCCACCACGTTCATGTCGACCTCGGCGCGGGAGTCCTCCTCATACGGCAGGTCCAGCCGCACCCGCCCGTCCACCACACCCACGCTGACCGCGGCGATCTGGCAGGACAGCGGCTTCGGGTCGGCCAGCTTGCCTGCCGCGCCCAGCCAGGTGATCGCGTCGGCCAGTGCCACGTAGGCGCCGGTGATCGCCGCGGTGCGGGTGCCGCCGTCGGCCTGGATGACATCGCAGTCGATCACGATGGTGTTCTCGCCAAGCGCGGACAGGTCGATGCAGGTGCGCAGCGAGCGGCCGATCAGCCTGCTGATCTCGTGCGTGCGCCCGCCGACCCTGCCCTTGATGGACTCCCGGTCGCTGCGGCTGTGCGTTGCCGAGGGCAGCATCGCGTACTCGGCGGTCACCCAGCCCAGTCCGGACCCGGAGCGCCACCGCGGCACCCCCTCGGACACGCTGGCCGCGCAGAGCACCCGGGTCTTGCCGAACTCCACCAGCACCGAACCCGCCGGCCAGTCCTGGTAACCCCGGGTGATCTTGATGTCCCGCAGGGTCTCGTCGTTTCTGCCATCGATGCGCACCACGGCGGTTAGCCTAACTACTTCACTGAACCGCGCCGGAGCGGCCGTCGTATGGAGAGAACATGGACCTGACCACCGTCGACGGCGTGCCCTTGCACCCCTTGGTAGTGCATGCCGTGGTGGTCCTGCTTCCACTGGCCGCGCTGGGCGCCCTGCTGATCGCGATCCGGCCTGCCTGGCGGCGCCGGTTCGGCTGGCCGGTGCTCGGACTCACGCTGGCCGGGGTGGCCTCGGTCCCGGTCGCCCAGTTCAGCGGGCGCGAGCTGAAGCACGCGATCGGCGTGCGCAACCCGCTGATCGAGCAGCACAGCGACCTGGGCAACCAGCTGCTGCCCTACGCGCTGGCCTTCGGCGTGCTGATGGTCCTGTTCCTGGTGGCAGGCCGGAAAGCCGACCAGCAGGCCGAGGCCGGCACGGCGCCCGCGACCTGGCGGCGGGTGGCGGTGGCGGCCGCCGTACTGGTCGCCGCGGCCGGGGTCGCGAGCACCGTGCAGGTGGTGCGGATCGGGCACAGTGGCGCGACCGCGGTGTGGAACGGGGTGGGGACGAGCCGCTGAGGCTCAGCCGACCTGGTAGGTCGCGCCGGGGAAGGCCAGGTCGACCTCGCCGGGGAAGGCCGAGCGGGCCTCGGTGGCCATCTGCTGGCGGTCCGCCCACGGTGGCACGTGCGTGACCACCAGCCTGCGCACCCCGGCCACCGCCGCCAACTGCCCGGCCTCCAGTCCGGACAGGTGCAGGTCGGGCGGGTGGGCCTCGGGCTCGTGCGGCCAGCAGGCCTCGGCCAGCAGCAGATCGGCCGACTCGGCCAGCTTGCGCAGGGCCTCACACGGGCCGGAGTCGCCGGTGTAGGCCAGCGTGCGGCCGTCGGTGGTGAGCCGGAAACCGAAGGCCTCACAGGGATGCGCGACCTGTTCCACGGTCAGCTCGAACGGTCCGATGTGGACAGTCCCGGGGGTGAGCCGGTGGAACTCGTAGACATCGCTGAGGTCGGTCTCGCCGCGTTCGGCCTCACTCGGCGCGTACGCCGCGGCCAGGCGGGTGGCCGCCTCGCTCGGCGCGTACACCGGCAGCCGCCTCGCCCTGGTGTCATAGGGCGGGTCCGGGTGGTACCGGCGCAGCACGGTGAGCGCGGAGAAGTCCGCGCAGTGGTCCGGGTGCAGGTGGGAGAGCACCAGCGCGTCCAGGCCGAACGGGTCGCCATGCCGCTGGAGCGCCCCGAGCACCCCGTTGCCAAGATCCAGGAGCAGGCGGAACCCGTCGGCCTCCACCAGGTATCCGGAAGCAGGCGAGTCAGCGCTGGGCAGGCTGCCGGAACAGCCGAGAACGGTCAGTAGCACCGGATCAGCCTGGCATGGGAGACGATCTCGGAACAGCGCCCGTCATGACGGTACCGAGCTGCGGACCGAGGAAGCGGCGGGCCAGTCTGGCGAACGGCTCGGCCGGACCGGTTGCGGTGAAGGAGTGCTCGACCTCGGCGCCGTCGTCCTGGCGCAGCAGATCGGACTCGGTGAGCACCCGGACCACGTCCTTCGCGGTCTCCTCCGCGCTGGAGACCAGCGTCACCGCGTCGCCCATGGCGAGCTGGATCACGCCGGTGAGCAGCGGGTAGTGCGTGCAGCCGAGCACCAGGGTGTCCACCTCGGCGCGCTGCAACGGTTCCAGGTAGGACTGGGCCAGCCCGAGCACCTGGCGGCCGGAGGTGATGCCGCGCTCCACGAAGTCCACGAACCGGGGGCAGGCCACGCTGGTCACGCTGATGTCCGGGGCGGCGGCGAAGGCGTCCTCGTAGGCACGGGAGGTGATGGTGGCCTTGGTGCCGATCACGCCGATCCGGCCGGTGCGGGTGGTGGCCACCGCACGGCGCACCGCGGGCCGCAGCACCTCGATCACCGGGATGTCGTAGCGCTCGCGGGCGTCGTGCAGACAGGCCGCTGTGGCCGTGTTGCACGCGATGACCAGCAGCTTCACCCCGCTCTCCACCAGCGAGTCGGTGATGGCCAGCGAATGGTCGCGCACCTGGGCGATGGTCAGCGGGCCGTAGGGCCCGTTCCCGGTGTCGCCCACGTAACGCAGCCGCTCGGCCGGAAGCTGGTCCAGCATCGCGCGGGCCACGGTCAGCCCGCCGACGCCGGAGTCGAAGATCCCGATGGGCGCGGTGCTCACGCCCTGATCATGCCAGGCCGCTCCCGGCCGGCCGTCGGCTCGCCCGGCCGGACAGCCAGCCCGCGACCACCCCGGCCACCGCGCCGAAGAGGTGGCCCTGCCAGGACACCCCCGGCGTGCCGGGCAGCACGCCCCAGAGCAGGTAGCCGTAGAAGAAGAACAGCACCACGGCCAGCAGGATCGGCAGCGCCCGGCGCACGAAGATGCCGCGCACCAGCAGGAAGGTCAGCCAGCCGAAGATCAGCCCGGACGCGCCGAGGTGGATCGAGCCGGACTCGCCGGTCAGCCAGGTGCCCAGCCCGCCCACGATCCAGACGGTGGCGGTGACCGCGACGAACTGCCGCAGCCCACCGGCGAAGCAGAGGAAACCGAGCACCAGCAACGGCACCGTGTTCGCGGCCAGGTGGTCCCAGCCCAGGTGCAGCAGCGGGGCCCACAGCACGCCGTCCAGCCCGGACCACTCGCGCGGCACGATGCCGCCGAGGTCCAGCGCGTGCCCGAAGATGGCGTCGATCAGCTCCAGCAGGTACAGCAGGGCGGCGAAGCCGAGGATGACGATGGCAGCCTGCTTGGGCTGCGCCGGGAAGATCCGGCCGGAGTCATCACGCGGAGGCGTGGGCACGGGTAGCGGCTGCACGTCTTCGAGGCTACTGGCCACAGACGGTGCTCACCTCGGGGTTTCCCCGGATATGGTGCCGTCATGGCTGATCGACACGCCGAGATCGCGGTGGCGGGCCCCGCTGAGCTGGGCGAGGGCCCCACCTGGGACGCGGGCTCCGAGACGTTGCTGTGGGTGGACATCCTGGGGCAGCGGGTGCACCGGTACGACCCCAGGACCGGGAGCAACGAGTCGCTGGAGGTGCCGCAGCACGTGGGGGCGGCCAAGCCGCGGTCCCAGGGCGGGCTGGTGCTGAACCTGGCCGAGGGCATCGCGTTGCTGGACGCGGACGGGGTCGGGCGGAACTGGCTGGTCTACTGGGCGCGCGAGGGGGTGCGCGGCAACGACGCGGCGGTGGACCCGATGGGGCGGCTGTGGGCGGGCACCATGCGCTACGACACCGCCACCGGCGGCGGCTGGCTGGCCAGGGTCAACGGGGACGGCGCGGCCAAGGTGGTGCTGGACTCGGTGACGATCAGCAACGGGCTCGGCTGGAGCCCGGACGAGAAGCTCATGTACTACGTGGACACCCCGACCGGGCGGCTGGACGTCTTCGACTACGACCGGGATTCCGGCGAGATCACCAACCGGCGCACCGTGGCCGAGGTGGACCGGGGTTCGCCGGACGGGCTGTGCGTGGACGCGGCGGGCTGCGTGTGGGTGGCGCTGTGGGGCGGCTGGGCGGTGCGCCGCTACACCCCGGACGGGCGGCTGGACGCCGAGTACGAGATGCCGGTGGCCAACCCGACCGCGCCCTGCTTCGGCGGGCCCAGGTTCGAGGACCTGTACGTGACCTCGGCCCGGGTCGGACTGTCCGAGCAGCAGCTCGCGGCGCAGCCGGACGCGGGCGCGTTGTTCGTGCTGCCCGGGGTCGGCTCGGGGCTGCCCAGCGCGGTGTTCACCGGCTGAGCAGCCCGCGGCACAACTAGGCCCAGAGGTGGCCGTCGATGCGTTCGGCGGCCTCTTCCAGGGTGCCGCTGTAGGCGCCGGTGGAGAGGTACTTCCAGCCCGCGTCGGCGATCACGAACACGATGTCGGCCGGGGTGCCGGCCGCCACCGCCTTGTCCGCGGCGGCCAGTGCGGCGTGCAGGATCGCGCCGGTGGAGATGCCGGCGAAGATGCCCTCGGTCTCCAGCAGCTGCCGGGTGCGGCGCAGCGCGTCGTAGGAGCCGACCGAGAACCGGCCGCTGAGCACCGAGGGGTCGTACAGCTCGGGCACGAAGCCCTCGTCCAGGTTGCGCAGGCCGTAGACCAGCTCGCCGTAGCGTGGTTCGGCGGCGATGATCTGCACGTCCGGCTTGTGCTCCCGGAAGTACCGGCCCGCGCCGACCAGGGTGCCGGTGGTGCCGAGGCCCGCCACGAAGTGGGTGATCGTGGGCAGGTCGCGCAGCACCTCGGGCGCGGTGGTCTTGTAGTGCGCGTCCGCGTTGGCCGGGTTGCCGTACTGGTACAGCATCACCCAGTCCGGGTTCTTCTGCGCCAGTTCCTTGGCCACCGCGACCGCCTGGTTGGATCCGCCAGCGGCCGGGGAGAACACGATCTGCGCACCGTAGGCGTGCAGCAGCTGCCGCCGTTCGGTGGAGGTGTTCTCCGGCATCACGCAGATCAGCCGGTAGCCCTTGAGCTTGGCCGCCATGGCCAGCGAGATGCCGGTGTTGCCGGAGGTCGGCTCCAGGATCGTCGCGCCGGGGGTGAGGCTGCCGTCCCGCTCGGCCGCCTCGATCATGGCCAGCGCGGGCCGGTCCTTGATCGAGCCGGTCGGGTTGCGGTCCTCCAGCTTCGCCCACAGGCGCACATCCGCCGCCGGGGACAGCCTCGGCAACCCCACCAGCGGGGTGTCGCCGAGGGCGTCCAGCAGCGAGTCGTACCTAGCCACCGGCGACGGCGGGCAGGATGGTGACGTTGTCGCCATCCTTGACCGCGGCTTCCAGGCCACCGGCGAAGCGCACGTCCTCGTCGTTGACGTAGACGTTGACGAACCGGTGCAGGACGCCTTCCTTCACCAGCCGCGTCTTGAACCCGCCGAACTTGCCATCGAGGTGGTCGATGATCTCCGCGAGGGTCGCGCCCTGGGCCTCGACGGACTTCTCGCCACCGGTGTGCGTGCGCAGGATGGTGGGAATCGAGACGGTGACGGCCATTGCTGACAACTCCTTTTAGTCCACTGTGGACACAAAACAGACAGACGGGATCGCGAGCCGACGGCTCAGCGCGAGTCCGGCACGTCGTCCTTGCCGGTGTTGGCGAACATGTAGGACTCGACGACCTCGACCGGCTCCTCGGTCACCACACCGTCCACGATCCGGTACGAGCGCAGCTCGTGCACCTCGGGGTCGCGGGTGGAGACCAGCACGTAGTGCGCGTCCGGCTCGGAGGCGAAGGAGATGTCGGTGCGCGAGGGGTATGCCTCGGTCGCGGTGTGCGAGTGGTAGATGACCACCGGCTCCTCGTCCGCGGCGTCCATCGCCCGCCACACCCGCAGCTGCTCGCCGGAGTCGAACCGGTAGAAGGTGGGCGAACGCTCGGCGTTGACCATCTCGATGAAGCGTTCCGGCCGGTCGGACCCGGCTGGGCCGGCGATCACCCCACACGCCTCGTCCGGGTGGTCCCGGCGGGCGTGTTCGACCATCGCGTCCGCGAGGTCCTGTCGAATCACCAGCACGCCGACCATCCTAAATGACCGTGGGAACCCCTTCTCAGGATTTGGGAGCAGGTCCATCAGCCGGGAGGCAGACCGGGTGACCGGCGGCCTCGATGGCGGCGTCGATGGCCGGGAACGCGGCCCGGACCAGCAGATGCTGCATATGGCCGCAGAACGCGGCGATCTGCCCGTTCCGGCCGGAGGCCGCCGAACGGCGGCGGTGCCCCAGGTAGCAGAGCCGGACCTGGGACAGCACCGCGATCCATCGGCTCAGCTCCTCACCGCTCAACCGCACCGGCACGCCCGCGACCAGTCCGGTGTCGACCCGGTCGGCGGCGTGCAGGATCTCCCGGCGCAGCCACGGCTCGTGGTGCTCGCGGAACCGCCCGGCCGCCGGCTCCTGGTCGTAGCCGTCCGGCAGCAGGTCGTGCAGACCGCGGCGCGCGGGCAGCCGGGACCGGCGCGGGCGGCCCAGCGGCCTGTGCGCGGTGGTCCAGCGCTTCTCCCTGGACTCGATCAGCCAGCGCAGCAGGTTGAGGCCGATGCCCAGCTCGACCACGGCGTGCTCGTCCAGCACCAGCACGGCCGCCCCGCCCTCGGCGGTGACCGTGACGCACTCGTGAGTGGGCGCGGGAACGGACATCACTGGGTCACCGCCACGGTCGCGTCGATCCCGTGGAAGTGCATCTGGGCCACCACGCGCTCGGCCTCGTCCGCCGAGGTGTAGCAGGCGACCTCGGCTTTGCCCTCGTTGTGCACCAGCAGCATCAGTCGCACCGCTTCCTCCGGCGCGATCCGGCACACCTCGGCGAGCGCGTAGGCGACCACGCTCATCTGGGTGGCCTTGTCGTCGTGCAGGACTACCGGGAACATGCGCGGACTATAGGAGCGCCGAGGGGAACACGTCCCGGAAAGCGGGCAATCCCGGGATCCCGGTGGCCGCCAGCACGGCGTGCGTGATCGCCCGGGAGACCACGTCCGCGGCCACCCCGCACAGCTCGTCCAGCGCGCCGGCCCGGCCCGCGTCGCCGAAGATCGCGTCCGCGGCGACCAGCTCGCGCTTGGCGGTGGACAGGGCGAAGAAGGTGTCGCCGTCGAACATCGAGTGCGCCGGGCGGACCGCGCGGGCCAGGCCGTCGTGCGCGACCACGGCCAGGCGGCGGCATTCGGCCTTGCTCAGGGTGGCGTCGGTGGCGATGACGCCGATGGTGGTGTTGAGCTTGCTGGCCGGGAACTCCGGGCTGACCGCGGCGAGTTCGCGCTGGTCAGGGGCTCGCAGGCGGAACTCCTCGGCCAGGCCGAGCTGGGTGGCCCAGGGCAGGCCGGTGGGGGCGAGCACGTCGCCGTGCGGGTTGGCTGCGACCAGGGCGCCCACGGTGGTGCCGTCGGGCAGCACCGCGCTGGCCGTGCCAAGGCCGCCCTTGAGCCAGCCCGCCTGGGCTCCCGCGCCCGCGCCGACGGTGCCCTGTTCGATCGGGCCGTCGGTGGCCGCGGCGCAGGCCAGTGCGCCGAACTCGGCGTCCGGGCGGTTGCCCCAGGTGTTGTGCCACAGGTCGAACAGCACCGCGGCCGGGACGATCGGCACCACCTGCTCCGGGCCGGGGCCGACCGGGAAGCCCTGGTGGGCGGCCGCCAGGTGTCGCATCACGCCGTCCGCGGCGGCCAGGCCGTAGGCACTGCCGCCGGAGAGGCAGATCGCGTTGACCCGCTGGACCAGGTGCGAGGGGTCCAGCAGGTCGGTCTCCCTGGTGCCGGGGCCGCCGCCGCGCACGTCCACCGCGCCCACCGCGCCGTCGGGGGCCAGCACCACCGTGGTCCCGGTGGCCCAGCCCGCGCCGAGGCGGTGGTGCTGCCCGACCAGCAGGCCGGGCACGTCGGTGAGCGCGTTGCGCACCCCGGCGATCATTCCTCGTCGTCGCCGGAGAGGGTGGCGATCAGCGTGTCCTGCACCCAGGTCAGCCATTGGTAGACGCCCATGTGCGCGGACCGGGTGTCGTCGGTCTCGCCCTCCAGCGGCTCCTCAGGGGTGTCCTCGCTGATGTCCAGCGCGGTGCCCAGGGCCAGCCGGACGTCGTTGATCGCGGACAGCCAGGCCTCGGCCTGCTCCTCGCTCAGCGCGGCCACGCCACCATCACGCGGGCAGGTGGTCAGCACCACCTCGGCCACCCCGGTCTTGGCCTCCAGCAACTGCGGCTCGTAGATCGAGCGCAGCGCGGCGGCCGAGTCGGCGTCGGCGGGCGGCAGGTCGCCGTCCTCGTCACCGCGGTGGAAGTCGGGCAGCAGCCGGGCGACGATTCGGTTGTCCGGCGGGGTGGACGGACCGGTGCGGATGCCGGTGATCAGGGCCAGCTCGTCCTGGGGCGCCTCATCGGCGCGCTCCTCGAGCATCTCCTTGATCTGGCTGACCATGCCGCGCAGCACCGCGGCCTCCTGCTGGGTCAGCTCGGCGACGAGCTGGCCGCCGTCGCGGCGCCAGCCGATCACGTGTCACGCTGCATGGTCGCCCACAGGCCGGCGGCATGCAGTTTGGCCACGTCGGCCTCGCACTTCTCCTTGTCCCCTGAAGACACGATCGCCTTCCCCTTGTGGTGCACGTCGAGCATCAGCTTGGTCGCCTTGTCGCGACTGAAACCGAACAGTTTCTGGAGGACATAGGTCACGTAGGACATCAGGTTCACCGGGTCGTTCCAGACCACGGTCATCCAGGGCCGGTCAGCGGCGACGGTTTCGTCGCTGGTGGGCTCGACCTCTGTCCTCTCCAGCTCCAGGGGCATGGACATGACTCCATGGTGTCATGAGCCACTGGAGCGGCGCAGCGAAGGAGCCCCGTTCGGGGAGGACGCGGACTACGGTGATCACATGACGGCCGCGGACCGTGCGGAGAGCACCGCGTTGCTCACCGACCACTACGAACTCACCATGCTCGCCGGAGCGCTGCGCAACGGCACCGCCGAACGGCGCTGCGTGTTCGAGCTGTTCGCCCGCCGACTGCCCAACGGGCGCCGGTATGGCGTGGTGGCGGGCATCGGACGGCTGCTCGACGCGATCGAGAAGTTCCGCTTCAACGACGCCGAGATCCACCGGTTACGGGACTCCGGCGTGGTGGACGAGGACACCCTCGGCTGGCTGGCCGACTACCGCTTCGGCGGCGACATCCTCGGCTACCCCGAGGGCGAGCTGTACTTCCCCGGCTCCCCTGTGCTCACCGTCACATCCGGCTTCGGTGAGGGCGTGCTGCTGGAGACGCTCGCGCTGTCCATCCTCAACCACGACTGCGCGGTGGCCTCGGCCGCGGCGCGGATGGTGTCGGCGGCCAACGGGCGCGGGCTGATCGAGATGGGCACCCGGCGCACGCACGAGGAGGCCGCGGTGGCCGCGGCCCGGTGCGCCTACCTGGCCGGGTTCACCGCCACCTCCAACCTGGAGGCCGGTCGCCGCTACGGCATCCCCACCGCCGGGACCTGCGCGCACGCCTTCACCCTGCTGCACGACTCCGAAGAGGACGCCTTCCGCGCCCAGGTCGAGGCGCTGGGCGTGCACACCACCCTGCTGGTGGACACCTACGACATCACCAAGGGCATCAAGACCGCGGTCGAGGTCGCGGGCAGCGAACTGGGCGCGGTGCGGATCGACTCCGGCGACCTGGGCGTGCTGGCCCGGCAGGCCCGCACCCAGCTGGACGAGCTGGGCGCGCCGGCCACCCGGATCGTGGTCTCCGGCGACCTGGACGAGTACGCCATCGCCGCGCTGCGGGCCGAGCCGGTGGACGCCTACGGGGTGGGCACCTCGCTGGTCACCGGCTCCGGCGCGCCGACCGCCGGCATGGTCTACAAGCTGGTCGAGGTCGAGGGCCGCCCGGTGGCCAAGCGCAGCTCGCACAAGGAGTCCAGGGGCGGGCAGAAGGCCGCGCTGCGGCGGCACAAGCCGACCGGCACCGCGACCGAGGAGGTCGTCTACCGGCTGGCGGGCGAGCAGCCGGAGCGGCTGGACGGCGATGTCGAGCTGCAGATCCCCCTGGTGCGCGCTGGACAGCGGGCCGGGGACCTGCCCACCCTGGAGGACGGCCGCGAACGGCTGCGTCAGGCGTTGGTCAGCGTGCCGTGGGAGGGCCTGGCGCTGTCCCAGGGCGAATCGGCCATCCGCACCTCGTTCCTGCCGTAGGAGGCACTGGACATGGCCAACGCGCTGATCATCGTGGACGTGCAGAACGACTTCTGCGAGGGCGGTTCGCTCGCGGTCGCCGGTGGGGCCGCGGTGGCCGCGGCGATCTCCCGGCACGCCCGCGAGCAGGAGTACGACTTCGTGGTGGCGACCAGGGACTACCACATCGATCCCGGGCCGCATTTCAGCGAGACGCCGGACTTCGTGGACTCCTGGCCGGTGCACTGCGTGGCCGGCACCGCCGGCGCGTCCTTCCACCCGGAGCTGGACGTCACCCCGGTGCGGGCGGTGTTCTCCAAGGGCGCCTACGCCGCGGCCTACTCCGGTTTCGAGGGTGCGGGCACCGGCGGCGAATCACTGGCCGACTGGCTGCGGGCGCGCGGGGTGGACCGGGTGGACGTGGTGGGCATCGCCACCGACCACTGCGTGCGGGCCACCGCGCTGGACGCCCGGCAGGCCGGGCTGGCGACCAGGGTGCTGCTGGAGCTGACCGCGGGCGTGGCCAGGCCGACCGTGGAGATCGCGCTCAGCCAGCTGGGTGCGGCCGGGGTCGAGCTGGTCGGCGAACCGACTGTGGCATAAGGGTTCGGGTGTGCCGTCCCGCTCCCACCCGGGACGGCACACCCGGCCCTGCGCCGGACTACCAGGTCGGCTTGCAGGCGGTGACGCCCACGTTGATCGTGCCGCCGATGTCGCCGTAGCCGTCCTGCGGGTCGAGCACGATCCGCATGGCGGTCAACGAGATCGCGCCCTGACCGTCGGTCTCGGACTTGTTCACGATGATCTTGGCCACCGGCGGCTTGGTGGAGTTCTTGCCCGGCACCATCACCACGTGCCCGGACGGCACCGGGTTGGGCAGGCTGAACCCGCTGTAGCCGCCGAGCTTGAACCCGGCCTGGGTGCCGTTCTCGGTGGACTTGCAGGTCGCCTCGAAGGTCTTCACCCGGATCAGCCGCCTGCCGTATTCGGTCGTGTTGAACAGGTTCAGCTCGAACTTGTTGCCCTTGACCAGGATGTTGGCGTCGCCGTTGGGTTCCTTGTTGCAGGCCGTGGTGCCCGCGCCGAAGCTCACGCCGGGGTAGGTCACGCCGGGCGTGGTGCCCGTGCTCTGCCCGTCCACATCACAGCCGATGATCGGCCCGGAGCTGGACGGGTTCGCGCCCTGCACGTTCACCGAGCCCAGCTCGGCGGTGCCCTGGTCGCCGAGATCAGCGGCATAGGCGGGCGAGAGGCCCGCGCTGAGTGCCATGGCGATGGCCGCGCCCACAACACCGATCCGGTACGCACTTCTCGCGTGCATGCCGTCACCCCTTTTCCTGTACCCGTGTGAGCCCGGGTGGCCGGGTGTCGGCCACCTGGGTCGCGCCCACGGTTCATTCATCGACAGCGCGTGGTTGATTGGTAGCCACATCGGACTCCGCCACCCGTTCGAGAAGGTCAAATAACCCGACCGAGGAGTAAGGTCCGATGTGGACACTCAGCGTTGCCAACGTCGCAGGTCAGTGGCTACGGCGTGGTCCCCTCACGCGCTCGCCTTGGTGACCGCGGTGGGCACCCGCAACCGACGGCAGCCCAGCACCACATATCCCCTGACCACCCGGGGCGTGGGCTCCACACAGCCGCTCAGCACGACCTGACAGCCCATCGGCGGGAACCCGGCCTCGCGGGCCAGCCACAGCGCGTGCTGCCGCGCCCTGGCCAGCGCCTCCCTGCGGTTCTCCCCGAACCCGTTGCCCACGAAGGCCGCCACCAGCGTGGTGGGTCGTCTTGATCTTCTCGTCAGGTGCATCGCGCTCTCCCTCAATCGCGTCCACCTCAGTTGATGCCCCTGGGCGGCGGCTCCGGCGCTGCGGACCGGAGCCACCGCCCAGGGAGTTCACCGCCGGCTCAGCGGGTGCAGCTGATCACCACGTTGGCGGTGAAGTAACCGGCCCCGTGCGGGTTGATCCGGCTGTAGGTGGTCACGCACTGGCTCTCCACGTAGCCCTGCAGCGCGGCGGAGTGCAGGGCGTAGTCCATCGCCTGCTTGAGCGCCTTCTTGCCCGAGCCGATGGCCGAGCCCGAACCGCTGAAGATCTGCGTCTCCAGCGTGCCGGCCTCGCTCGCGGCGACCGGGGCGGCGTTGAGGGCGGGTGCGGCCTGCGCCGCGACCGGGGCCAGCATCGCCAGACCGGCGAAGGTCGCGGCCAGCACACCTCGTCGAACCATGGAACCCATTGCTTGTCTCTCCCCTGTTCGTTCCGGACCGACGTAGTCGCGCCTACGTCAGCGGGTACAGCTGATGACCACGTTGGCGCTGAAGTAGCCCGCGCCGTGCGAGTGGGTCCGGCTGTAGGTGGTCACGCACTGGCTCTCCACGTAGCCCTGCAGCGCGGCGGCGTGCAGGGCGTAGTCCATCGCCTGCCGCAGGGCCCGCTTGGGCGAGCCGCCCGCGGAACCCGAACCGCTGAAGATCTGCGTCTCCAGCGCGCCGGCCTCGCTCGCGGCGACCGGAGCGGAGTGGGCGGCGGGTGCGGCCTGCGCCGCCACCGGGGCCAGCATCGCCAGACCGGCGAAGGTCGCGGCCAGCACACCCCGTCGAACCATGGAACCCATTGCTTGTCTCTTTTCTGGTTCTGGACTCACGCACTCCTGCCCAGCTGGGCGAAGGAGTTCCTCGACTGACGACAGCCGAGCACGACATATCCGGCGACCACCCGGTTCACGGGCTCCGCGCAACCGCTCAGCACGACCTCGCACCGCTCGGACGGGAAACCCGCGGTCCTGGCCTGGAACAACGCGTTCTGCCGCGCCCTGGCCAGCGCTTCACGGCGGTTCTCCCCGAACCCGTTCCCGATGAAGGCCGCGACCAGCGAAGGCCGTCCGCGACCGTTGTTCATCGCTGGCAGAAGACGTTCGCGGTGCCGAACCAGAGGCCGATGACGCTGCTCGGCCTGGTGCTGGAGCTGTGCAGGTAGCACTGCGAACGCTGGAAACCGGCCGAGACCGCCTGGCTGAAGGCGAAGTTCGCCGCACTGGCGACGGCGCCGCCCGGGGTGGTGTTCTGCGCGGTCGCGGTGAACATGCGGGTCTCCCGCACCGACGTCGTCCCGGCGTCGGCGGCGAGTGCAGGCGCGGCGGCGCTCAGCACGGCGCCGGTGGCCAGCACGGCGGCACACAGCAACTTCTTCATGGTTGTTCCCCCTGCGTTTCTTCAAGACCGCCGACCCCACCGGCCGACGGAGAAAGGGCCGGGATGGCCTCCGGTGCACACACGGGAGGCCATCCCGCTGAACGCCTGGCCGGGGCGGCACCCGACCGACAGGTTTCGCTGGGGGGCGTGAACGCCACCGATCGACGGCGGCCAGCGCCGGGCCAGACGTTCGTGAAAGGGCCGCCGGGGCGTCCGACTGGGGGGCGCACGCCCCGGCGGCGGTGTCCTCACGGTTTCGACCAGGACCGGCATCCCCCCTGTGGTAGCCGGCCACGCGGGTCAACGCGTGAGGAGTCTGGTCAACTCAGATGCATGCCACGACCGCGTGGCCCTCCCAGTACGGGGGCAGCAGCGGCTGCGCGCTGTACTGGGTCAGGTGGCAGCGCGAGGCGGTGTAGCCGCCGGCCGCCGCCGCCCGGAAAGCGTTGTTCTGGGCCTTCTGGATGGCCTCCTCGCGCTGTTGCGCCAGGCTGCGACCCTCGAAGCTGGCCGCGAGCGCCGAGGTCCCACCGACCTCGGCGGCCTGTGCGGCCGGGGCGAACCCCAGCGCGGCAGCCACCACGAGCACTCCTGCGAGCTTCCGCATGTCTCCCCCTGCTCGTCAGCCTTGGTCGACTGACTTCCCCTTGGTCATTCATCTCAGCTAACGTTGCCTGGACACAAGTTAGACCCGCATGACACGGGCTGTCAACTGACGTGGATGAGTTCCCTCCAACTCGTTCACTTCAGTTGATGCCCGCCGGACTTCCACACCCACAGAGGCGCAGATGACCGACGAGCAGGACCGCCAGCCAGAAGCCGGCACGCTCGCCGAACGGATCGACCACCTTTTCCAGGTGATCCGTCGCCCCAACGGCGAGCAGCACAGCCATGAAGAGGTAGCGAAGGCCTGCCGGGACAGCACCGGTGAGACCTTCTCCGCGACCTACCTCTGGCAACTGCGCACCGGCCGCAGGGACAACCCGACCAAGCGGCACCTGGAGGCCCTGGCCGGTTTCTTCCAGGTGCCACCGGCTTATTTCTTCGACGACGAACAGGGGGCCGCGATCGCCAAAGAGCTGGAGATACTCGGTGCGCTACGCAACAGCGCGGTGCGCGATGTGGCACTGCGCGCGGTGAACCTCTCCGAGGAGGGCCTTGGCACGATCACCGACATCATCGATGCTATTGCACGCAGGGAGGCGCAACGGGGCGAAAGCGAGGGTGCTCGCTGACGCCAAGGGGAGAGACGTGCGGTACTCGCGAAACGCGCTGTGGCGGCGCTGCGCTCAGCTGGTGTCCACTGTGGACATTCCAGAGCCATTCGACGTGCCGCTGCTGGTCGAGTCGCTGGCGGCCAAACGGGGTCGGCCGATCGAGCTGATCCCGTTGGCCGCCAGGCCGAACACGCCGTGCGGGGTGCTGGCCGCCACCGACCGGGCGGACTACGTCTTCTACTCCGTGGACACCTCGCCACTGCACCAGGAGCACATCCTGTTGCACGAGCTGGGCCATTTGCTCTGCGGCCACGCGGGTGACGGCGAACTGCACGAGACGGTGGCCCAGCTGCTGATGCCGAACCTGCCGGTGGAGCTGGTGCGCCGGGTGCTGGGCCGGACGGGCTACGCGCAGGAGCAGGAGCAGGAGGCCGAACTGGTGGCCTCGCTGATCATGCACCGGGCCCGGCGGGCGCGACCGGCGCCGGTCAGCGGCGAACTGGAACGGCTGCGTTCGGCGTTCGGACCGGGGGTCTGAGGTGATCAGTTACATCAGTGCCGGACTGCTGGTGCTGATCAGCGTGGGCAAGTTGCTGGCCAGCAGGGGCGGACCGCCCAGCCCCGGCATGCGCTACCTGATCGGCTTCTTCCTGAGCCTGGCCGCCGGCCTGGTCATCGCGGCCGATCCGACCACCCCGCTGATCATGGCGATCGAGCCGTTCCCGCTGACCGGACGGCTGGTGTCCAACGCCTGCCAGATGCTGGCGGTGCACTTCCTGGTCCGGCTGGCCCGCTCCACCCAGACCCCGGAGCCGCGGACCAGGTTGTGGCCGCTGCTGCTGTGCTGGCTGGCGATGACCGGGCTGATGCTGCACCTGACCCAGAAGCTGCCGGAGTACATCGCCAACGGCGGCACGGACCTGGCCTTCTACCCGAGCGTGGCCGGCTATCAGGCGGTGCTGGTCGGGTACGGGGTGACCTGCCTGGTGATGTTCACCAGGGTGATCATCAAGCACGCCCGGCAGTGCCCGCCCGGCACCTTCCGCACCGGTCTGCGGATGATCGGGCTGGCCGGGGTGACCACGGTGGTGTGGGGGCTGGCGGCCGGACTGCCCTCGGTGTGGCTGGTGCTCTTCCGCACCGAACTGGGTTTGTTCATGCCGCTGGCCCGCGCGCTCGGGCTGGTGGTGGCGCTGCTGTGGGTGGTGGGCGCGGTGCTGACCACCTGGCAGGGCGTGCTGGAGCGGCCGCGCCGGTGGCTGGCGGCCTATCGCGGCTACCGGGCGGTGACGCCGCTGTGGTCGGTGCTGGTGCGCGCGCTGCCGGGGATCGTGCTGGCCTCGCCGCCGGGCTGGCCGGTGCGGATCGAGTTCGCGCTGTACCGGCGGCTGATCGAGATCAGGGACGCCTTCCTGACCCTGCGCGCGCAGGTGCCGCCGGAGGTGCCGGACTGGGTGCGCGCGGCGGCCCGGCGGCACGGGGTGGCCGCGGTGCCCGCGGTGCTGGCCGCGGCCGAACTGGCCGCGGCGCTGGCCGTGCGGGAGACCGGCCAGCGCTGGCCGCAACCGGCGGTGGACACGGCCGCGTCGACGGCCAGCATCGAGGCCGAGACGGCCTGGCTGACCGAGGTCTCGGCCGCCTTCGCCGACTCGCCGGTTGTAGCCGAGGTCAGGGCCCGCGCCGGAGCGACCTACGTCACAACGGCCGAAGCCGCCTGATTTTTGTAGGTCTCCGACAATTTCGCCCGGGTCCGCGCCGAGTTAGGGTCAGCGGGCAAGAGATCCCACGTCTCCTGGAGGTCACGGGTGTCCGTGCTCACCGTCTCACCGCAGCGCCGGGTCCTGGCCGACCTGGTGCCCGGCGCCCTGGTCCGCGATATCGCGCTGGTGCTCGGCGGCGCCGCGCTGACCGGCCTGGCCGCGCAGATCGCGGTGCCCATCCCGGGCAGCCCGGTGCCGGTGACCGCCCAGACCTTCGCCGCCCTGCTGGTGGGCGCGACCCTGGGCTGGCAGCGCGGCGCGCTGTCCATGCTGGTCTACCTGCTGGCCGGCCTGGCAGGCGTGCCCTGGCACACCAGCGCGGGCTCGGCCACCATCGGCTACATCGTCGGCTTCGTACTGGCAGGCGCCCTGGTCGGCGCGCTGGCCCAGCGCGGCGGCGACCGCACCCCACTGCGCACCGCGGGCACCATGCTGCTGGGCAACGCGGTGATCTACGCCGTCGGCGTGCCCTGGCTGATGCTCGCGGCCGACTTCACCGTGTCCGAGGCCCTGGTCAAGGGCCTGCTGCCGTTCCTGATCGGCGACCTGGTCAAGACCGCCCTCGCCGCCGGGCTGCTGCCGGCCGCCTGGGCGCTGGTGGGTCGTCGCGACTCCTGATCTCCGCCTGGAGTGAAAGGCCCCCGGTCGCCACCCGGGGGCCTTCGGCGTCTTACCGCCACACTGGAGGCGTGATCGCCGACCCCGCAATCATCAGCTTCCGGCCAGACGCGGAGACCCATGTGGCACCGCACGAGCTGATGCGGGCCAGCCATACCGACCGCAGCACGGTGATCCGGCGCGCGATTGCGCTGGCCGCGCACGAAGTGGCGGCCAGCGACAGTGACCGTGCCGAACTGAGCACGGTGCGGGCGGAGTTGGCAGACCTGTGCCCCTGGTGATTCAGCCGGGCGTGTGCCCTCGGGAAGCTCCCGCAGCCGCCGAGTGTTTGCCGATGTCGTACGCCTGATTGGCCGTTGTGGACGCGAGAATCCGAGGCACGCCAGCCCTGTCGTACCGGTAGACCCAAACCTGCGTACCACTTTGGCCAACGTGGCGTACGAGTTCGGCCAACACTCCGGGGGTCAGTGCACGGTGACCACCGCGGTCAGCGGCAGGTCCCGGCTGCTGCGCCCGATCTCGGCCAGGTAGCTGCCGTGTTCCCGGACCCAGTCGCCGCGCTGCTCGTCGTAGACGGCGAAGGCCTTGGCCGCCAAGGCGATCTCCACCTCCACCGTCTCCCCCGGGCCGGCCTCGGCCACCGCGAACCCGGCCAGCACCCGGGGTGGGCGGTCGTAGCGGCTGGCGTGCCGGCCCAGGTAGACCTGGACGATCTCGCGGCCGGGGCGGGTGCCGGTGTTGGTCAGGGTGACCCGGACCGGGACGGGCTCGCCGGTGTGCAGGGTGGCGGCGGAGATCGCGGGGGTGGCCTGCGCGGCCACGTAGTCCCAGGTGGTGTAGCCCAGGCCGTGGCCGAAGCAGAAGGCCGGGTCCAGGCGGTGCTGGTCGTAGGCGCGGTAGCCGATCAGCAGGCCCTCGGCGTAGTGCAGCACGCCCTCGGTGGGGGTGGTGTCCAGGACCGGGGCCTGTTCGGCCGTGCGCGGGAAGGTGGTGGGCAGGCGGCCGCCGGGTTCGGCCCGGCCGTGCAGCACGTCGGCCAGGGCGTGACCGGCTTCCTGGCCGGGGAACCAGGTGTAGAGGATCGCGGCGACCTCGTCGGCCCAGGGCATCAGCACCGGTGAGCCCGCGTTGACCACGACCACGGTGCGTGGGTTGGCCGCGGCGACCCGGCGGATCAGCTCGTCCTGGCCTGGCGGGAGTTCCAGGGTGGTGCGGTCGTGCGACTCGCTCTCCAGGTCGGCGTTGGTGCCGACCACGACCACCGCCACCTCGGCCGCCGCGGCCTGCCGGACCGCCTCGGCCAGCTCGGCCTCGGCGTCCCGGCCGGGGGCGCGGTGGGTGAGGCCGCAACGCAGGTAGCCGTGTGGGGCGGCGATCGGCAGGTGCGCCACCACCAGTTCCACCGGAGTGTCCACATCGGACAGTTCGATGGCGCCGAGCTGCTCGGTGATGTTGTCGAAGCTGTCCACCAGGCTGCCCCAGCCCGCGCGCACCGGTTCGACGATCCGCTGCCCGGCCACGGTGAGGCTGGTCGGGCCGAGCGCGGTGACGCCGAAGGTGTGCGTGCCCGCGACCCGCGGCCGGTAGTGCGCGCGCATGGTCACCTGGAGGTCGGCCCGGCGCCATTGCTGTTCGGGCAGGCCGAGCCAGGCCAGCCGGGCGGTCTCCCGGTGCTCGCTGCCCAGGAACTCGCCGTCCGTGGTGCGGTACTCGACCCGGAAGCCGGGTTCGCCGGTCTCCGGGTCGGTGCAGTCGGCCAGGTTGATCAGCGGTTGCCGACCGCCGGGCCGGACGCCCTCGACCGGGTCCAGGCCGAGGCCCTGTGCGAAGCTGACCACCCGGCGCGGGGACAGGTCGGCGCTGCCGCCGCCGCGGGTGGCGGTGTGCGCGGCGTTCGGGCCGATCAGCGCGATCCGGGTGCCCTCGGCCAGTGGCAGCAGGGCGTTCTCGTTGCGCAGCAGCACCATGCCGCGGGTGGCGGCCTCGCGCAGCAGGTCGGTCTGCACGGCCGAGCCGACCGGGTAGGGGCTGGTCACCTCGGGCACCGGGAAGCCGTCCAGCACACCGGTCTCGGCGGCCAGCCTGAGCAACCGCAAGACCTTGTCGTCGATCTCGGACTCGGGTACCTCGCCGGCGCGCACGGCCTGGACGAGCTGCTCGCCCCACGGGCCGTCCGGGCCCGGCATGACCAGGTCCAGGCCGCCGGTTGCCGAGTCGGCGGTGCTGCGGGCGGCGGTCCAGTCCGAGACGATCGGGCCCTGGAAGCCCCATTCGCCCTTGAGCACGCCGACCTGGAGCGGGTGGTTCTCGGTCATCGTGGTGCCGCGCACCGCGTTGTAGGCGGCCATCACCACCTTGACCCCGCCTGCCCGCACCACCGCCTCGAACGGGGCCAGGTACAGCTCGCGCAGCGCGCGTTCGGCCAGGTCCACGCTGAGGGTGAAGCGCTGGTTCTCCGAGTCGTTGGCCACGAAGTGCTTGGCGCAGGCCGCGACCCCGCCCGCCTGCACCCCGCGCACGTAGGCCAGGCCGATCTCGCTGACCAGCAGCGGATCCTCGGAGAAGCACTCGAAGTGACGGCCGCCCAGCGGGCTGCGGTGCAGGTTGATGGTGGGCGCGAGCAGCACCTGGGCGCCCTTGGCCCTGGTCTCCTCGGCCAGCAGCAGGCCGATCCGGTGCACCAGCGCGGTGTCCCAGGTGGCGGCCAGCGCGGTCGGGCTGGGGGTGTGCGCGGAGGGGTCGCGCTCGTCGAAGTGGGTGCCGCGGGCGCCTGCCGGGCCGTCGGTCATCACCAGGCGACGCAGGCCGATCCTGGGCTCGGCGGGCAGGCCCCAGGCGTCGGCGCCGGTGAGCAGGCGGATTTTGCCGGGTAGGTCGAGTGCGCCGATCAGGGCCTTCAGCCGGTCCTCGATTGTGTCGGCGCTGCTCATCCAGGCTCCTCCAGACATCGTTGTACTGGCTGCGACACCACCGTATCGCCGGAGGACGGGCTTGTCGGCGGCGCGCGGTAGCGTTCTTCGCGTGCCCGAAGCCCTCACCCTGCAGCAGAACCTGACCACGGTCCCGGACGTCCGCACGCTGCTGTCCGCGGCCGTCGGCGGCGTGGGCGGCACCGAACGGCCAGGTCAGGTGGACATGGCCGAGGCGGTGGCCAAGGCGATCCGCACCGGCGAGCACCTGGCCGTGCAGGCGGGCACCGGCACCGGGAAGTCCCTGGCCTACCTGGTGCCCTCGGTGCACCACGCGGTCGCCGAGGCGGCCACCGTGGTGATCTCCACCGCCACCATCGCGTTGCAGCGCCAGCTGGTCGACCGGGATCTGCCTAGGCTGGCCAAGACGCTCAAGCCGTTGCTGGGCCGGGAACCCACCTTCGCCATCCTCAAGGGGCGGCGGAACTACCTGTGCATGCAGCGGGTGCACACCGGCGCGCCGGATGAGCCCGAGGAGCAGGCGCTGTTCGACCCGTTCGCGGTCTCCGCGCTGGGCAGGCACGTCAAGCGGTTGCACGAGTGGTCATCGGAGACCGAGACCGGCGACCGGGACGAGCTGGTGCCCGGCGTGCCGGACCAGGCGTGGCGGCAGGTGTCGGTGACCGCGAAGGAGTGCGTTGGCGCGGCCAAGTGCCCGATCGGCCAGGACTGCTTCGCCGAGCGGGCCCGCGCCGAGGCCGGGCGGGCCGATGTGGTGGTCACCAACCACGCGCTGCTGGCCATCGACGCGCTGGAGGGCTACAAGGTCCTGCCCGAACACGACGTGGTGGTCGTGGACGAGGCGCACGACCTGGTCGACCGGGTCACCTCGGTGGCCACCGCCGAGCTGACCAGCACCGCCATCGCGGTGGCCGCCCGGCGCTGCGGCCGCCTGGTGGAACAGGACATCGCCGACGCGCTGCTGGAGGCCGCGGACAACCTGTCGCTGACCCTGCAGGAGCTGGAACCGGGCCGGATCGACCAGTTGCCGCAGGTGCTGGGCGGCGCGCTGGCCGCGGTGCGCAACGCCGCGCACGCCTGCATCAGCGCGATGGGCCCGGAACGCAAGGAGGACATCGAGGGCACCGCGGCACGCAAGCTGGCGCTCTCGGTGCTGGACGAGGTGCACGACACCGCGGTCCGGCTGCTGGCCGCCTTCGAGGCCGAGCCGGACAAGCGGCACGACGTGGTCTGGCTGGCCGGTGATTTCGGCGAGTTCAACCGGGCCCCCTCGCTGCGGGTGGCCCCGCTGGGGGTGGGCGGCCTGCTCCGCGAACGCCTCTTCGCCCAGCGCACGGTCATCCTGACCTCGGCCACCCTGGCCCTCGGCGGCAGCTTCGACACCCTGGCCAGGCAATGGGGCCTGTCCGGCAACGGAAAACCCGCCTCCGACCCGGACGCCCCCGCCGACCGCAAGGCCGATGGCACCGCCACCGACAAGGCCCCACCGTCCACTTCAGACAGTCCAGAGTGGACAGGCATGGACGTGGGCTCGCCCTTCGAGCACCGCTCCAGCGGCATCCTCTACGTGGCCAAGCACCTGCCCTCCCCCGGCCGCGACGGCCTGGCCGAGGCCTACCTGGACGAGCTGACCGGCCTGGTGGAGGCCGCGGGTGGCCGGACCCTCGGCCTGTTCTCCTCGATGCGCGCGGCCAAACAGGCCAGCGAGGCCCTGCGCGAGCGGGTCAAGTTCCCGATCCTGTGCCAGGGCGAGGACGCGACCAGCCAGCTGGTGAAGAAGTTCGCCGAGGACGTGCAGACGTGTTTGTTCGGCACGCTGTCGCTGTGGCAGGGGGTGGACGTGCCGGGCCCCGCGCTGCAACTGGTGGTGATGGACCGGATCCCGTTCCCCCGCCCGGACGACCCACTGGCCTCGGCCCGGCAGCGCGCGGTGCAGGCCAGGGGCGGCAACGGCTTCCTGACCGTGGCAGGCACGCACGCGGCCCTGCTGCTGGCCCAGGGCGCGGGGCGGTTGCTGCGGTCCAACGACGACAAGGGCGTGATCGCGGTACTGGACTCCCGGCTGGTGACGGCCCGGTACGGCGGTTTCCTGCGTGCCTCGCTGCCGCCGTTCTGGATGACCACCGATCCCGAGGTGGTCAAGGCCGCGCTCAAGCGGATCGACACCTGAGCGCGGCTCGTCCGCAGGATCAGACCTTCACCTTGACCGACACGGTCGCGCCGCGGCTCAGGTCCTCGTAGGCGCGCTTGCGGTCCACGCCGATGTACCAGGTCTGCTGCCCCTCGAAGGTGCCGCCGAGCACGACCTCCTTGACCGCGCCCTCGCCGGGCAGGCGCTTGGGGCCGCGGTAGGTGTCCTGGGTCCAGTTGTAGCAGGAGACGATGACCCGGATGAAGGCGTTGCCCTTGATGGCGATCGGGTCGCCGCTGCCGTCCTGGGTGGGCCGCTCGCCGGCCGGGAGGTAGGTGATGTTCTTGTCGGTGACCGCGGCCGAGTAGGTGAAGGCGACCCCGACGCCGGTGCTGTCAGCCGAGGTGACGGCCTTCTTCAGCACCACCGGCGTGCAGGCCACCGCCCCGGGAGTGGCCGCGGCGGCCGCCGGGGCGAGCACGGCGCCCAGCGCGAGCAGGGCAGCGCCGGTGCCGGCGAGGCGGCTAAAACCGTTGCGGGAGAGCACCTTCGACATCGAGGTCCTTTCGAGATCGGCGGCCCGGATGACCACCCGTCAGACACCGACTACATCAGAAGATCGTCGGTGAATTCTTCACCTCACAGAAATAGTGATCGGGAACTCTTCGGGTTAGGGTCGAGGTCATGGGGGACACACCACCGCGCATCCGGCTGAGCGCACGACTCCTGGTCCTCGACGAGCAGGACCGGATCCTGTTGTTCCACAACCGCTACGGCCGGACGAACGAACGAACCTGCTGGTCCACCCCTGGCGGCGGGGTCAACGACGGCGAGCCGCTGGCCGAGGCCGCGGCGCGGGAACTCCGCGAGGAGACCGGACTGCGGGTCACCGCGGCCGAGGTCGGCCCGGTGGTCGCGACCACCTCTGGCAGGTGGACCTACAGCCGGACCCCGACCCTGGCCACCGAGTACTACTTCCACCTGCGGGTGCCCGCCTTCACCGTGGACACCACGGCCCAGGAGGCAGGCGAGCTGTCGCACCTGCTCGGGCACCGGTGGTGGCCGGTGGCGGAACTGGGGTCGATTCCCGCGCAGGTGCTGCCGATCGGACTGGCGGAGCTGTTGCGGGCACTGGAGAACGGGCCGCCGGTGGAGCCGATCACGTTGACCTGGTTCGGCTAAGAACGTATGCGGTCGGCCGGTCCGGTCGGCGAGGATCGGCGGGTGCCGATTCTTGTGGAACCCGCGCTACCCACCGGTCACCTGCGCGACCGGCCCCAGCCCCGGCTGTCCATCGACGACGAACTGACCCTGCGCCCCTGGCAGGCCGGGGACGCCGAGGCGGTCCGGACCGCCTTCGGCTGTCCGGAGATCCAGCGCTGGCACGTGCGGCGGATCGACACCGCCGCCGAGGCCCTGGACTGGATCGAGGGCTGGGGCCCGCGCTGGCTGGCGGATCGGGACGTCAGCTGGGCCGTGGTGGGGCCGGCTGACGAGGTGCTGGGGCAGGCCGGGTTCCGGGGGCTGGACCTGGTGGACGCGACCGCGGAGGTGTCCTACTGGGTGCTGCCCTCGGCGCGTGGGCGTGGGGTGGCGGTGCGGGCGGCCAGGGCGGTGGTCGGGTGGAGTTTTGCCGAGCTGGGGCTGGCCCGGCTGGGGTTGCGGCATTCCACCGCGAACCTGGGCTCCTGCCGGGTGGCGGAGCGGGCCGGGTTCGCCCTCGAAGGGACGTTGCGCAGTGCGGCGCGGCACGCCGACGGGCGGCATGACATGCACCTGCACGCGGTGGTCAGTGCGGCCAGCTGAACAGCACCGTGACGGTGCCGGGGGCGACCTCGGTGAAGCCGGCGTCGCGGACCGCGGCCACCCGGCGTTCCCGCCAGGCGGTGGCCGGGTTGGGGCCGGGGTGCAGTTTGGCCCAGTCGGCGCGGGTGGCGGTGCGGACGGCGCAGGCGTAGCCCTGGTCTGACCAGCGGGCCAGGTCCGCCGGGGGCAGCAGGGCGGCGCCGATCATGGTGGCGTGGCCGACCTGGGCGGCGGCCTTGCCGACGGTCATCTCCACCTCGGGGTTGAGCCACAGCACGGGGCGGTCGTCCGGGGGTGGGCCCGGGGTGTCGTCGGGGAGTTCGCTGCCGGAGATCTGCAGGCGGGACAACACCTTCGGCGATTCCGCGACCAGGCCGGGGACCAGGGCGCGGACCTGCGCGCCCTGGTGGGACACGGTGATGCCGGGGAGTTCCTGGACGGCGTCCCAGTGCGCGCCGCGGGCGCGGCGGGAGACCTTGCGGATGCGGTTGTCCAGCCACAGCCGGATCTCCTCGTGCCATTCCCCCTCGGGCTCGGCCTCGGGGGCCAGGCAGACGGCGAGTGACGCGGTCGCGGCGGCTTCCAGCAATGCGGTGCGCGGGGCGGGGTCCTGGCGTTCGATGCGTAGGACCAACGGCATGGCTCGGACCGTCGCCGGGTCCTCGTCGCTGGTGTCCACTGTGGACTGGGCTGGTAGCCCTAGCCAGGTGGCGTAGCGGGCGGCCAGGGGTTCGAGCATGTCAGCCGACCTCGATGCGCTCTTCGACCAGGCCGTCGGCGGCGTCGGCGGCCTCGACCTCGGCCCTGGTGACGCCCAGCACGAACAGCACCGCGTCCAGGAACGGGTGCGAGAGCGCGGTGTCGGCCACCTCGCGCAGCGCGGGTTTGGCGTTGAAGGCCACGCCCAGGCCCGCGGTGCTGAGCATGTCGATGTCGTTGGCGCCGTCGCCCACGGCCACGCACTGGGCCAGCGGGATGTCGTGTTCGGCGGCGAAGCGGCGCAGTGCGACCGCCTTGCCCGCGCGGTCCACCACCTCGCCGGTGACCCGGCCGGTCAGCTTGCCCTCAACGATCTCCAGCTCGTTGGCGGCCACGAAGTCCAGCCGCAGTTCCTCGGCCAGGCCCGCGATGACCTGGGTGAACCCGCCGCTGACCACACCGCAGCGGAAGCCGAGCCTGCGCAGGGTGCGGATGGTGGTGCGGGCGCCGGGGGTCAGCTCCAGCGAGCGGCCGACCTCGGCCAGCACACCGGCGGGCAGTCCGGCCAGCAGGGATACCCGGCGTTCCAGGGACTGGGTGAAGTCGAGTTCACCGCGCATGGCGGCCTCGGTGATCTCCCTGACCTGCTCCTCGCAGCCGGCGTGCGCGGCGAGCATCTCGATGACCTCGCCCTGGATCAGGGTGGAGTCCACGTCGAAGACGACCAGCCGCTTGGCCCGGCGGGTCAGCCCGGCCTGCTCCACCGCGATGTCGACCTGGGCGCGCACCGAGACCTCGGCCATCGCGGCCCGCAGTTCGGCGTCGGCCTCGTCGGTGTCCCCGGCCGAGACCGCGAGTTCCAGGCCGGTGACCGGGTAGTCGGCCACCCGGCGGATCGAGTCGATGTTGGCGCCCAGCGCGGCCAGCCTGCGGGCCACCTCGGTGAAACCGCGGGCGGTGACCGGGCGGCCCATCACCACCAGCACGTGGCTGGAGCCGTGCTGGGCGGCGGAGCGCTCGCGGGCGCCGATCTCCACGTCCACGTGCATGCCCACGCTGGCCATGGCCTGTTCGGTCAGCTCCTGCAGGCCCTCCGGGTCGTGCGTGGTGGAGACCAGCACGCCGAGCACCAGGCGACTGCGGATCACCACCTGCTCGACGTCGAGCACCTCGACCCCGTGCCGGGTCAGCGCGGCGAAGAGCACGGAGGTCACCCCTGGCTTGTCCGGGCCGGTGACGGTGATCAGCACGGTGGTGGCTTTGCGGGTACTCACGGTTACCGAGTCTCCTCAGTCGACGGCGTCCTGCTCGATGCCCTGGCCGGAAAAGAGACGAGCCCCACAGCCGCCGGTGCGGTGGCTGTGGGGCTCCTCGTCGAGCCTTGCTACCCGGGCTCACCCGGGTTGATCAGCTCAGCGTGATTTCGGGTCGTCGCCGTGCTGCTCCGGCGGCTGGGTGGCGTTGGCCGCGACCTGCGAGGGTGCGGCAGGAGCCTCCTTGACCGCGACGGCGCCGTGCTTCTCCCGGTGCTTCTTGCCGACCTCGGCCTCGGCCCGCATCCGCTCCACCATGTGCGGGTAGTGCAGCTCGAAGGCCGGGCGCTCGGAGCGGATCCGGGGCAGCTCGGTGAAGTTGTGCCGCGGCGGCGGGCAGGAGGTCGCCCACTCCAGCGAGTTGCCGTAGCCCCACGGGTCGTCGACCTTGACGACCTCGCCGTAGCGGTAGCTCTTGAACACGTTCCAGATGAACGGCAGCGTGGACGCGCCGAGCAGGTACGCGCCGATCGTGGAGATCGAGTTGAGCGTGGTGAAACCGTCGCTTGGCAGGTAGTCGGCGTAGCGGCGCGGCATGCCCTCGTTGCCCAGCCAGTGCTGGACCAGGAAGGTCAGGTGGAAACCGATGAAGGTCGTCCAGAAGTGCAGCTTGCCGAGCTTCTCATCCAGCAGGCGCCCGGTCATCTTCGGGAACCAGAAGTAGATGCCGGCGAAGGTCGCGAAGGCGATCGTGCCGTAGAGCACGTAGTGGAAGTGCGCCACCACGAAGTAGGTGTCCGACACGTGGAAGTCGATCGCGGGCGCGGCCAGCAGCACGCCGGTGAGGCCACCGAAGAGGAAGGTGATGATGAAGCCCACCGAGAACAGCATCGGCGTCTCGAACGTCAACTGACCGCGCCACATGGTGCCGATCCAGTTGAAGAACTTGATGCCGGTGGGCACCGCGATCAGGAACGTGGTGAAGGCGAAGAAGGGCAGCAGCACCGCGCCGGTGGCGTACATGTGGTGCGCCCACACCGTCACCGACAGCGCGGCGATGGTGATGGTGGCCCAGATCAGCGCCTTGTAACCGAAGATCGGCTTCCGGCTGAACACCGGGAAGATCTCCGAGACGATGCCGAAGAACGGCAGCGCGACGATGTAGACCTCGGGGTGGCCGAAGAACCAGAACAGGTGCTGCCAGAGGATCACGCCGCCGTTGGCCGGGTCGAAGACGTGCGCACCCAGGTGCCGGTCGGCCAGCAGGCCGAGCAGCGCGGCGGTCAGGATCGGGAAGGCCATCAGCACGAGCAGGCTGGTGACCAGGATGTTCCAGGTGAACACCGGCATCCGCCACATGGTCATGCCGGGCGCGCGCAGGCACAGCACCGTGGTGATCATGTTGACGCCGCCGAGGATGGTGCCCAGACCGGAGACCACCAGACCGGAGATCCACAGGTCGGCGCCGATGCCGGGCGAGTGGATCGCGTTGGACAGCGGCGTGTAGGCGAACCAGCCGAAGTCGGCCGCGCCACCGGGGGTGATGAAGCCGGCCACCACGGTGAGGCCGCCGAAGAGGTAAAGCCAGTACGAGAAGGCGTTCAACCGGGGGAACGCCACATCCGGGGAGCCGATCTGCAACGGCAGGATGTAGTTGGCGAACCCGAACAGGATCGGCGTCGCGTAGAGCAACAGCATGATCGTGCCGTGCATGGTGAACATCTGGTTGTACTGCTCCTGCGAGAGGATCTGCATCCCCGGCAGGGCGAGTTCGGTGCGGATCAGCAGGGCCATCACGCCACCGACCATGAAGAAGGCCATGGACGTGACGAGGTACAGAATGCCGATCTGCTTGTGGTCCGTGGTGCGGAGCATCCGCAGCAGGAACGAACCCTTGACCGTCTGACGCGTCGGGAACGGACGCGTGGCGATCGGCTGAGGGGCTACGGCCGTCACGGTGCCTCCTGCACTGGCCTGTTGACCTGGTAATCACCTGCACTTGCCTGACCGCGGGCATGCGTAGGCAGACCGCGCATGGGAATCGTAGACCGCGAGCCCCGCCAGGGCTCGGTCGGGCTGGCAGGTTGCGTTGTGACGTTAGGCTGGTGGGGTGACCACGGCGCTCCGACCACGCCCGATGCGGGTACTGGGCCTGGCTCTGCTCGTGTTCACGGTGAGTTTCAGCGTGCTGGTGATGCACCAGGTCACCCATCCGAGTCACGGCTCGCACCAACCGGGGACGGTCGCGCACGAGCACCACGGCTCCGGCCTGGTGACCGTCTCGGCCCCGGCGGCAGCGCCCGCGGAACACCCGGTGCCCGGTGGGCACGACTCGATGCTGCACCTCTGCCTCGGCCTGATCGTCACGGTGGCCGGGCTGCTCGCGCTGGCCCTGCTGGGCTGGCTGCGCCGCGATCCGGCGGCCGCCCTGGACGGACTGGCCGCGCGGCTGGTCCGGCTGGTCCCGCGCGGACCACCGCCCAAGCTCTTCGACCTCGACACCCTCGGCGTGCTCCGACTCTGACCGGACCGGGTTGCCCCATCCAGTCATATTCGTAGGCATTCGAGGAGATTTGTCATGCGCGAGAACAAGCTGGTCCTGGCCGGTCTGGGTGTGCTCACCGCGATCACGCTCTCGGCCTGTGGCGGCGGGGCGTCGGCCGGGCACGACGACGGGCACGCGGGCGGTCACCCGGCCACCAGCGCCCCGGCGGCCAACGCCGGGCACAACGCGGCCGACATCACCTTCGCCCAGGGCATGATCCCGCACCACCAGCAGGCCCTGGACATGAGCAAGCTGGTGCCCAGCCGCACCGACAACGCCAAGGTGCGCGACCTGGCCAAGCGGATCCAGGACGGGCAGCAGCCGGAGATCGACAAGATGACCGGCTGGCTGAAGTCCTGGAACGCCCCGCTCCAGCCCGAGCACGGGGCTGACCACGGCGCGCACGGGATGATGTCGGCCGAGCAGATGACCCAGCTGCAGGCCGCGAGCAAGGCCGACTTCGACAAGCGCTGGCTGACCATGATGGTCGAGCACCACCGCGGCGCGGTCGTGATGGCCAAGGCCGAGCTGGCCCAGGGTCAGTCGGCCGAGGCCAAGCACCTGGCCGAGGAGGTCATCTCCGCGCAGGAGAAGGAGATCGCGGAGATGACCGGCCTGCTCAAGGGCTGAGCACCGGCTGCCGTCGTCGGCGCCGCCAGGCCAGCGCGCCGACGACGGCCAGCCACAGCAGGGTGATGATCACCAGCAGCGCCCCGGTCACGATGGTCCAGAACGCGTACCGGTAGCCATAGTCGGTGGCCGCGGCCCCGGCCAGTCCGGCGTCGGTGAACACCGGGCTCGGCGAGACCTGCCGCACGCCCTCGCCCGGGGTGACCACCGCGACCACCACGGCCTTGATCGCGCTGCGCGGCACCGAGCCCTTGAACTCGTTGTCCAGGTAGGCGCGGGAATCACGGGAGTTGCCGCGGTAGTCGCCGAGCAGCAGCATCCGGTCCTGCGGCACCCGCACGGTGAACCGCTGCGGCTGATGCTTGCCGCCGGTGGCCGGATCGTCGGTGCGCAGGTAGGTCTCGGTGATGGTGCGACCGTTGACCTGCAACCGGCCGTCCAGATCGCAGCAGATCACGCTGTCGCCGCCAATGCCGACCACCCGTTTGACCAGCTGCTCGCCGGGTTCCCGGCCGGGCCAGCCACTCTCGTTCGGGTCGAAGACCACCACGTCCCCGCGCTGTACCGAGGCGCCGCCGTCGGTCACCGGCCTGGTGATCGCCCGCTTGCCGGTGGCCAGGGTGTTCTCCATCGAGGAGGTCTCCACCCGGAACCGGTCATAGCGGTTGGCCAGCACGCCGATGCCGACGAAGGCCAGCACCAGGCCCAGCACGCAGATCACCAGCGGCAGCCGCCAGCCCGCCCGGACCGGCGAAGTCTCGTCCTCGTTGCCGGTCATCCCGGTCCCTTCCCGGCCTCAGCCGCGGCGACGGAGCAGGCGTGGCACGAACAGCGCCGCCGCGCCGAGCAGGATCAGCCCGGCCGCCAGCGGGATCAGCCAGCCGCCGTCGAAGCCGGTGGTGGCCAGGCCGGGGCTGCTGGTGCTGGTCACCGGCGGCGGGGTGGCGCTGACCGGGGTCTGGCTCGGGCTCGACGACGTGCTGGTGGTGCTCGTCGTCGTCGGGCGCGTGGTGGTGCTGCTCGTGGTCGTCCTCGTCGTCGTGCTGGTGGTCGTGGTGCTCGTGCTGGTGGGCGGGGTCTTGCTCCCGCAGGCGAACCAGTTCGTGGTCAGCGCGGGTTTCTGCGGCTGGGCGGGCGATTCCAGTGGCGCGTGCAGCCGCGGCCACGGCAGTGCGGTGAACGCGGAGGCTGGATAGATGTTGTAGCCGGGTCCGCCCTGGATCACGACCCCCGTGAGGGTGACACCCGGATCGACCGCGGTGACGGTGAGGTACCGGGAGTCCCTGGTGACGGTGACGTCGACCTGCTCGCCCTTGAGCCCGGTCGCCGCGCACCCGGTGGCCACCCCGGCGGCCGGGGTGGCGCGTTCGTCGCCGGACCAGGGGATCTGCGGGTCCGCGCCGGCGGCGCCCGCCGCCCCGAGCCAGGTGGTGAGGACCACGGCGGCCAGGGCGGCGGCGCGGCGGAGGGCGGGCGCGAGGGCGTGCATCAGCGAGGGCTCCTGCTCAAGACGGTGAGGGTTGAATCCAACAGTCCCATCGCCGCCGGAACAGCACTCGCTACCTGCTCGTTAGCCGTTCGTTGTGTGCACCGCGCAACGCTGCCACCCGATTCAGCGACTACGCCGGGTACGCAGCCGGGTCATCCCGAGCACCAGTCCGCCCGCGAACACCAGTGCGGCGCCCAGCCCGATCAGCCAGCCGCCGTCGAAGCCGGTGTTGGCCAGGTCGTCGTCATCAGCCACCGGGACCGGGACCGGCGTGCTGGTCGGCGCGGTGGTCCGCGGTGTGGTCGCGGCGGTGGAGGTACTGGTCGTGCCGCCGCCGCTGGTCGTCGTGGCGGTGGTGCTCGCGGTGCTGCTGCCCGGTTTGGTGGTGGCCGAACTCGAGTACGGCTTGGTGGTGGTGCTGGTGGTCGGCTTGGTGGTGGTCTGGGTCTGGCCGCAGGCGAACCAGTGGCTGATCTCCGGGATGTTGCCGTTCTGGCCGACCAGCGGGGAATGCAGGCCCGGCCAGGGCAGCAGGCCGAGGTTGGCGGGCAGGTACACGTTGTAGCCGGGGCCGCCCTTGACCACGATGCCGGTGACGGTCAGGCCCAGCGGCACGCCGGTGATGGTGAGGTGGCTGCCGGTGGCGATGTTCACCGTGAGCTGCCCGGTGATGAGCTGGCCGGGCAGGTTGGCGTGCGCGCAGGTGGTGGCGTTGCCGGGGAAGGCGGTGGCCCTCGGGTCACCGGCGGAGGTCGCTGTCGGCTGCGCGGCGGCCGAGCCTAGGAGACCGGCGGAGAGCAGCAGCGTCAGGGCGAGCAGACGGGAGAGGGTGGTGGGACGCATGGCCACTGCTCCAGGGGAGGTCGGGATCGGCGCCTGATCCTGCGCTCTGAACAGGGCTTTTTCACCCGGCTGACACCCAGCTCTTGGCCAGGTCGTGGCCAATTCGTGGCAAATCCGCTCAGCGGACCTCTGCCAGCGAGCGCACCGCGCCCTCGGCCAGGTACAGCGTGTAGTTGACCGAGGCCACCGGGTAGGTCTGCCGCTGGGTGTCCTTGGGCGGCGCGATGGTCTCGCTCTGGCTGAGCAGGGTGTGCGTGGCCGGGTCGATGACCAGCTCCCGGCGCAGGTCCGGCGAGCTGCCGTAGACCAGTGCGCGGCCTGCCCGGCCGAGTCGGTCGGTGGCCGGGGTCTCGGCGACCTCGGCGGACCTGGTGGCCACCGTCCAGGCGGCGGCGCGCTGTTGCGGGGTGGCGCCGATGGCCAGCAGCAGCTCGACGGCGTACCGGAGCCGTTCCCACCTGGTCACCGTGCCCTCGAACTGCTTCTGCCCGTTCTGCCGGATCCGCTGGGTCAGCTCGTCGAACTGGGTGGTCAGCTCCTCGGCGGTGGTGCCGAACTCGGTGACCGGGCGGCCGCCGACCTGGTCGGTGGGCAGCAGGTTGATGGTCTGGTAGTCCAGCCCGCTGGCCTCGGGATCGGTGCGGCGGCTCACGTTCGGCACGGTGCGGTCCTCCGGCCGCAGCCGCAGGCCGAGGTTCTTGCCGGTGTTGTCGGCCAGCCAGTTCGCGCACAGGCCGCGGTTGTCCACCGGGGCACAGCTGAGCACCTGGTGTGGTTCGAGTTTGGCCCGGATCGACCGCGGATCGCCGAGTTCGGCCCACAGTTCGGCGGTGTCCCGGATCTCCGCGGTGATGTCCACGAAGTCGCCGCCCAGGTGCCTGGTGCTGACGTACTGGTGGCCGGTGATCACCCTGCGGTAGCCGATATGCCCTGGCGCGGGCGATATCTGCACCGGAGTGTCCGGAGTGGACGGTTGCAGCAACGCGGGCACGGTGGCGGCCGCGCCAAGGCCCAGCACGGTGACCGCGGCCACCGCCAGCCAGGCGAACCGGGACCGTTTCGGCTGTCCACTGTGGACTGCTTCTTCGTCGGCCACCCGCAGCAGCCCGTCCAGCATCCGCTGTTCCAGCGGGCTCAACGGTTCCCGGTCCTGGCTCATAGTGAGCCCACCAGCGCGAGCACCGGATCGGGCAGCGCGGCGCGGAGTTTGCGGCGGGCCCTGGCCAGGCGCATCCGGGCCGCGGCCGGGGCGATGCCGAGCACCGATCCGGCCTCGGCCGCGCTCAGTCCGTCCATCGCGACCAGCAGGAACAGCTCGCGTTCGGCCGGGCTGAGCGCGTCGACGGCGTGTTGCAGCAGTTCGGCGCTGCGCGCGGCGTCGATCCGCCCGGCCAGTTCGCCGTGGTCCTCCGGGCTCAGTTCGCGGCGGCCGTAGACCCGCTGCAACGCCCTGGCCTCACGGCCCCTGGACCGGCCGTGCGCGGCGATCAGGGTGGCCGCGATACCGAACAGCCAGGCCCTCGGCGTGCCGCGAGCCGGGTCGTAGCGGCCTGCGGTGCGGATGACCTCGAGGAACACCGCCGCCACCAGGTCGGCGGCGTCGGTCGGGTTACCGAGCCTGCGCCCGGCGTAACCGAGCAGGGCACGCACGTGCCGACGGTACAGCTCGGCCAGCGCTTCCCGGTCGTGGCCGATGCGCGGCACCAGGTCCTCGTCCTCCGCCATCACGACCGGAATACGCCGAAGTCACCCGGTTGGTTGCCCAGGGAATGTTGCGCTGCCGACCGCATCGGCCAAGCACTGATGAACGAACCTTTCGGAAAGGCGTGAGGACTGTGGGCGGACGCGGGCGATACCTGGTCGGTGCGTTGCTGGCGGCGGCGGTCGGCGGGACGGGCGTGGCCGCCTACACCGTGCTGACCCCGCAGGGTCCGGTGACCGTGGCGGAACAGCCGGTGACCGTGCAGCCGCAGGCCGCGCCGGTGCCGGTGAACGAGGTCGCGCCGCCGCCGGCCGCCCCGCTGGCCGAGGGCGCGCGCGGGCCCGAGGTGCTCGCGGCGCAGAAGGTGCTGGCCGATCAGGGCTACCAGGTGCGCGAGGTGAACGGCGTCTTCGACACCGAGACGCGGCACGCGGTGATCGCCTTCCAGAAGGTGCACGAGCTGGAGCGGACCGGGATCATCGAGGCCGCCACCGCGGCCGCGCTGCGGCACCCGGTGCGGCCGGTTCCCCAGGCCCGCAAGGGTTTCCGGGTCGAGGTGGACCTGGCCAAGCAGGTCACCTACTTCCTGGACGGCAACGGCGCGATCGAGCGCGTCTACGACTCCTCCACCGGCCGGGACCAGCCGGGCAAGCACACCCCGACCGGGGAGTTCACCGTCACCCGGCAGATCAACGGCTGGCGCTACGCCCGGCTCGGCCCGATGTGGCGGCCCTCCTACATCGGCCAGGGTGGCAGCGACCAGGGAATCGCCTTCCACGGCGGGGAACCGGTGGAGACCTGGCCTGCCAGCAACGGTTGTATCCGGATGACCGATCCGAGTGTCAACGAGACGTTCGCGCTGCTGCGAGTGGGTACGAAGGTGCTCGTGCACCCGTGAGTTGAGCCACGACTGAGTGGTTTGCCGTGCGGTTGTTCACTTTTCCTGGGTATGGTGTCCGTTTGGCGTTGGCCTGTCCGGCGTTGAGACACCTACTTCCCGGAAGGGCCGGAGTTGACCGCAGTCGACGAGTCCTTGTTCGCCCCCACGACTATTCCTTTGGTGCCAGCCGTTTTCCGCGCTGGTGCGACCCCGGCTGAGCGGACTCTGCTCGACATCCTCAACACCACGGCCCGTCGGCACCCCACCGCCCCCGCGGTGGACGACGGCAGCACCACCCTGACCTACCGCGCCCTGCTCGCCGAGGTCGAGTCGGTGCGGCAACGCCTTGCCGCACACGGCATCGGCCGCGGCGACCGGGTCGGCGTGCGCATTCCTTCGGGTACGAACGAGTTGTACGTGGGCATCCTCGGCGTGCTCGCCGCGGGCGCGGCCTACGTGCCGGTGGACGCGGAGGATCCGGACGAACGGGCCGAACTGGTCTTCGGCGAGGCCGTGGTCTGCGCGGTGCTCGGCGCGAACGGCACGCTGACCCCGCACGCCACCCCCGGCGGCTCGGTGGGCGCGCCGACCCTGGACGACGACGCCTGGATCATCTTCACCTCCGGCTCCACCGGCAAGCCAAAGGGCGTCGCGGTCAGCCACCGCAGTGCGGCCGCCTTCGTCGACGCCGAGGCCGGGCTGTTCCTCACCGAGGAGCCGATCGGGCCCGGCGACCGGGTGCTGGCCGGGCTGTCGGTGGCCTTCGACGCCTCCTGCGAGGAGATGTGGCTGGCCTGGCGGCACGGGGCCTGCCTGGTCAGCGCGCCGCGCTCGCTGGTGCGCACCGGCATGGACCTGGGCCCGTGGCTGGTCCGCAACGAGATCACCGTGGTCTCCACCGTGCCCACGCTGGCCGCGCTGTGGCCAGCGGAATGCCTGGACGACGTGCGGCTGCTCATCTTCGGCGGCGAGGCATGCCCGCCGGAGTTGGCCGAGCGGGTCGCGGTCGAGGGCCGCGAGGTCTGGAACACCTACGGGCCGACCGAGGCCACCGTGGTCGCCTGCGCCGCCCCGCTGACCGGCACCCCGCCGGTGCGGATCGGCCTGCCGCTGGACGGCTGGGAGCTGGCCGTGGTGGACGCGGCCGGACAGGTCGTGGCGATGGGCGAGACCGGCGAGCTGGTGATCGGCGGGGTCGGCCTGGCCAGGTACCTGGACCCGGCCAAGGACGCGGAAAAGTACGCGCCGCTGCCCGCGCTCGGCTGGGACCGCGCCTACCGCAGTGGCGACCTGGTGCGCGCCGAGGCCGAGGGCCTGCTGTTCCTCGGCCGGGCCGACGAGCAGGTCAAGCTCGGCGGACGGCGGATCGAACTGGGCGAGGTGGACGCGGCCCTGCAGGCCCTGCCCGGCATCGCCGGTGCGGCCGCCGCGGTACGCAACACCAAGGGCGGCAACCAGATCCTGGTCGGCTACCTCGCACTCGCTTCGGCTGAGGAGCCCTTCGACAAAGCCGCGGCCTTGGAGCGCCTGCGTTCCGCGCTGCCCGCGGCGCTGGTGCCGCTGCTGGCCGTGGTCGACACGCTGCCCACCCGCACCTCCGGCAAGGTCGACCGCGACGCGCTGCCCTGGCCGCTGACCACCGACGAACTCCCCGGCGCCGCACCGCAGCTGGCAGGCACCCAGGCGTGGCTGGCCGAGCAGTGGACCGAGATCCTCGGCCTGCCGCCGGAGTCCGCCGACGCCGACTTCTTCGCCAGCGGCGGCGGCAGCCTGGCCGCCGCGCAACTCATCTCGCTGGTGCGGCGCAGTTACCCGGGCAGCTCGGTGAGCGACCTCTACCAGCACTCCACCCTGGCCCAGCTGGCCGCCCGGCTGGACGAGCTGGGTGCCGAGGAAGCCACCGTGCGGGTGGTCAAGTCGACCCCGCGCCGGGCCTCGCTGGTGCAGCTGCTGGTGCTGCTGCCGCTGCTGACCCTGGTCGGCCTGCGCTGGATCGTCGCGCTGGCCGCGCTGAACAACGTGCTCAACCTGTTCGGCTCCTACACCTGGGCGCCCACCATCTCCTGGTGGTGGGTTGGCGCCGGCGCGGCGCTGCTGTTCAGCCCGCCGGGACGGATCGCCATCGCCGCCGGTGGTGCGCGGATCCTGTTGCGCCGCCTGCGTCCTGGCAGCTACCCACGTGGTGGCAGCGTGCACCTGCGGCTGTGGGCCGCCGACCGGCTGGCCGTGCTCAGCGGCGCGGGCAAGCTCTCCGGCGGCTGGATCACCACCTACGCCAAGGCGCTGGGCGTGCGGATCGGCGCGGACGTGGACCTGCACGCCGCTCCCCCGGTGACCGGCATGCTCAAGCTGGGCAAGGGTTGTGCGGTGGAGCCCGAGGTCGACTTGGCCGGGCACTGGCTGGACGGCGACGTGGTGCACGTGGGCCGGATCCGGATCGGCGCAGGCGCGGTGATCGGCTCGCGCAGCACGGTCTTCCCCGGCGCGCGGATCGGCAAGCGGGCCGAGATCGCCGCCGGTTCGGTGGTGCGTGGCTCGGTGCCCGCGGGTCAGCACTGGGGCGGCGTGCCGGCCACCCGGTCCAGCAAGCCCAAGAGCAAGCGGCCCAACAAGACCGCCGCGCGCAGCCGCCGCTGGTCCTTCCTCTACGGCAGCACCTCGCTCGGCCTTGACCTGCTGCCGGTGCTGGCCGTGCTGCCCGCGATCGCGCTGCTGGGCTGGTTCGTGGCTGACGACACCACGCTGTCCGGGGCGATCGGCAGCGCGTTGCTGGCCGCGCCGCTGGCCGCGATCGCCTACCTGGCGACCACCGCGTTGTTCGTGCTGGTCGGGGTGCGGTTGTTCAGCCTGGGGCTGCACGCCGGATACCACCCGGTGCACGGCCGGATCGCCTGGCAGGCCTGGACCGTGGAGCGGTTGATGAACCACTCCAGGTCCGCGTTGTTCCCCTTCTACGCCAGCCTGTTCACCCCGGTCTGGCTGCGGATGCTGGGCATGAAGGTGGGCCGCCGTGTGGAGGCGTCCACCGTGCTCGCACTGCCCTCGCTGACCACGGTGGCCGATGGCGCGTTCCTGGCCGATGACACCATGGTCGGCTCCTACGAACTCGGCGGCGGCTGGCTGCGCATCGACGAGGTGCGCATCGGCAAACGCGCCTTCCTCGGCAACTCCGGGATGACCGCGCCTGGCCGTTCGGTGCCCAACCGCGGCCTGGTCGGCGTGCTCTCCGCGGCGCCGAAGCGGGCCAAGGCGGGCAGCTCCTACCTGGGCATGCCGCCGATCAAACTGCCGCGCAACACCGAGAAGCGCGATGAGGGCCGTACCTTCGCCCCGCCGCGCCGCCTGGTGCTGGCCCGCGCGCTGGTCGAGCTGTGCCGGGTGATCCCGGTGATGGCCACCGTCGCGCTGGCCGTGCTCACCCTGGCCGCCTTCGAGGTCGTCGCCGCGCAGGCGGGCTTCGGGATGGCGCTGCTGGTCAGCGGCCTGGTGCTGTTCGGGGCCGGGGTGCTGGCCTGTGTGGTCTCCAGTGCCGCGAAGTGGGTGCTGGTCGGGCGGTTCCGCGCGGTGGAGCACCCGCTGTGGAGTTCCTTCGTGTGGCGTAACGAGCTGGCCGACACCTTCGTCGAGGTGCTCGCGGTGCCCTGGCTGGCCGGTGCGGTCGGCGGCACCCCGCTGATGAACCTGTGGCTGCGCTCGCTGGGCGCCAGCGTGGGCAAGGGCGTCTGGTGCGAGACCTACTGGCTGCCCGAGGCCGACCTGGTCAGCCTGGGCGCCGGCGCCAGTGTGAACCGCGGCTGCGTGGTGCAGACACACCTGTTCCACGACCGGATCATGCGGATGGACGTGGTCACCCTGGCCGCCGGTTCGACCATGGGCCCGCACGGCATCGTGCTGCCCGGGGCCACCGTCGGCGCGGGCGCCACCGTCGGACCCGGCTCGCTGGTGATGCGCGGCGAGACCGTCCCGGCCGACACCCGCTGGCTGGGCAACCCGATCGCCGCCTGGCAGCCGGAAGGATCCCGCCGAGGGTGAACCACCAGCCCTACTTCCCCCACCACGGCAACGAGGGGTACCGGGTCCGGCACTACGACCTGGACCTGGACTACCGCCCCAACTCGCACCGGCTGACCGGCCGGGCCAGCGTGATCGCGGTCGCCGAGCAGGCGCTGCCGTCGATCGTGCTGGACTTCGGCCGGTTCCGGGTGGACCGGGTGCTCGTGGACGGCAAGCGGCCGGCCAAGTGGTCGCACGCCAACGGCAAGCTCCGGCTGCGCCCGGCCAGGCCGCTGGCCCCTGGCGCGGAGTTCACCGTGGAGGTCCGCTACGCCGGTCCGCCGCATCCGGTGCGCAGCGCGTTCGGCGAGATCGGCTGGGACCAGCTCACCGACGGCGCCATCGTGGCCAGCCAGCCCACCGGCGCGCCGAGCTGGTTCCCGTGCGATGACCGCCCCGGATCCAAGGCCACCTACCGGATCGCGGTGACCGCGCCCAGCGAGTACACCGTCTTCGCCAACGGCAGGCTGCGCTCGGTCAAGGAGCACGGCGGCAGCGCCACCTGGGTGCACCACCAGTCCGCGCCGATGCCCAGCTACCTCGCCACCGTCCAAATCGGACGGTACGAGATCCTGGAGCTGCCAGGGCCGGTGCACCAGCCCGCCGGGGTGCCCGCGGCGCTGGAATCGTTGTTCCGGCACGACTTCGCGCGTCAGCCGGAGATGCTGCGGGTGTTCCAGGAGCTGTTCGGCCCTTACCCGTTCGAGGAATACGCGGTGGTGGTCGCCGACGACGAGCTGGACGTGCCGATCGAGGCGCAGGGCCTGTCCGTGTTCGGCCGCAACCATCTGGACGGCCGACGCGGGCACGAACGCCTGGTGGCGCACGAGCTGGCGCACCAGTGGTTCGGCAACAGCCTCACCCTGGCCGACTGGCGGGACATCTGGCTGCACGAGGGTTTCGCCTGCTACGCGGAATGGCTGTGGTTCGAGTTCGCCGACGGGGTGCCCGCATCCGTGCCGGCGCAACGGTTCATGCGCAAGCTGGCCGGACTGCCACAGGACCTGGTGATCGGTGATCCCGGCCCGGCCCGGATGTTCGACGACCAGGTGTACGACCGGGGCGCGCTGACCCTGCACACGCTGCGGCGGCACATCGGCGATCCGGCGTTCTTCAAGCTGCTCAAGGAATGGACCGCCACCCACCGGCACGGCTCGGTGCGCACCGCGGACTTCATCGCGCTGGCCCAGCGGCACTGCGCGCACCCGCTGGACGGGTTGTTCCGCAAGTGGCTGTTCGAACCGGCGCTGCCCCCGGCGGTGTGAGCCGGGGGCAGGAGCAGGCGCGGATCAGAACGCGATCCGGCGGACCCGGTGCGGGGCGGTCAGCCCGAAGAAGCGCACCCGGTGCCCGGTGGCCGCGGTCAGGCCGCGATCGCCGTTGGCCTCGATGATCTCGATCTTGTTGTTGTCCCGGTTGAGGCCAAGGTAGATCATCACGTGGTCGTACTGGCCGTCGTTGCCCCAGTCGTAGAAGAGCAGGTCACCAGGCTTGCGGCTGCCGTCGTTGACGATCGTGCCGAGGTTCTTGCCGTAGAAGTCGGCGTTGTGGTCGCCCGGGTTGCGGCCTGCCTTGGCCAGCGCGTGGTGCACCAGGCCGGAGCAGTCGAAACCGGCGCCGGTGCTGTTGTTGCACCTGGAGTCGGGGGTGCCGAAGGTGGGGCCGTTCTCGTTGCCGCCGCCCCAGCAGTAGGACAGCCCGTGCTGGGTGACCGCGGCCTCGGTGAACGCCCTGGCCCGGCCAGGGTCCTGCCACGGGTAGTGCGGTCCGGCGGCGGCCGAGGGGGCCAGGCCGACGGCCAGCGAACCGGCGGCGGCGAAGGCGAGCAGGGCGACGGTGAACCGGCGCAGCACAGCGTGAACTCGGGACATGACTGGCACCTCACAAGCGGAATGTCCGGCGGGACAACGGGTATGACGTCGTGCTCGCCGGTGGCCACCGCGAACGAGGGCAACGCTACGAGTTACTACGATTTCGTAGTATCGGCCAAATGGCGCAACTCGTGCGAGTGACTACTTCCGCCGCGGGGCAGCTTCCTCAGCCAGGCGCGCGCGGCGGGGCGCCGGGCCGAGGCTCTGTTCCAGCACGAACATCAGCCTCCGCAGCAGGTGCTCCAGCTCGGCCAGTTCGGTCGGGCCCAGCGGGCTGATCGCCTCCCGCTCCCGTCGGGCCTGTTCGGTGACCACGGAAAGGAAGATCCGCTGGCCTTCCGCGGTCAGCTCGGCCGGGGTGGAGCGGCGGTCGTTTCCGCTGACCGAGCGGATGATCAGCCCGGCCTTCTGCAGGCGTTCCAGGCGGCTGGTGATCGTGGTGGCCGGGCTGAGCGTGCCGGCGGCGAGCTGGGTCGGGGTGAGCTGATGCGGCGGGCCGACCCAGTACAGCCGGGCCAGGATCTCGTAGTCGGCCGAGCTGAGCCCCTGCGGCGCGGCGCATTCCGCGGCCAGTCGTTCCAGGTAGCGGCTGGCCAGGTGCAGCCGGTCGACCACGCCCTCCACGGCGGGGTCGAGGCCGGGGATGACCTTCGCCCACTCGGGCACCCCGGAGTCGGTCTCATCAGGCGGCGGCGTGTTCGTCACCCGGCCGACCCTAGCTCGCTGACGCAGAATGGCCGGTATGAGCACCGCGAGCAGGAGAACCTTCCTCAGCCTGGCGGCCGCGACCGCGATCCCGGTCCTGGCCGCCCGGCCCGCGCCGGCGGCGGACAAGTACCCGTCCAACACCGCGCTCTACGCCGACCCTGATCTGGTGGAGGGCATCGACTACGCCCGCCGGTACCGCAGGCCGGAACGCTTCGACGACGACCTGCGGCAGCGGTTTCCGTTCCCGGACACCGCGATCCTGGCCCCGCACGGCGGCGGGATCGAGGGCGGCACCTCCGAGCTGTGCCACGCCATCGGCGGCTACCACCCCGGCACCCTGGAACCCACGCCGGCGGACGGGCCGCGGTATGACCTGTGGATGTTCGAGGGCATCCGCCCCGCCGACAACAGCGAACTGCACGTGACCTCCGCGCACTGCGACGATCCGGTGGCGCGGGCGCTGGCCGGTGGCGCGCGGCGGGCGCTGGGCGTGCACGGCTGCTCCCCCGCCCAGCTCGGCCTGCCTGCCGGGGCGCGGGCGGTGCTGGTCGGCGGGCGGGACGACCCGCTCCGGCAGGCACTGCTGAACCGGTTGGCGGCGGCCGGTTTCCAGGCCGTGGACGGGGTGGGCCACCCGACGCTGTCCGGGCGGGATCCGGAGAACATCGCCAACCGCACGCTCAGCGGTGGCGGCGGCCAGCTCGAACTCACCACCGGCCTGCGGGATGCCATGTTCGGCACCAACACCCGGCCGGAACGCCGGTACACCACCACGCAGGTCTTCTGGGACTTCGTCTCCGCCGTCCGGGTGGCGATCGCGGATGTGGCGTTGACCTCCAGTTAGGTGGAGATTCTAACTTCGTTGTATGGCAATCGAACTGAACCACACCATCGTCCACGCCACCGACAAGAAGGTCGCGGCGGAGTTCCTCACCGGGCTGCTCGGACTGCCGGACGCCGTGCCGTTCGGGCCTTTCCTGGCGGTGGAACTGTCCAATCAGGTCACGCTCGACTACCTGGACGTCGAGGGCACCCCTGTTCCCAACCACTACGCGTTCATGATCAGCGAGACCGAGTTCGACGAGATCTACGGCCGGATCACCGAGCGCGGCCTGGACCACTGGGCCGACCCGACGCAGACCCGGCCGAATGAGATCAACACCAACGACGGCGGGCGCGGGGTGTACTTCCTCGGGCCGGACGGGCACGTGCTGGAGATCATCACCCGCCCGTACGGCAGCGGGGAGTGACCGGCTCGCAACCGATCGTAGCCTGCACAGTATCTTCACACTCTCTCCGCCCCCTCTCCATGGCCGCCGCCTAGGGTCAGCGCCATGGCAGGGGAAACGCACCGGGTGCTGGTGGTCGAGGACGAGTTGACCATCGCCAGCTCCATCGCGGTCCGGCTGCGGGCCGAGGGCTTCGCGGTGGAGCTGGCGCACGACGGGCCGGCCGCGGTGGCCAAGGCCGCCGAGCTGGACCCGGACCTGGTGGTGCTGGACATCATGCTGCCCGGCTTCGACGGGCTGGAGGTGTGCAGGCGGATCCAGGCCAGGCGCGCGGTGCCGGTGCTGATGCTCACCGCGCGGGACGACGAGACCGACCTGCTGGTCGGGCTGGCCGTCGGCGCGGATGACTACCTGACCAAACCGTTCTCCATCCGGGAGCTGGCCGCCCGGGTGCACGCGCTGCTCCGGCGGGTGGAACGGGCCGCGCAGGCCCGCACCGCCGGGGTGACGCTGCGGGTGGGGGACCTCGAGATCGACCCGGTGGAACGGCGGGTGCACCGGGCCGGGACCGAGGTCCACCTCACCCCGACCGAGTTCGAGCTGCTGACCAGGCTGGCCGAGCGGCCGCGTGCGGTGCTGCCCCGCGAGCAACTGCTCGCCGAGGTGTGGGGCTTCGCCGGACCGGCGGCCACCCGCACCGTGGACAGTCACGTGAAAGCGTTGCGGCGCAAGCTCGGCAGCGATGTGATCCGCACCGTGCACGGTATCGGCTACGCGCTGGAGACGCCGTGAGAAAGCTGCGGCGGTGGGCGAACGCGGTCTGGGACGTGCTGCCCAGACCACTGGACCCGGTGCGCTCCATCAAGCTCAAGCTGGGCCTGCTGGTCATCGGGTCGGTGACGGTGGCGATGGCCTTCTTCTGGTGGCAGATCGGCTGGATCCCGCCGCGCACCACCTTCACCGCGCTGCTCGGCGCGCTGCTGGCCTCCCAGCTGATCGCGCACGGGATGACCAAACCGTTGCGGGACATGACCTCGGCCGCGATCGGCATGGCCGCCGGGGACTACCGCAAGCGGGTGCGGGCCACCTCCAAGGACGAGGTGGGCCAGCTCGCCACCGCGTTCAACCAGATGGCCGCGGACCTGGGCGCCGCCGATCAGCAGCGCCGGGACCTGATCGCGAACGTCTCGCACGAGCTGCGCACGCCGATCACCGCGTTGCGCGCGGTGCTGGAGAACGTGGTGGACGGGGTCACCCAGCCCGACTCGGCCACCATGCACACCGCGCTGGCGCAGACCGAACGCCTCGGCCTGCTGGTCACCGAACTGCTGGACCTGTCCCGGATCGACGCGGGGGCGCTCACCCTGGACAAGGAGCACTGCGCGCTGGCGCCGATGCTGGCCCAGGCGGTGGCCGAGACCGAGGTGATGACCGCGGTGGCCGGGCGCGGGGTGCGGTTCACCATGGCGGTGGACCCGCCGGCGGCCGTGGTGCTGGCCGACCAGGGCAGGCTGCACCAGGTGCTGGTGAACCTGCTGGACAACGCGGCCCGGCACGGTCCGCCCGGCGGACGGGTGTGGATCAGTGCCAGCGCCGGGCCGGAATCGGTGGTGCTGGAGGTCCGCGATGAGGGGCCGGGTATCCCGCCTGCCGAGCGGGACCGGGTGTTCGAGCGGTTCACCAGGGGGGAACGGGCCGGCGGTGGCGGGACCGGGCTGGGCCTGGCCATCGCGCGCTGGGTGGTGGATCTGCACGGCGGGACGATTTCCGCGACCGGACCGGAGACCGGGGGCTGCCGGATCCGGGTGACGTTGCCGAACTTGGCTGACTGACTGGGTTTTCGCACTTGCCGGGCCACGGATGTGGTCGGGCCGATGGCTGCTGCCTTGAGGATGAGGGATGAACGGGAAAGCACACGACGGGTGGGACCAGGCCGCCAAGGGCGCCCAGGAACCGGAAGCCACTGCGGAACCGGAAACCGCCGCGGGCACAACGGATCCGGACGTCCCGGCCGAGGAGGACGCCCCGGCTGAGCCCGCGGAGGCCGAGTCGGCGTCCGGCAACGGCCAAGACGGTGTACCAGAACGGCCAACACTCGCGACGGGGGTGGTGGCCGCGGCGGCGCCGGTGTTCGCGGCGGTGCCGCCGCGGCCGTACGCGCCGGGGGCGGTGGTGCTGGCGGCGGTCGGGGTGGGGCTGTTCGGAGCGTTCGCGTTGCCGTTGGACCGGCCGGGGATCGGCTGGGGGCTGGTCGGGCTGGTGCTGGCGGTGGCCGTGTGGCTGGTCGCGCGGCGGGACGGCGAGGTCGAGCTGTCGGCAGGGGAACGGGTATTGCGGGTGGGCTGGGGGTCGCTGGCGATCGGGTTGCTGGCGATCGGGGCGGTGCGGGACGCGCCATGGCTGTTCGTGTTGTGCGTGCTCGGCGCGGGGGTGGCCGGGTCACTGGCGGCCGGCGGCGGGAAGTCGTTCTTCAGCCTGTTCGCGGGGGCGTTCTCGGTGCCGATCACCGCGCTGGTGCGGCTGGACTGGGTGATCCGAGGGGCCGCCGCGCTGCGGGTGCGCGGCAGCAGGGGGCGGATGCTGGTGTCGGTGGTCGTCTCGGTGCTGCTGCTGCTGGTCTTCGGCGCGTTGTTCGCCGGGGCGGACGCCTCCTTCGCCGCGCTGATCTCCGTGGCACTGCCCACTGTGGACGGTCCGGCCATCGTGCGCGGCGGATTCGTGTTCTGGGTGCTGCTGTTCGGCACCGCGGGGGCCTGCCTGGTGGCGGTCAAGGGCGCGCCCAAGGCGGCCGAGCGCTCGCCGCGCACGATCGCGCTGCTGGAGTGGGCACTGCCGGTGGGGGTGCTGGTACTGCTCTTCGGCGGGTTCGTCACGGTGCAGCTGGCGGCGTTGTTCGGCGGCGACCAGTACGTGCGGCAGACCGCCGGACTGACCTACGCCGAGCACGCCCGCGGCGGGTTCTGGCAGCTCAGCGCGGTCAGCGTGCTCACCCTCGCGGTGATCGGCCTGGCCACCCGGTGGGCGCCGAAGGACACCGTGGCACAGCGGCTGTGGCTGCGGGTGCTGCTCGGCGCGCTGTCCGTGCTGACCCTGGTGATCGTGGCCTCCTCGATCAGCCGGATCCTGACCTACCAGGAGGTCTACGGCGCCACCGTGCTGCGCCTGCTGGTGCTGACCTGCGAGCTGTGGATCGGCTTCGTCTACCTGGTGGTGCTGGCCGCCGGGGTCCGGCTGCGCGGGTCCTGGGTGCCCCGGATCATGGTCACCTCCGCGCTGACCGTCCTTTTCGGACTCTCGGTGGCGAACCCGGAACACATTGTGGCGGAAGGGAACATGGCCAAGGTGTCCCGGCTGGACGCGTGGTACCTGGCGGAGATGTCGGCCGACGCGGTGCCGGTACTGGACCGGCTGCCCGAACCCATGCGCAGCTGCGTGCTCGGGCCGATCAGCCGCAACCTGACCGCCGACCCGAGCTGGCGGGACTGGAACGCGGCCAGGTCGAGTGCCAGGGAGCTGCTCGCCCGGCGGCCGCTGGAGTCGCTAGGCGACTGCGACAGCCGGGGCCTGCCGCGGCCCTACTGAGCGCTTCTTCCTGCGCTGCAACCACCATTCGGCGGCCAGCAGGGTCACCGTCCAGCCAAGCCAGGCGGTCAGACCGGAGACCGCCTGGCTGAGCGCGACCACGCTGCCGCCGAAGGTGGTCTCCAGCTGCGGTTCCAGCCACAGCCCGACCGGGATGCCCCACAACCGGTTGGTGATGATCGACATGGTCAGCGCGAAGCTGCGGATCATCCACTTGCGGTGCTCGCCGAAGCGGCGCTGCCGGGCCGCGTGCACCGCGGCGGCGGTGAAGCCCAGCCACAGCACCGCCAGGATCACGTTGCTCACCTGGTTGATCGGCCCGAACGGGCTGTTCGCGCCGACGATGAAGCCGCTGATGCCCGCCGGGAGCACCCCGACGAAGACGTAGACCCGGCCAAGGTACTTGTGCGCCAACGGATACCGCTGCCGGAACCACGGCCACACCTGCAGGCTGCCGGTGATCATCGCGATCGAGGCGAGCAGCACGTGCGCCACCAGCAGCGGGTAGTGCCAGCTCGCGCCACCGGGCGCGGGCACCCGGGACTGGGCCGGGTCGAAGGTCAGGTAGCGCGGCAGGGAGAACGCCAGGAACACCGCCACCAGCAGGAACAGCGGGGCCACCCATGGCCGTCGCCACCACCGCGTCCCGGCCGGTTCCCGTTGCGCCGTCAGGATGTCCGTCATCGTCTCCCCCATGCCTTGCCTACTCGGTCAAGGGAGACGTTAGGCAGCGCGCGGCCGGGATCCGATGGCGTCAGGCCGTGCATTTCAAGGTGGGCAAAGCCCTACCGCCGATCAGCCCGTCCGATCGGGCAGATCCTCCGCACCGGTGATCAGCATGCCGTCGGAGAACACCTCGTACCGGCCGCGCCCGGCCCGCTTCGCCTGGTACATGGCCACATCCGCGCGCCGCATCAGGTCGGCGGCATCGGCGGTGCCGCGCGGGCTGAGCGCGATGCCGATGCTGGCGTTGACCCGCAGCTGCCGCCCGGCGATGAGCATCGGCTCGGCCAGCGCGTGCAGGATCCGTTGCGCCACCAGCACCGCGTCCTCGGTGTTCTCCACCCCGGTGAGCAGCACCGCGAACTCGTCCCCGCCCAGCCGGGCGGCCACATCGGAGCTGCGCAGCTGGGCCTTGAGCCGGTCCGCGGTGCAGATCAACAGGTTGTCGCCGGCCGCGTGGCCCAGGGTGTCGTTGACCGCCTTGAACCGGTCCAGGTCCACGAACAGCACCGCCACCCGGTCCGGCCCGGCGGTCAGCGGGGTGGCCTGGGTGAGCAGCTGGGAGAGCTGGTCCAGGAACAGGCCGCGGCTGGCCAGTCCGGTCAGCGAGTCGTGGAAGGCCCTGCGCATCTGCTCGACCGTGTTGGCGTCGGTGAGAGCCAGGCTGACGTGCTCGGCGAAGGAGCGCAGCATCTGCACGTCGGCGCTGGCGTAGCGGCGGGTGGCCTGGCCGGAGCCGATCAGCAGGCTGCCGGCCACCTCCCCGCTGTCATAGACCGGGGCGGCCATCGCCGCGCGCAGCCGCCCGTTGGTCAGCCGGTGCAGCAGCGCGGCCTCCGGCAGCCGCCCGTACCGCACCACCACGTCCTCCACCAGCACCGCCTCGCCGGCCGCCCCGGTCTCCACCAGCCGCACCCCGGAGCGCTGTTCCTGCTGGTCAGGGCGCAGGCCGACACTGGCGGCCAGCCGCAGTTCGTCCGGCTCGGCCGAATCCCGCAGCCACAGCCCGACAATGCCCGCGCCGAGCAGGTCAGCGGCCGCGTTGGTGATCATGTCCAGGATCTGCGGCAGCGGGCGACGGCGGGAGATGGCCCGCTGCACCTCGAACAGGTGCTCCATCAGCCGTTGCCGCTGGCGCAGGGTGGCCACCAGTTCGGCGTTCTCCGCGGCCTGCCGTTCGCTGCGCTCGCGCATGGCGTGCTCGGCCTGCAGCGTGCGCAGCATGGTCAGGGTCAGTTCCAGCAGCCGGGCCATGCCGCGCATGAGGTGGCGTTCCTCGACCGAGAACTCCTCCGCCCAGCGGGCCAGCACCAGGTGCCCGGGGTGACTGCCACCCCAGCCGGTGGACACCGCGTGCGTGCGGCCGAGGCCAGGCACCTCCAGGTGCGCCCGCTCCTGCCTGGTCACCTCCAGCAGGTCGGCCACCGGCACCGCCCCGGCCGGGAAGCCGATGCAGGCGGTCACCTCGCTGCCGAAGACCACCGCGGCCACCTCGGCCTCCAGGGCCTGGGCGGCCCGTTCCACCGCGCCGTGCACCGCCGAGTCCTCGTCGGGGTAGGCGGAGACGACGGCCAGCAGTTCCAGTAGCTGCTGGCCGTGCAGGGCCTCGAGGGAATCCGCCATCAGCCGAGCGCCAGCACCGCGAGAGTCTGGTTGTGGAACCCGTCGATCCCGCGCACCCGCGCGATCTCGCCCGAGGTGTGGAACCCACCGAAGGGCTTGCCCGCGCAGCGCCCGGCGAAGGTCTCGTTCTCCCGGCGGGTGCCGTCCTGACCGAGCACCGGCAGCAAGGCGCTGCAGCTGAAGGTGAGCAGCCCCAACGGTTCCGTGCCGCCCAGCCCGTCGATGGCCTCCGCGCATGCCTCGTCGGCCGCGGCCAGGATGGACTGCTCGTCCCCGCACATCGCCCAGGTCAGGCAGCCGTGGTCGATCGCGCTGCCACCGCTGATGGTCCGCCCGGCCAGGTCGAAGCCGGTGGCCAGGTTGCGCGGCTGCACCCCGCTGCGCCGCTGCACACCCAGCGGGCGGGGCAGCGCGAACCGGGTGAACTCGGTCGCGTCGATGTAGGCCTCCGGTGGTGCGCCCAGCCGGTCCAGGTAGACGTCCATGGCCGGGCGGTCGTCGAGCGTGTACACCCTGCCGTCCCCGGTGCTGGTGACGATCATCGGGTCGCCGAACTTGCGCCAGCCGTGCTTGACCGAGACCGACAACGGCCCGGCCGAGGCGATGGTGGCCGCCACCACCGCGTCGGTGTGCACCTTGCCGTCGTGGAAGAGGAAGGTGCTGGCGACGAGTCCCCGGCGGGTGTCCCGTTGCTCGGCCGCCGCGCCACCGACCATCGGCACACCGGCGCCGAGCACGCCGTAACAACCACGCAGGATCGACTCCTGCTCGCGCACCAGGCTGTCGGTGAGCAGCAACATCACCTTGTTGGGCAGTCCCGAGGCATCCTCGGCCGCCGCGGCCACCTCGGCCCCGGCCACCCGCTGCCGCCCGGCCACCCCCTCGGCGACCGCGGTGGTCACCGAGAAACCCGGCCCACCCAAGGCGATCGCCACGATGGACCCGCCCCGCGAGCCACTGGGACTGATCTCCCCCCTGGACGAACACCCGATCACCGGCACCCCAGGAGCGGCCATGGCCAGCCCCTCGGCCACCTGCGCCGGGTCGTAGGCCACGGAGGCGAAGACCAGCAACAGCCGGGCATCCTCGCCGTTGAGCGCACCCGAGGCGGCCCGGAATGCCGCGATGGCGGCATCCGGCCCCGCGGCCGAGCCCACGCCCAGCCAGCGGCCATCGGCCCCGACGCCGTTTCCGCTCATTCACCCCTCCAGCCGGTGAGTCCGGTACCAAAGTAGTGGCAGCCCGGCGTCACCACCATGAGGCGCGAGTATCCGACACCCGCTCGCGTAGTTCCGGAGTCATCGGAGGTGTGAGCCGGTGACCGATTTTGGACAACGTTGCGCGCCGCAACCGGAATCGTCCGGGTGTCCACTGTGGACACTGGTGGGCCGGGCTCAGAACAGCTCGGCCGTCCACGCCCAGTCACCGGGCTGCTCGCGCAGCACGCGGAAGACCACCCCGATCGCCGCCCGCATGGTCCTCGAATCCGTGCGGCCCCCCTGCCCCGGCTCAGTGCCGTTCACCACGAGGGTCCGCCAGTCCCTGGTCCGCTCGACGTCGATCACGTCAGCCAGTGTGCGCACCAGGGAAGATGCGTGCCCGCCACGCATGCGCCACCCCCGCCCCACCGCGCACGCTCAATCCACCCCCACCCGGACGGAGTGAGCGCGATGCCCTTGCGGGACCTCGGTTTCAGCGCGGCGGCCGAAGCCGTCTACCGCGCCCTCCTGGACAACCCCGACGCCAGCACCGACCACCTCTCCTGGCTGGCCAACACCCCGCTCGGGCCGGTCCTGGACGCCCTGCTGGACCTCGGCGTCCTCCGCCCCGACCCGGACACCCCCTGCGGCCTGACCCCGCTCAACCCCGCCACCGCCCTGGCCGAACTCATCGGCCGGGTCGAACAGGACCTGCTCCGCCGGCACCGCCGCGCCGGGGACACCCGGGCCGAACTCCCCGAACTCATCGCCCGCTACCAGCCCACCGCCGCCGACGTGCTGCCCGGCGAGCCGCTCAGCGAGGTCGACCGGCGAGTCCTCGAACTGCTGGCCTCCGGGATCACCGATGAGGCGGCGGCCAGGGTGGTCGGGTTCTCGGTTCGGCAGTTGCGGCGGCGGGTGGCGGCGTTGATGGCGCGGCTGGAGGCGGCCAGCCGGTTCGAGGCGGGGGTGGCGGCGGCCCGGCGGGGGTGGGTGCGGGCGGCAGGAAGGTGACATCGCGCTGGTCAGGTACCTGACCTACCCAGGTCGGCGGAAATGTGCGTGCTTCCTACCCATGACTACGTGGTGATGGGGTGGCAGCGTGTCCGCTGTGCCCGACGCCACCCGCCACACCCGCCCCGAGGTCCTCCTGGACCCGAGCTGGTGGGCGCCCGCCCTCGCCCTGCACGAGCGGGCCGAGCACGGCGTGCCGGCGGGCCCCGGCAACCGGCCGCGGCACTGGGACCAGGACGGACTCGATGCCGCGTTCACCCTCCGGCTGGCCGAACTGAACCTCACCATGGACGCGGCCCAGGCACTGCGCACCGAGCCCGCCGCCGAACTGGCCGCGCGGATCCGCAAGCCGGACTGGGCGGCGACCGCCGAGACCGCGGTGCGGATCTCGGCCACCCTCACCGGCTCCTCGGCCGAGGGCCTGGACTGGCGGGACGCGCTGGCCCGGCCGCTGCGGCCGTTCGTGCTCGACGCCGCGGACCAGGTGGCCGCCGGCGCCGCCACGCTGTCCACCAGCGCCCTGGACCTGACCGGGATCGCGGACAGCTTCAGCCGCACGCTGTCCCGCCGCCTGCTCGCCATCGCGGCCCGCACCCTGGTCGGCGAGCTGCACCGCCGCCGCACCGCCGGGCGGCTGCACGGCGCGGACGGCCGGGCCCGGTTCACCGATTTCGCCCACCAGCTCACCGACGCCACCGGCCTGGCCGAGCTGATCACCGACTACCCGGTGCTGGCCCGGCTGCTCGCCCAGACCAGTACGAACGCCGCCGAGGCCACCGTGGAGCTGCTCGCCCGGCTCAGCGCCGACCACGCCGAGCTGGTCGCCACCCTCTTCCAGGGCACCGACCCCGGTCCGCTGGTGGAGATCGAGGCGGGCAAGGGCGATCCGCACCGCGGCGGGCGCTCGGCCACCCTGCTGCGCTTCGCCGACCGGCGGCAACTGGTCTACAAGCCGAGGGACCTGGGCGCGCACCTGCTGCTCGGCCGCCTGCTGGACTGGACCGAGAGCCACCTGCCCGGCCTTGGCCTGCGTGCCGTGCCCACCATCGCCAAGGACGGCTACGGCTGGTCCGCCTACCTGCCCGGCGCGCCGGTGCACAGCCAGGCCGAGGCGGCCGAGTTCTACCGCAGGCAGGGCGCGCTGCTGGCCCTGTTGCACGCGGTGCAGGCCACCGACATCCACTGCGAGAACCTGATCGCCGACGGCGGCACCCCGGTGCTGGTCGACCTGGAGACGCTGTTCCACCCCGACCTCACCGGCGCGCCCGGCACCGGCGACCCGGCCGCGGACGCGCTCACCGCCTCGGTGCACCGGACCGCGTTGCTGCCGCTGATCGTGGTCGGCGAACAGGGCGCGCTGGACATGTCCGGGCTCGGCGGCGACGGCGGCCGCACCGCCCCTGGCAGCGTGGTGGACTGGGCCGAACCGGGCACCGACTCGATGCGCCTGATCCGGGCCGCCAAGACCTTCGACGGCGCCCGCAACCGGCCGGTGCTGGACGGTCGCGCGATCGACCCCGGCGAGCACGAGACCGCGCTGCTGGAGGGGTTCCGGCTGGTCTACGACGTGATCAGCGCGCACGGGGACGAGCTGGCCGCGCTGGCGGAGTCCGCGGCCGACCTGCCGCTGCGCGTGGTCACCCGCCCCACCTGGACCTACTCCACCCTGCTGGACGAGACCACCCATCCCGGCGTGCTGCGCGACGCCCTGGACCGGGACCGGGCGCTGTCCGTGCTGTGGTCCGGCCGGTCGCACCCGGTGCTGGCCCAGCTGCTGCCGCACGAGCTGACCGACCTGTGGGCCGGGGACGTGCCGCTGTTCACCAGCGCCCCCGGCGGCGGCGAGATCCGCACCGCGGCGGGCAAACCGCTCGGCGTGCCGCTGGGCCGGACCGGACTGGCCGCCGCGCTGGCCGCGATCGACCGCTTCGGCGAGGTGGACCGGCAGGACCAGGAGTGGATCATCTCCGCCGCGCTGGCCACCCGGCAGCCCGCCGGTGATCACCAGGACGCGACCCCGCTGCCCGGCCCGCGCACCGGCAGCGCCGCCGAACCGGACCGGCTGCTCGCCGCCGCCTCCGCGGTGGCCGACCAGATCGTGGCCCGCGGCATCCCCGGCGGCGACCGGGTCAACTGGCTCGGCCTGGAACTCGTGGACGACCGGCAGTGGCTGATGCTGCCCATGGGCGCCGGCCTGGCCACCGGGCACATCGGGGTGGCGCTGTTCCTGGCCCAGCTCGCCGAGGCCACCGGCGTGACCCGCTACGCCGACACCGCCCGCCGCGCCCTGCGCGGGGTGCCCGGACTGCTCGCCGCGCTGGAGCGCTCGCCCCGGCTGCGGGACGCGGTCGGCTGCGGCGGCACCCAGGGCCTCGGCGGCATCGCCTACGGCCTGGCCCGGCTCTCCGTGCTGCTGGCCGAGGACACCCTGCGCGCCGGCGCGGAGACCGCGGTCGGACTGGCCGGGGCCGCCGCCACCGCGGGCGCCGACCCGAGCTGGGCGACCGGCACCGCGGGCTGCCTGACCGCGATGCGCGCCGTGCACACGATCACCGGACTGCCCGCCGCGCGGGCCCTGGCCGAGGGCTGCGCCGCGCACCTGGCGCACTGCCTGGACCAGGACCTGGCGCTGCCCGGCGGGTTCGCCAACGGTTTCGCCGGACTGGCCTGGGCACTCGCCCAGGACGGCCGGCGTCCTGACCTCGCGGCCGAGGCCACGCGCCGGTCCTCGGCCGCGGGGCCCGGCTGGTGCGCGGGCGCCGCCGGGCTCGCACTGGCCACCGGCGACCTCGGCGACCTCGCCGACCACCCCGTCCTGCGCGATCTCAGCCTCTGCCACGGCGAGCTGGGCGTGCAGGAGACCTTGACCGTGCTGGACGGCCCCCAGGCCGCCCGCCGACGCCGCGCCGGACAGCTGCTCGACGCCCTGCACCGGCTCGGTCCCACCTGCGGCGCACCAGCCGGTGTGCCCACCCCCGGCCTGTTCAACGGGCTCGCCGGGATCGGCTACGGCCTGCTCCGCCTCGCCTGCCCCGAACAGGTCCCATCGGTCCTGTTGCTCCAAAGCTGATCCGACCCCCAGTGGATACCCCGATGACAGGAGAAACTCCCTTGTCGAAGCACATCCAGACCCCCGAGCTGCACGACTTCACCGAGCCGGTCGGCGCCCTGCGGCTGCTGCCCGAACTGAACTTCGGCGCCCGCGCGGTCGCGCTGACCCGGCTCGCGCTGCCGGTCGGTCTGCTCGCCGTCGGCTTCTTCGGCAGCGCCGCGGGCGCGCCGGTGGACGAGAGCACCGCGGCCGGGATCACCACCTGCTGCCCGCCGGTGACCCTCTGATCCCAGCACTGCCCAAGCGGGCAGCCGAACGGCCAGTCGGGTCACGGGACCTGACTGGCCTTTCGGCAGCGGCTAATGTCCGCTGAGTGCGGCACCGTTCGTCGATCCTGATCGGTCGGGACACCGAGCTACAGGCCGTGATGGCCGTTCTTGCAGCGGCCCGCGCCGGACGCGGCGGCGCTGTCTTCCTGGTGGGCGAGAGCGGCATGGGCAAGTCCCGGCTGGCCGCCGCGATAGCCGAATCGGCCTACTCCGCCGGGATGAGCCTGATGCGCGGACGGGCCAGCGCGATCGACCCGATGGCCCCGTTCCGGCCGCTCACCGAGGCGCTGCTCTCGCTGCTGCGCTCCGAGGACGTGCAACCGGCCGCGCTGGGCCCGTACGGCCCGGTGCTCGGCCGCCTGCTGCCCGGCTGGGGCGACGGCGGCAGCCGGGAGGGCGATTCACTGGTCATCCTGGCCGAGGCGGTGCTGCGGCTGACCGGGCTGGTCGGCCGGGACCGCGGTTGCCTGCTGGCCCTGGACGACCTGCAGCACGCCGACGCGGAGACGCTCGCCGTGCTGGAGTACCTGATCGACAACCTGGACCTGCAGCCCACCCTGCTGCTCGGCGCGATCAGGGACGAGCCGTGCGCGGCGCTGCGGATCGCCCGCGCCGCCGCCCAGCGCGGTCAGTGCGTGCTGATCGAGCTGAACCAGCTGGACCGGGCCGGACTCGCCGCGCTGGCCGCCTCCTGCCTGGACGTGGCCGCGGTGCCGCCCGCCGTCACCGACCTGCTGTGGGCGGGCAGCGGCGGCAACCCGTTCATGATCGAGGAGCTGGTGGCCAGCATGGCCGAGGGCGGCCTGATCACCGCCACCGGCGGCGTGGTCAGCATCGCCGAGGAACTGCCAGCCACCCTGCCCACCACCGTCTCCAGGGCGCTGGCCCAGCGGGTCGAGGCGCTCAGCCCGCAGGCCCGCGACCTGCTCACGGTGGCCGCCGTGCTCGGCCAGCGCTTCCCGCTCACCGTGGTGCAGCGGGTCACCGGCCTGTCCGACCGGGAACTGCTCAGCCTGCTGCACGGCGACCTGGCCGCCCAGCTGGTCGCGCCGGATGAGACCACCGCGGACTGGTACGCCTTCCACCACCAGCTCAGCCGGGAGGCGGTGCTGGCCCAGATCGACAAGTCGGCCAGGGCCGAACTGGCCGCCACGCTGGCCGACGCGGTCGAGCAGGTCCATCCCGGCCTGCCCGACGCCTGGTGCCAGGTGGCCGCCACCCTGCGCCGCGCGGCCGGTCAGCACGGCGCGGCCGGCCGGCTCTACACCGAGGTCGGCAAGCGCGCGCTGGCCCAGGGCGCGGCAGGCTCCGCGGTCGCCCTGCTGGACCAGGCGTGGGAACTGCTCCGGCACGACGAGGCCGCCAGCCGGGCCAACGCACTGGAGCTGCTCGTGCACGCCTTGGCCGAGGCGGGCGAGGTGGAACGCGCGCTGGACTCGGTGGCCATCCTGGACCAGGTCGGCGGCCTGGACCCGCGCCGTCGCGCGCACCTGCACACCCGGCTGGGCTGGGCCGCCGCGGTGGCGGGCCGGTCCGCGGACGGGATCGTGCAGGTCGAGGCGGCCCGCGCGCTGCTCGGCCCGGACCCGGCCGCCGAGGACACCGCGCCGATCGACGTGGTCGCCGCGCACCTGGCCCTGGACATCCCCGGCCCCAGCCAGCTGGCCACCGCCGAACGCCTGGCCCGGCAGGCCGCCGAGGTGGCCGAGACGGTGCCGCTGCCGGTGGTGGCCTGCCAGGCCTGGCAGCTACTCGGCGCGATCACCCGGCATCGCGACCCGGAGGAGGCCACCGCCTGCCTGGAACGGGCCCGCTCGGTCGCGGTCCGGCATCAGCTGCCGATCTGGGAGATCCACGCGCTGATCCGCCTCGGCAACGACGACGCCCTGCGCACGGGTGCCCTGGACCGCCTGGAACACACCCGCGAACTGGCCTCGGCCGCGGGTGCGATCACCGCCCGCTACCAGGCCGAGGCGAGCATCGCGCTGCACTCCATCCTGCGCGGCGAGTTCGACACCGCCCGCACCCTCATCGACGGCGTCCTGCCGGCCACCACCCGGCTGAAACTCCTGGAAACCACCCAGTACGTGCTGCTGCTGCGCGCGGTGCTGGCCGGCCACCAGGGCCGCCGCCGCGAACTGGACGAGGCCCTGGCCGAGTTCCGCGCCTGGCACGGCGACCCGGCCCTGCACGCCCCCCGCATCCACGGTCTGGCAGGCAGCTTCTGCGCGCTGCTGGAGGAGGATCGCCCGCGCGCGCTGGTCGAACTCGCCCGCGCCCTGGACGGCGAGGACGGCGAGAGTTCGGTCTTCCACCTCTCCGGCAGGCACGGCCTGCACCTGCTGCTCACCGTGCTGTGCGGCCAGACCGGCCGCGCCGCCTACGAGGAACTCGCCGCCAACCCGGCGGGCGGCCTGCGCTGGGACCGCCAGTTCGCCTGCTTCGCCAGGGCGGTGCTGCTGGGCCGGGAGGGTCGCGGGGAGGAGGCGGCCGAGGCGGTCTTCGAGGCGCTGCGGGTCGGGCAGCCGTATGAGATGAGCAGGCACCTGGGGCTGCGGCTGGTCGGCGAGGAGGCGTTGCGCGCGGGCTGGGGCGAGCCGGTGGACTGGCTGCGTACGGCGGAGAGTTACTTCCACCGGCTGGAGGGGTCCTCGGTCGCCGGTGCCTGCCGGGCGTTGTTGCGCAAGGCAGGCGTGCGGGTCTCCCAGCACCGCGAGGGTGCGGGCGGCATCCCACCCGGCCTGCGCTCAGTCGGGGTGACCGTACGCGAGTTCGAGGTACTGCGACTGCTGGTCGGCCGCCTGGGCAACCGAGAAATCGCGGAGCGGCTGCATCTGTCGCCACGCACGGTGGAACGGCACGTCTCCAACCTGATCACCAAAACCGGCCTGCCCAACCGAATCGCCCTCAGCGAGTACGCGGCTGACCTGGACTAGCTCTCCCCGATCGGCGTGTTGGCCGTTGTCGTACGGTGTGTTGGCCGTTGTTGTACGGCGTGTTGGCTGTTGTGGGACAAGAGCGAAGATCAAGAGCAGCGAGCAGTGCTCTTACGGTTCCCCATCCCCGCTCCCCGCTTCGGGCTCCGCCCACCCACCCCAACGGCCACCGCCTCCCCCGCCTGCAACGGCCAACACACCGTCCCACAACGGCCAACGTGGCGTACCAAACCGGCCAACATGGCGTACAAGTTCGGCCAACACGCCGGAGCTGGGGGGCTAGATGGGGAGGACGGCTCGGATGAAGAGGGGGCGGTTGCCTGCGGGGGCGCCTCGGAAGGCGGGGGCGTGGGCCAGGCGGGCCTCGAACCAGGGGCCTTCGCCTGGGGCGCAGGCGCCCAGGGTGAGGGTGGGGTCGGTGGTCAGTTCTGGTTCGTCGGGGTGGTGGGCTATGCGGAGGCCGAAGAGGTTGGGCACGCTGGGGTCGACGGTGTTGGCGCTGCTGGGGAAGCGGTCGCCCCAGGGGAACAGGGAGCGGGCGCCGCAGGCGGCGGCGTGTTCCCACTCGTCGGCGGCTGGTAAGCGCTGGCCGAGGGCGGCGAGTTCGGCCGCCACCTCGGCGTGGCCGCGGGAACCGGCGGCGACCGCCTCGACCGCGACCAGCAGGGGTGGCAGCTCGACCACTCTCGGGCGGGTGGTGCGGCGGGCCAGGCGGGCGCGGATCTCGGTGAGGTCGGCGTCGGCGAACTCCGGTTCGTACGGGGTGCTGCGCACTGGTTCGGCGGCGGGGGACAGCGCGTCCTCATCGCCGAGGAAGGAGGCCATCTCCTCCTCGCTCGGCGTCCAGCCGCGCTCGTCGAAGCCCAGTGGCACCGGGCCGCCGGGGACCAGCGCGAAGTCCCGGCCCGCCACGTCGAAGACGGCGACCGGCGCGCCACGCCCGGCGTAGGTGTAGCGGAAGACCTCCCGCACGCCGACGCCGTGCCGCGCGGCCACGTCCTCGGCCACCCGGCGGGCGGCGGGGACGTCCAGGGCGGGCCAGCCGGCCGCGGTCAGTTCATGCGGTGCCACGCCGGACAGTGTGCCGTTCCGCGCGCCCGGACTGAAGATCCAGGAATCCGAGCGTGATCTGCACGCCTGAGCACTGCGGAGGGTGACCGGTGATTCATCCGGACGGGGCCTAGCCCCGCGGGTCCAGCAGGTCCAGGATCCGCTCCGGCGGCCCCGCGGGCGCGAAATGCCCGCCGCGGGCCGCGTCCACCCCGACCGACTGCCACCAGGCGGCCTGGGCCTCGTGCTCGACGCCGGTGACGAACACGGTCACCCCGGCCGCCCTGACCAGCCGCAGCAACTCGCGCAGTCCCCTGGCCACCAGCGAGTCCGGGCCGGTTCGGTGCGCCTGCCGGTCCACCAGCGCCCTGGCCACCCGGACCGCGCTCAGCGGCAGGTCCTCCAGGCAGGTCAGGTCGGCGGCGGTGGCACTGAACTCCAGCAGCTCGGTGCGCACCCCCGCCGCGGCCAGCAGCCGCAGGTTCTCCGCGGCCTCGGTGGCCGGGTTGAGCAGCGCGGGCGCGGGCATGCCCAGCCAGAGCTGGTCCGGCGGCATCCCTGTGCTGTCCACAATGGACCGGACGTGGCGGACCAGGTCCGGGTCGGCGGACTGGTTGGCGGTCAGCGCGATGTGCAGCGGCACGTCATGGCCCTGTTCCCGCCACTGCTGGACCTGCGCGCAGGCCCGGCGCAGCACCGCCACGCCCAGGGTCATGATCAGGCCGGTCTGCTCGGCCAGGTCCGCGCACAGCTCGTGCCGCACCGGGCCGCGCCGCGGGTGGTCCCAGTGCAGCAGCGCGTCCACGCCCAGCACCCTTGATCCGTCCATTGTGGACAGCGGCTGGTAGGCGACGGCCAGCTGACCGGTCTCCCAGGCCCCCGGCAGCGCGGCGGCCAGGCCGGCCCGCTCCCGGTCCCTGGCGTCCTGGAACGGGTCGAACAGCGCCCACTGCGCGCAGCCGTTGCGCTTGGCCCTGGCCAGCGCCAACTCGGCGGCCTCCAGCAGCTGCTCGGCGGAGAGGTCCCGCGAGGGCCGGTCCACCACACCGAGGCAGGCCGTGGTGGCCAGCCCGGACTCGCCGACGTAGAGCGGTTCGGCCAGTGCCGCGGTGATCCGCTCGATCATCCGCACCACATCCGGGGTGCCCGGCCCGTTCTGCACCAGCACCGCGAACTCGTCCGCGCCGAAGCGGGCCACCATCGCCTGTTCCCGCGCCACCACGTTCTTGAGCCGCCGGGCCACCGTGTCCAGCACCAGATCGCCGATCTGCCTGCCCAGCCCGTGCGTGATCAGCGAGAACCCGTCCAGGTCCAGGTGGTACAGGGTGATCCCGGCCGCCGGGTCGGCGTGCCGCAGCACCCGTTCCAGGTTGCTGCCGAAGTACTGCCGGTTCGGCAGCTGGGTCAGCCGGTCGTGCAAGGCCTGCCGATTCATCTGGCCCTGCAACAACTTCAGCTCCGAACTGTCCTCCAGCACCGCGACCACCTGGCTGCCCGGCTCACCCGGCCGCACCGCGGCCAGGCAGAGCACCGCCCAGATCCGCTCGCCGTCGGCGCGCACCAGCCGGTGCTCGTTGCGGGTGCGGGTGCTGCGGCCCTCCAGCAGCGAGCGGTAGGCGTTGCGCAGCGCGGCCACGTCCTCCGGGTGGCTCAGCTCGAACAGCGACCCCGGCGGCAGTTCGTGCTCGGCCAGCCCCAGGATCTTGGCCAGCGCGTCGTTGACCACCAGGATGCGGCCGTCGGCGTCGGTGACCGCGACCCCGCTGCTGGTGCCGGCCAGCAGGTGCTCGAACCGGGCGTTGGCCAGGGTCAGCTCCCGGCTCCGGTCCTGCAGGGTCACCCGCAGCGCCTTGAGCATGGTGTCCTGCTGGGACAACGTGCGCAGCCGCACCGCCTCGCTGTACCCGGCCGCCAGCGCGCCGAGCAACTGCACCACCCTGGCCGGGTTGTGCGGCGAACCGGCCAGCTCGGGCAGCTCCAGCAGTCCCTTGCCCAGCACGTCCATGGTGTGCTGCAACGCCGCCGGACCGGTGCAGCCCGCCTCGACCAGCCCGGCGCCGTGCGCGGCGGCCTGCTGGGCCTGGAACGGCTCCGCGCGGGCCGCGCTGACCAGCGCGTCCAGCATGGCGTCCAGGCTGCGCTGGAACTCCTCCGGCTCCAGCGGCACGTACTCGGTGGTGCTGATCTGCCCGGCCCACCGGCGGGCCAGCCGGGCCCGCGCCTTGGCGCGCTCGGCCGGGGAGAGCGGCACGGCCCCGACGGGCCGCCCGCTCTCCGGCATGGGCAGGGTCACCGGGACCCGCTCAGCCCGGGAAGGTGGACCGCAGCCAGCCGCGGATCGCATCCCGGTGCAGTGCAGCGCCCTTGCCAAGCGCCACGGAGTGCCCGGCCCCAGGCACCAGGTGCACGGCCAGCTTCGCCTCCTGGCTGAAGTACGGCCGCTCGCTGGCCAGCAGGGTCGGCTCGTCCTTGCAGGAGAAGGCGCAGAACAGGTTGTCCTTGTCCCCGTTGGCGATCAGCACCGGCACCTTGATGCCCTGGGACACCGGCAGGATGAAGCCGAACGGCAGCAGGTCGGCCACCACGGTCGCGGCCACCTGGTCCTTGGTGGCGTCGTCGGCGGCCACCACACCCGGCTCCACCGCGCCGCCCTCGTGGAAGACACCGCGGGTGCCCGGCCAGGTGGTGAGGTACCCGGGGTCGAGGCCCCGGCCGCCGAGCACCGGGTCCAGCACCGAGGGTGTGATGCCCTTGACGAAGACCCCGGCCAGCGCCAGCAGGTCCATCGAGTGCGTCATGCCGGTGAACACCACGCCGTCCCCGCTGTGGTGCAGCGCGGCGGCCAGCAGCACGATGCCCGAGCCCATGGAGTGCCCGACCAGCACCACCCGCCGGTACTTGACGCCGCCGACCGCGCCGGCCCGCAGCTTGCCCACGATCTGGTGCACGATCCCGGCCTGCGCGGTGCCGGTGATCAAGGCGCTCAACGGTTTCGAGCTGTCCCCGCTGCCGAGCGCGTCGATGGCGAAGGTGGCGTGCCCGGCGCGGGCCATGTCCCGCTGGTAGGAGTAGCGGCCCTGGGCGAAGGGCAGGTTCCAGTAGTGCCGGTTGTAGGTGCCGCCGTGCACCAGCAACTGCACCGCATCGGGGGTGGCGCCCACCGGCGCGCAATGTGTGCCGTGCACGGTCTCACGCAGCAGGCCCAGTCCGAAGGAGACCGGCACCTCGACCTCGGCGCAACGCACCTGGGCGTCCGCGGCAACGGCGGTCAACGGGCTGGTCAGCAGGGTGAGGGCGGTGAACAGTGCGGTGCCAAGAACCCGGAGGGGTCGCACGGTGTTTCCTCTTCCCGAAGGGGACGGTCAACAGAGCGTGCATACTACAACCCTCTGCGTAACAAGCCGCTACCTAATGACCCGATCCGGTTAACCTCCGGCCGCTTTCCGGGCGATACCCCTACCGTCTTCCCTTCCTCTGCCAGCACAGTGACTGCTTCGGCCCCGCATCCGGCCGGGCCGCACTGTCACCACACGATGGGATGTGCGTGCTTGTGAGCACCCAGACCAGCTGGGTACCACCTGACATCGACGTGGACCGCGCCAGCCCGGCCCGGGTCTACGACTACCTGCTCGGCGGGGCGTGGAACTTCCAGGCTGATCGCGAGATGGCCAACGCGGCCGTGGCGCGGATGCCCTGGGTCCGGGACCTCGCCCGCTACAACCGCACCTTCCTCGGCCGCGCGGTCCGGTACTGCGCCGAGGCCGGGGTCAGCCAGTTCCTCGACCTCGGCTCGGGCATGCCGACCTCCAAGAGCGTGCACGAGATGGCCGTGGAGATCGATCCGGAGTCCCGGGTGGTCTACGTGGAGCAGGAACAGGTCGCGGTCGCGCACAGCGAGTTGATCCTGGCCACGGTGCCGGGCGCGGGCATCCTCGGCGCGGACATGCGCGCCGCCGAGGACGTGCTGGCCAGCCCGGTCACCCGCGGCCTGCTCGACTTCGCCGAGCCGGTGGCCGTGATCATGGCTTCCTCACTGCACTACGTGCTCGACGCCGACGAGGCCGCCGCCCTGGTGCGCAAGTACCTGGACGCGGTCCCCTCCGGCAGCTACCTGGTCGTCTCGCACATCACCGACGACGGCGCCGAGGGCTCGGCGGAGGTCCGTCAACTGGTCGAGCTGTCCCGGTCCACCACCGCCGCCGGGGCGGCCCGATCCCGGGACTGGATCGCGGGTCTGTTCGACGGGCTGGACCTGGTCGACCCCGGCCTGGTCTTCACCTCGCAGTGGCGCCCGAACACCCCGTTGCGGCTGGTCACCGACCTGCCGGCGCACGCCTCACTGCTCGCGGCGGTGGCCCGCAAACCCTAGGGCGCGTCTTCACAGTCGCGTGGGCGAGAGTCGTGATCGAGGTGGTTCCTGGTGGCGCGGCCGGGCCGCCCTCATACCGGGCGTATTCGGGCGGTCCGGCCGTGCCACCAGGGGCCGCCTCGGCGCGGCTATCGCTTGCGTGGCTGTGAAGACACGCCCTAGGCACGTCAGTGGAGGCCACCATGAGCGCCGTCCTGCCGTCCATCCCGATCGCACCGGGCAGGCTCCCGGTGCTGGGCCACCTCCCGGCGATGAGCCGGGATCCGTTGCAGTTCCTGCAAAGCCTGCGACGGCAGGGCGAGCTGGTGGCCTTCCACCTCGGCGCCCGCCCGGTCTACCTGGTCAACGCGCCGGAGCTGATCCGGCAGGTGCTGGTGACCGACGCGGCGAAGTTCCAGCGCGGCAAGGTCTTCCGCAAGGCCAGGCAGTTGCTCGGCAACGGCCTGGCCACCGCGGACAACCCGGAGCACCTCGAACAGCGGCGGATCGTGCAGCCTGCCTTCCACCGTGCCCGGATCACCGGCTACGCCGCCATCATGCGGGCCGAGATCGAGCGGATCACCGCGGCCTGGCCCGAGGGCAGGCGGTTCCGGCTGGACGAGCAGATGGCCGAGCTGACCCTCAACGTCACCGCGAAGTCGTTGTTCCACACCGATTTCAGCCAGGCCGCGGTGGCCGAGATCCACCGCTCGCTGGCCCCGGTGCTCAACGGGGTGACCAGCCGGGCGCTGCTGCCGGAGTTCCTGGAGCACCTGCCCACCCCGGCCAACCGCCGCTTCGACGAGGCCCTGCTCCGGCTGACCTCCATCGTGGACAAGGCCATCGACGACTACCGGGCCTCCGGCATCGACCACGGCGACCTGCTGTCCATGCTGGTCACCGGCGAACCCGTGCCCGATGAGGAGATCCGCGCGCAGGTGCTGAACCTGCTGATGGCCGGCACCGAGACCACCGCGACCGCGTTGTCCTGGCTGGGCTACGAACTCGCCGCCCACCCCGCGATCGCGGACCGGGTGCGCGCCGAGCTGACCAGGGTGCTCGGCGACCGCCAGGCCGGACCATGGGACCTGCCCGAACTGTCCTATGTAGACAGAGTGATCACCGAGACACTGCGCCTGCACACCCCGGTCTGGCTGCTCATGCGCACCAGTGTGGAACCGGTCCGGCTCGGTGGCGCCGACCTGCCGGCCGGCACCGAGGTGCTGGTGGTCCCGCCCACCCTGCACCGGGATCCGGCGCTCTACCCCGATCCACTGCGCTTCGACCCGGACCGCTGGCTGCACCCGGACGCCAAACTGTGGCGGCGCACCCGGTTCTTCCCCTTCGGCGGCGGCGCGCACCACTGCGTCGGCGACAACTTCGCCTGGACCGAGATGGCGCTGACGGTGGCCGCGGTGTACCGGCACTGGGACCTCGCCCTGGCGCCGGGCGCCCGGGTCCGCGAGGTCACCCGCGCGTTCCTCAAACCCAGCTCGGTCCCGGTGCTCGCGACAAGGGTGGTAACCCCCCAATCCTGACCGATTTCCGCAGGTCCCTGACTTGATTAGGGGACAGCTAAGGGTTGTCCCGGGGGCTTTCCCGGATGGTCGCGACCGTGCGGCCGACCAGTGTTGGCGGAGTGATCGATCTGACCGGACTGGCCGTGCTGCTCGCGGTGGTCGGCGCCTGCTGTTACGCCGGGGCCGCCCGCGTCCAGCACGCCGCCGTGCACGCCACCGGCGACGGTGTGCGGCTGCGGCTGGCCACGCTGTGGCGGCTGGTCCGGGATCCGCGCTGGCTGTTCGGCCTGGCCCTGCTCGGCGCCGGGACCGTGCTGCACGCCATCGCGGTGGCCATCGGACCGCTGATCGTGGTCCAGCCGGTCGGCGTGCTGGCCCTGGTCCTGGCCGCGGTGCTGGACGCGCGGCAGACCGGGCGCCGGGTCACCGGCACGCTGCTCGCGCCGGTGCTCACCGCCACCCTCGGCATGGGCGGCTTCGTCGCCTTCGCCGCGGGCAGCGCGGCGGGCTCGCCACCGCCCGGCGCGCTCACCGACGTGCTGCTGCTCGGCACGCTCGCGGTGACCGCGCTGGCCATCCTCGGCTCGCTCAGCCGCGGCAACCTGCGCTGCCTCGCCCTCGGCGCCGGCGGCGGGGTGGCCTACGGGGTGGTCTCGGTGCTGGTCCGGCTGACCGCGCACCAGTTCCAGGCAGGCCAGGGCATCTCGCTGCTCGCGGTGGCCGGGATCGGCCTGGCGCTGCTCGGCGGCGGCTGGTGCGTGCAGCAGGCCTACGCCAGCGGCCGCCCGCACCACGTGGTGGCCTGCCTGACCGTGCTTGATCCGCTGGTCGCCGTCGCGATGGGCGTCGGCCTGCTCGGCGAGGCCGCGGGCACCCCGCCGTGGGTGGCCGTGGCCGAACTCGCCTGCGCCGCCATCGCGTTGGCCGGCGTCACCCTGCTCGCCTTCCAGCGGCCGCAGGATCTTCACCTCCCCGCCATGGACCAGTGCAAGCCTGCCTGGTCAGCCCAGAACAGGACGGCACCATGACCAGTCAGCGCGCACTCCGCATCGTCATCGGCGCGGACACCTTCCCGCCGGATGTCAACGGCGCGGCCAACTTCGCCCACCGCCTGGCCAGTGGACTGGCCGCCGCGGGCCACGACGTGCACGTGCTCTGCCCGGCCCCTGACCCCTCGGTGGAGCTGCTCGCCGGGTCGCACGCGCTGGACGGGATCACCGTGCACCAGGTGCGTTCCTACCGCTGGCCCTTCTACCAGAAGTTCCGCTTCTCGGTGCCCTGGCAGGCGAACCGGACCGCCACCGAGCTGCTGCGCGAACTGCAGCCGGACGTGGTGCACGTGCAGGCGCACTTCGTGGTCGGCCGCGCGCTGGCCAAGGCCGCGCCCGCGCTGGGCATCCCGCTGGTCGCCACCAACCACTTCATGCCGGAGAACCTGTTCGCGCTGGTCAAGATGCCCGGCTGGCTGCGCTCGACCAGCGCCCGGCTGGCCTGGCGGGACCTGGTGTCGGTGTTCGGCCGGGCCCAGGTGGTCACCGCGCCCACCCCGCGCGCGGTGGAGTTGTTGCAGGCCAACAAACTCGGCCGGGAGGCACTGGCCATCTCCTGCGGCATCGACATCGAGAAGTACCGCACGGCCGCCACGTCCGCGAAGTCCCCTGGCCGCACCGTGCTCTTCGTCGGCAGGCTGGACGAGGAGAAGCGGGTCGACGAACTGCTCCAGGCCCTGGCCAAGCTGCCGTCCGAGCTGGACGTGCGCGCGGAGATCGTCGGCGACGGCAGCTGCCGCACCGGCCTTGAGGAGCTGGCCGACCGCCTCGGCGTGCGGGACCGGGTCACCTTCCACGGCCACCTCAGCGACGCCGAACTGCTCGCCGCCTACGCCCGCTGCGACCTGTTCTGCATGCCCGGCATCGCCGAGTTGCAGAGCCTGGTCACCATGGAGGCGATGGCCGCGGGCAAGCCGGTGATCGCCGCGGACGCGATGGCGCTGCCGCACCTGGTCACCCCTGGGCACAACGGCTGGCTGTTCCCGCCCGGCAACGCCCACGTGCTGGCCGCCCGGCTGACGCAGACGCTGAGCAACCCGCAGATGCTGGCCAGCATGGGTCACGCCAGCCAGTCCATGATCGCCAAACACGCCATCGGGAACACCATCGGCCGGTTCGAGTCGATCTACCGCGAGCTGGTCGCCGCGGCCCCAGCCCAGCTCCGCCAGCGGCCCAGGCGCACCCGGCTGCGCCGCAACCGCGAGCTGTCCCGCACCGCCTAGCCCGCCGTGGCACGGTGGCCACCCGGCCACCGTGCCACGCGCTCCTGGGCAACCCGTCCACCCCGGGTCAGGTCAGCCTCTAGAATTCACGGTCGCGGCAACCGGTAGTGAATTCTCGGAAGGAAGCACGTGACCACCCCGACCGAAACGCTCGAGTTCCAGTCCGAGGCTCGTCAGCTCCTGCAGTTGATGATTCATTCGATCTACTCGAACAAGGACACCTTCCTGCGCGAACTGGTGTCCAACGCCTCAGACGCACTGGACAAGCTGCGGCTGGCGACCTATCGCGACAAGGACCTGGACGCCGACACCGGCGATCTGCACATCGAGATCGAGACCGACCCGGCGGCGCGCACGCTGACCGTGCGGGACAACGGGATCGGCATGAGCCGGGAGGAGGTCGTCACCCTCATCGGCACCATCGCCAAGTCCGGCACCGCGGAGTTCCTGCGCAAGCTCAAGGAGAGCCAGGACGCGGCCGCCTCCCAGGACCTGATCGGCCAGTTCGGCGTCGGCTTCTACGCCAGCTTCATGGTCGCCGACCAGGTCACCCTGGTCACCAGGAAGGCAGGCGAGACCGAGGGCGTGCGCTGGGAGTCAGCGGGCGAGGGCACCTACACCATCGGCCCTGCCGAGGACGCGCCCCAGGGCACGTCGGTCACCCTGCACCTCAAGCCGGAGGACGCCGAGGACAACCTCTTCGACTACACCAGCCCGGCCAAGGTCCGCGAGATCGTCAAGCGCTACTCCGACTTCCTCACCTGGCCGATCCGGATGGCCCCGCTGTCCACCCCCGAGCCCGTCGAAGCGGCCGAGGGCGAAGCCGAGGCAGAACCGGCGGCCAAGCCGGAGCTGGAAACGGTCAACTCGATGAAGGCGCTCTGGGCCAGGAGCCAGAGCGAGGTCACCGAGGAGGAGTACGCCGAGTTCTACAAGCACGTCAGCCACGACTGGTCCGGCCCGCTGGAGACGGTGCGGCTCAACGCCGAGGGCACCTTCGAGTACCAGGCGCTGCTGTTCATCCCGTCCCGCGCGCCGATGGATTTGTTCATGCGCGAGCGCAAGCGCGGCGTGCAGCTCTACGTCAAGCGCGTGTTCATCATGGACGACTGCGAGGAACTGGTCCCGGAATACCTGCGCTTCATCAAGGGCGTGGTGGACGCGGCCGACCTCTCGCTCAACGTCTCCCGGGAAATCCTCCAGCAGGACCGCCAGATCCAGCTGATCCGCAAGCGCCTGGTCAAGAAGATCCTGGCGACGGTCAAGTCCCTCCAGTCGGACAAGCCGGAGTCCTACACCACCTTCTGGTCCGAATTCGGCAAGGCGGTCAAGGAGGGCCTGCTCTCCGACCCGGACAACCGCAACGCCATCCTGGAGATCTGCGCCTTCGACTCCACCCACGACGCGGACAAGCAGACCAGCCTGCGCGAGTACGTGGCCCGGATGAAGGACGGCCAGCAGCACATCTACTACCTGACCGGCGAATCCCGCCAGGCCATCGAGAACTCCCCGCACATGGAAGCGCTGGCCGCCAAGGGCTACGAGGTCCTGATCCTCACCGACCCCATCGACGAGATGTGGGTGGACTCGGTCACCGACTTCGACGAGAAGCAGTTCCAGTCCATCGCCAAGGGCCAGGTGGACCTCGACACCGAGGAAGAGAAGAAGGCCACCGAAGCCGCCAGGGAAATCCAGCAGAAAGACTACGAACCCCTCCTGACCTGGCTCACCACCACCCTGGAAGCCACCGTCAAGGAAGTCCGCCTCAGCACCCGCCTCACCACCAGCCCCGCGTGCATCGTCGGCGACACCTACGACCTCACGCCGAACCTGGAAAAGATGTACCGGGCAATGGGCCAGCCCCTCCCGCCCATCAAGCGCATCCTGGAGCTGAACCCGGACCACCCGCTGGTCACCGGCCTGCGCACGGCACACACCGAACGCCCGGAAGACGAGTCCCTGCCGGAAACCGCGGAACTCCTCTACAGCATGGCGCTGCTGGCCGAGGGCGGCGACCTGCCCGACCCATCCCGCTTCATCAAACTCCTGGCCACCCGCCTGGAGAAGACGCTCTGAACGGCTGATCGGTGTGGGACACGGCAGTCCGTGTCCCACACCGATCGCGACCAACTCTTATCTCAACGCAAATTCACTCATCCTCACGGACCCAGGTGACCTTGTGTCGATCAATTCCGGATTCCGCAAGGAACTCGTCTAGCACGACCCGAGCCAAAATCTTCGAGTCCGCATGCAGCTGGGTACCACGAACTCGACTCCTCTCGTGCTTAAGCAGGACAACCACTGTCCCAGAAGGCAGCACAATGGAGGCCATCTTAGCATCATCCAGACCCGTATCCACGTCCACAAAGACAAGGTCAATACCCAAGACCTTGACCAACTCATCCGGATCCCAACAAAGAGTAGCAACCGGATACAGCTCGACCTCAGGCAAATCTGACCCACCCGGCACTATTCGCATAGCCACCTACGTTCGCCCCGTCTGAGTGTTTTTAGTAATTCGCGCTGGAATCTTAGCAAAATCATCATCAAAGATCACACCTTCATCTCCCGCATACCACCGAACCTCAGGGGCGGGCGAGGCCTTAAAGTTCGGCCTTACCGTAGTGTAGAACTCAATTCCACGCACACCCTCCGGCAAGGGGCGATTATACGCTTGAACGACTGGCTTTCCCACGCCATTCATGTACGGACGCCCCCAAAGCTCTCCAGAGTCAACCTGCATGTCAGCAACCTCGGGAGGTTGCGATCTGGACTCTTCACGACTGTAAGGGCCATACTCTTTCGGCTCACTACTGTCCCCCTCAGGACAGTTGTGGGTCAAAGTTGCAGTCGAACCAGCCAAGACGAAGTAGGTATGAATATCGTCGATGGCCAGGTTATATACGCGCTGCACCGCGACGCGCTCACTTGTCGCCACCACGGAAACCTGCGCCCCGGCAGCATCCAGCACCTGATCGCCAGCTGCAAGATTACGGGCATAAACCCAGCGTCGCTGGCTGTCCACCCAGAACGGGTGATTGTCGGTGGCCACAACCGACCCGGTCGCCTCACCACGATCACCATCAGTGTCAACAGTGACAGTCACCAACCGCTTGACACTCTCATTGGTCACCGTGCCGACAACCGCCCGAGCCCCCGACTCACCCGTCTCCGGATCAGCCGCCTGCACACGATCGCCTATCCGTATCTCTTCAATCGGTTTGCTCGACCCATCAGCCAGCAACACCCGCGTCCCCGGCACAAAACTCCGGATCGGACACGACCCGCCATCGGTCTTCAGATCATCGGCGACCTTGTCGACCTTGGCCAGCAACGCCTTCGCCGGCCCGATCTTCTCGAAATAGGTGCTGACCGCGCTGATCGCCCGTCTGATCCCGTCATAGAGCTTCGCCAGACCGGTGAACAGTTTCGCCGCGGGGATCAGGTTCGACGCCAGGGACGCACAGCCCCAGAAGTCGCCCTTGACGAAACAGTCTTCCATGTCGTTCAGGCCGGTGATGTCCTTCAGGATCTCGCCGGCCGCATCCAGGACAATGTCGATGACACGCTTGGCGGCGAGACGCTTGGCCTCCTCGTATTCCTCCTGACTGACTCCAGCCTGGTTCCTGGCCTTCTCCTGCCGAGCATTCTTGGCATTCTTCTCGTCCGTCTTGACCTTCACTCGAGCAATACGTGCGTTCTCATCCCGCACTCGCTGCTCGCGGCTCCAACCAGGCGGGGTCACGCGGTTGAAGTTCTCGCCCTCGTAGAGACAGGTCGGCCGGCAGTCCATGGCCAAGCCGGTCGAGTCAGAGAAGGTGATCGGGTTGCCGTTGGAATAGGAGTAGCCGTTGATCTGCTGGGGGTCGGCCAGGTCCATGATCGGGTCGGCTGAGATGAAGCGGCCGGTCGCGCCGTCGTACTGGCGGGCGCCGATGTGGGTCAGGCCGCTGCTGTCGTTGACGCCGCCGACGAAGCCCTTGTCATCCGGCCAGGAGTCGGCCAGTGGTGCCCGGGTCTGGCCGAACGGGTCCTGGTAGCGGCGGTCCACCGCGCCGGTCGCGGCGTTGATGGACGTCGTCGGTGAGCCCTGGTGATCGCCGAAGGTCATGTTCAGCCCGGAGACCGAACCTCGGACGGCCACGGTCGCACCGCCGTGGGCGTAGTACCGCTTGGCGGTCGGCTGACCGCCGTCCGGCATGGTCAGCTCCATACCCGGCAGGTACAGCGTGGTGCGGCCGTTCTCCTTCCGCAGCAACCTGCCACCGCTGGCGTCGTAGACGTACTGCGACTTCTTGCCGTCGGCCTCGGTGACCGTGCTCAGCTTGCCCTCGACGTCCCAGTCCAGGGTCTGGGTGGAACCCGCGACCTTGCGGGTGGTGGTGTTGCCGGTGGCGTCGTAGCCGAACTCGTCCTTGCGCGTCCCGCCTGGCCCCGCCTGCTCCACGGAGCGGACGGTGTGCGGCTGGCTCGCGCCCGCTCCTGGCGCCGGGTAATGGTAGGTGCGGGTGGTGTCACCCTGCGGAGCGTGCTTCACCTCGGTCTTGCGGTTGCCGATCTTGTCGAAGGTGAAGTCGTACCAGTACGGAGCCGCACCACCGATGTTCTTCTGCTCCAACGGAACCTGGCAGTCGCCGGTGGACGGGGTGAACGCGGTGGTCATCCGGCGCAGGTAGTCGTACCGGAAGCACTGCACGTCCTGCGGGCCGCCCTCGGGCGTGTCCGCGATGCGGGTGATGTTGCCGGCCTTGTCGTAGCGGTAGTTCCGGTCGGCCACCCTGGCGGTCTCGGCCGAACCGCTGGTGATGGACGTCCGCTCGGCCCGCCGGCTGCCCTCCTCGTAGAAATTGTCTGTCCAGACCCGTTTGCCGCCGGAGCCGTAGGTGAGCCCCATGGTCTCGCCGTAGGGCGAGTACTTGTGCTCATCGGCATAGGTCTCGATGCCGAAGGTCTTGGTCGGCATGCCGAGCGTGTTGTAGTCGTGCGCGATCGTCTCCGCGGGCAGGCCGCCCGCCGCGGGCATCGAACTCTGTTCGAGCTGACCGGTGTTGGGCGAGTACTTCGCGCTGAAGGTGTAGGTGCCCGCCAGACCGCCCTCCCGCGCGGGGACGACCACCGAGGTCTTGGTCGGCCGGTTCGCGCCGTCGTACCAGTCCACCTTGGACGTGTACGCCTGACCGTCGACGAACCGGGTGGACGCGGTCGGCAGCCCCTTCTTCAGGGTGTCGAAGGTCCACTCAGCCAGCTTCTTCCCGCCGACTGCCCCCTCGTACATGCCGTCCTTGCGGCCGAGCACGTCGTAGGAGTAGGCCACCGTCCGGCCGCGGGAGTCCGTGGTCGAGGTCAGCTGGTCGGTGTCGTTGAAGGCGTAGGTGGTCGTGCCCTTGTCCGGGTCGTGGTCCTTGAACTTGCGGCCCAGCGCGTCGTACTCGTAGCGCCAGGTGTTGCCCATCGGGTCCTTGACCGTCTCCAGCTGACCGGCCTTGGTGTAGCTGTAGGTCGTGGCGTCGAAGGGCCCGTCCGGGATCTGGCCGTGGTACTGGCGGCGCTCGACTACCTGTCCCTGGGCGTTGCTGATCACCGAGGTGACCGTGTCGCCGGTCGGCGGCAGCACGTGCGTGCGGTCGCCCTCGTAGCGGCTGCTGGTGCGCCGCTGCTCCACCTGGTCCTGCCGGGTGCCCTTGAGCTGGATCACCTCCAGCGGCCGGGCCATGCCGTCGTAGTGGGTGACGCTCTGGTTCGGTACCTCAGTGTCCTTCACCCCGAGCAGTTCGGTGGTCGGACCCGAATCCTGGTTGTAGTAGGCGCCGTTGGTCTTCCAGGCCAGACCGCGGGAGTCATACCAGGTGTCGCTGAGCACCCGGCCACCGCTGGCGCTGGGCGTCTGCGTCTGCCGTGGCCGCAGCAAGCCGTCGTAGAGCGCGACCGAGATCGTGTGGCCGCCCTTCTCCTGCAACGACTTCGTGGTGACCGCGGTTGGCTTGTCTGGGCGGTACTCGTAGCTGTACTCGGTACTCGCCGGGGTCGCCTCGTTGACCTTCGGCTTGCTCGGCGGCCACACCTTCAGCATCCGGCCGAGTGGGTCGTAGGCCAGGTCGGCGCGTTCCCCGTTCGGCCCGGTCTCGGCCACTGGGATCGCCCACGCCGGTTCCAGGGTCTTGACCGAGGTGTGCTGCAACTGGTTGGTGGAGGTGATCGTCCGGACCGGCAGGCCGCCCGCCGGGCTGTAGGCGGTGGAACTCTTCTTCTTGTCCACGTCGGTGGTCTCGACGGTGCGGCCGTACGGGTCGAACCTGCTCTCGCTCACCGTCTGGTAGCCGGTGCCGTTCCAGCGCTCGACCTTCGTCACCTCGCCACGGCCGGTAGGCGCCTTCCCCGCCTCCTGATAGTCGTAGGCGGAACGGACATCGCTGATCCGGTCGCTGTCCTTGCCCGGCGCCGCCGCACAGGGCAGCGCCACGGTCAGGACCCGCGCGGAGTAGGTCAGCAGCCAGCGGTCCCGGTTGCGCAGATAGGTGTTCTGCGTGCACTTCTCGTCACCGGTGACGGCGAGGTCACCCGCGTCATCGACGGTCAGCGGGGTGCCGAACTCCTCGTCGAAGGTCTTGCGGACCAGGGTTTCCCGCCACTTGTCCCCGGCGATCAGGGCGCGGCCGTGCACCTCCGCGGTCTGCACCAGGAAGGACCGGTCGTCACCGCTGGTCGCGGTGGGTCCTTTCAGCCAGGGCTGGTTGACCGAGGCCGAGACGACCTTGCCGCCGTTGTGCTCCAACGTCTCCAGCACGAACCCTTGCAGGGCCTCGTGATCCTCGACCGCCTTGCCCTTGCCCGGGGTGACCCAGACGTCCCGTTTCCGGCCACCTGGCAGGCGATCCTCGTCCATCCCGCGCAGGTAGACGGTGTCGTTCATCGACTGGACCGTGCCGGCGGCCCCCTTGATCACGCGGACGTTCTGGTACCCGCGCCAGGCGGAGTAGGTCCGGTGCTCCGGTTTGCCGAAGTCGTTGTCGTCGAAGTGCCAGGCGCCGCCCTTGTCCGGGTACTGGTACTCGGTACTCAGGAGGGTGGAGCCGCCGACGTTGTCGCCCTCGTGCACGCTGGTCACCACGTACTTGTGGAACCAGTCCAGCAGCGGTTCCGGCGCGCCCTCCGGACTCCACCACGTCGGGTAGCAGCGCAGCGTGTTCGCCTCGGGCGCGGGCAGTGGATCGCCCTTCTTGCACTCGGGCTCGGCGTACTTGACCGTGGTGTTCCCGCCGCCCTCACCGCGGATTCCGGTGAGCCGGTACCGGGTGACCGAGGTGAGCCGGTCGATGGTGCCCACCCGGTTCGGCATGGAGGTCCCGCCGAAGGTGATCTCCGGCAGGGACGCGGTGCCGCCGACGTGCCCGGAGCGGGTGGCGCCGGCCAGCCACAGCACGGGCGAGAGGGCATCGCCTGAGTCGGGGAAGATGTGCCGCAGACTCCAGGAGTCGACCTCGAAGTGCCGAGGCTGGGCGTTCGGCACCTCACGCAGCACCTCGGTGACCACCTTGGTCAACCGCTTGCGGGTGAAGAAGACCGGGGAGAGCTGGCTCTCACACCTGGTGTTCGGCGCGCAGATCTGGTCGAACGGCACGTCCGGCCAGGACTTCGCGGTGTCCTTGTTCAGCTGTCCCGGCGCGCAGGTGATCGCGCCGGAGGGCAGGCAGCGCTCGGCCGTCTCGAACCGCACCTTCGACGGCGCCGCCGCGTAGGCGTTGTCCTCGCGCAGGCCGTACTCGATGCGGTCGATGTGCCCGGCACGCACGTAGAACGTGCCTGCCTCTGGCGTGGCGTTGCGGCCGTAGTGGTTCTCCTCGTAGTTGTAGTAGTAGACGGTGATGTTGCCCTTGGGGTCGATGACCTGATCGAGGTTCCACCGCCACGCCTGCTGGCACCAGGCCGCGGCGTACTCGGGCTTGTAACAGGGCTCATCGCTGTGGTTACCGAAGACCGGCACCGTCCACGCCGAGTTGGTCGTGGGGTGCCGCTTGGCGCCGTCCCAGCCAGGAAGCTTGTTGCGCCCCAGGAAGTACTGGGTGCCGTCGGTCGAGGTGACCTTCCAGTGCTCACCGTCGTTGTCACCGTTGTCGGCGCCCTTGAGCAACTCGATGTAGGCGCCGTCGTCCTTCTTCGAGCGCCAGCGCCTGTTGGGCGCGTCCCAGACCAGCTCTGAGGAGGTGCCGCCGAGCATCAGGGTCGCGTTGTCCGTGTCGTAGCACTGGTCGCCGGTCCGGCGCTCGCCCTGGTTGCCCTTCTTGTTCTTGTCGCCGTTCTTGTACTGGTCCTCGGTGCAGGACCGGTACTTGCGCTCGACATAGCCACCCGCGCTGAGGTCCCAGCCGTCACCGACCATGGACGCCTGGTTGTTGGTGGCACTGGTCCGCCCGTCCGCGGAGCCGGAGGAGTAGGACAGCCCGACGCTCGGCGCGGGCCCGCCCAGCGACGGCGGCACCTTGACCGGGATCGAGTAGCTGAAGTCACCACTGGAACCGCCGGCCTGCCAGCTCGCCGAGGCGGCCAGATCCGTTGCCTGGTAAGAACCTCCGTTGCTGCCCGCACCCGGTTCGGCGGCCAGCACGGCGTTCGTGCCGACCGCGGCCCGGCCGGGCGAGGAGGGCTCGGCGAGGGTGACCGCGCCGGTCAGCGACCGGTCCTTGGCGTGGTTGTCGCCGCGGAGCGGGGTCCCGCTCCGGCACTCGGCCCGCTCCGGCGTGCTCAGCACGCATTCCGGGTACTGCACCAGGCGCAGCCGGGAACCGTAGTTGCCGCCGTATGCCTCGGCGAACCCGCGGTAGTCGAGCCGGACCGACAGGTCGCGGCCCGCGGTGCCACCGGCGTCGGTGACCTTCAGCAGCACGCCGGGAACACCGGCCTTGACCGCCTCCGCGCGGTCGAGGACCTCCACCCGGACCTTGCCCGGATCAGCGGGCGCCGAACGGGCTGATGCCTGCGCGGGCAGGACACCGATCGCGACCGGCAGGTCCCCGGCCTTGCGATAGTCCACAGTGGACGGTTGAGCATTCCCCTGTGGCGTTGCCCGCCCGGCGGGCAACTCGACGTCCGCGGTCCCCTTGGCAGGCCAGGAGACCTGTGGCGGTGCACTGATCGCCCTGGTGTCGGTCTCGCTGACCGGCGCAGGCTGGACCGGCACCGGCCCGCCCGGAACCGAGCGTTCCTTCTGCGGCTCAGGTCTGGTGACCGCCGCGGCGGCCGGCGCGGCGATGGCCGAGGCCGGTGTCACGGCCAGGCTCACCCCCGCGACCAGCGCCACGGCGCGCCAGAATGTTCGGACCCTCATGACTGCCCCCTCCTCAGCTCGGCCCTGAGGCCGATTCACCATGATCAGGAACGGTTCTTCAGTTGCAGGATCTCGGCGTCGCTGGGCACACCGGCGAAGACCTTCACGTCGTCCACCGCGCCCTTGAAGTAGTCCGTGGCCTGCTCGCCCCACTGCGCCCGGCCGATCAGCAGGTCGCCGGAGTTGTTCCAGCCGCTGACGTTCTGCTCCCGGCCGGCGAACAGGCCGTCCACGTAGATCCGCGCCTCACCGGCGACCGCGTCGTAGACACCGGTCAGGTGCACCCACTCCCCGGCCCTGGCCGGTTCACTGGACAGCACCGTCCGCCCGCAGGGCTCCCGGTCCGAGCAGGAGAGCAGGAATCCCCACTTGCCCTGCTCCGGCCGGTACTGCAACAGGAACGGCGAGTACTTGGGGTCGCCGATGCTGACCGCGGTGTGCGCCCGATTGTCGAGGGACTCCGCCCTGACCCAGGCGGAGACCGTGAAGGACTGGTCGGTCCGGAAGCCTGGCCGGGGCCCGACCAGGTGACCGCCGTTGGGACCGGGCTCGCCGTTGAGCCGGACCGCGGTGTACTCCTCCGCCGACCAGCTGACCCCGCCGTGGAACTGCGCGTCCCGGCCGGTCACCGCGTCCCGTGTGGTGGTGCCGTTGCCCTCCTGGAGCACGTAGTGCGCCCGGGAGATGGGCTGGTTGGTCAGGAACGCGGCCTCGGCCGGCACCAGCACCCGGTTGTAGACCCGGATGTCGTCCACCGTGCCGGGGAAGTAGTCGACGAGCCCGCCGTCCCACCTGGCCGCGCCGATCACCAGGTCGCCCGCGCCGGACCAGCCGGTGACCGCGGCCTCCTGTTGGCGAATACCGTTGACGTACAAGGAGAGTTTCCCGCCTGCGGCGTCGTACACGCCGACCAGGTGGGTCCACATGCCCAGTTTCGGCGGTGCGGTGGACAGCGCTCGCGCGGTGCCGCCGGAGGGATCGCTCTTGTTGGGCATGGCGAAGGCCCAGCGGTCCGGCCCGTCGGCGTACTGCAGGAAGAACGAGCTGACCTTGTGGCTGGGGTCGGTGCTCTCCTGACTGACCACGGTGGCCCAGTTGTTGTCCCGGTCCAGCTTGACCCAGGCCGAGACGGAGAAGCTCCTGGAGGTGTCCAGCACCGGCCCCCGGTGCAGCATCCGGTCGTCAACGCCGTCGAACTGACTGGCCCGGCCACGATAGCCCTCGGCCCGTTGCGCGGGAGCGCCTTCCGGTGCGAGCGAACGGTTGTTGCCGGAAGAGTCGCTCAGGTCGGTGTCCAGTTTCCAGTGTGCCTGGAGCCCCGCGGTGGCCACGTCGTGCGGCTTGACGATGAACTGGTACCGGTGGATCGGCGAGCGCCTGCTGGAGCGGTCGACCGAGCGGACGTACATCGTCTGCGGGCGTTCCAGCGCGGGCGTCCAGTGCACCACCGCGTCCCCGCCGATGCCGTTGGCGTTGACCCGGTTCTTCGGATCGTCGCTCTCCTCGTCAGTGAAGGAGTACAGGTAGTGCTCTACGTCGTTGGTGCCGTTGGCCATGATCTGGAACCGGCCGGTCTGCCCGGCGCCACCGGATGCCTTGCCCGCCGGATAGTCCGTCGAGGAGACCGCCGGGATGCCCGGGTCCTGGAAGTCGACCGTGAACTCGCACATCTCCGACCAGGCCGACGCCTCGTAATCGCCTGCCCAGAGGTGCCAGGTGTAGACCTGCCCGTCGGTGATCACGCCCTCGGGCACCTTGACCTCGGCGAACTCACCTGAGGGGATCTTGTCGACCCTGGTCTCGTTGCCGTCCCAGGTGTGCTGCTCCGGAGTGCCCTTCAGCACGCGGAAACCGGCGTCCAGCAACGCACCGGAGTCCGGGTCGGACAGCCGGGCCCGCAGCCGCGGGGTCTTGGTGAACACCATCGGCCGGTTCGGCCCACGGACGCAGGGGATCTGCCCGACCTCCATGCTCAGCTCGGTCGGCGGGTTCGGCGGGGTGTTGTAGCCGATCTCCAGGCGGGGGTTGAGGTCGAAGCGCCGCCAGTGGTCCTTGTTGCCCTCGTTGTCCGCGCGGAACCCGAAGGTCACGTTCCGCCAGCCTTCGGCGACTCCTTGCCGCACAACGTCACCGGCATCGACCTTGGCCTGACCGTCGGTGCGGCAGTACGTCGCGTTGTTCTGCTGCCTGATGTCCCCCAGCCGCCGGTTCCAGTTGGGCTGGTGCTTCCAGGTCGTGCCGGGATCGATGCCACCGGTCACCCACACCTGGGTCGGCAGGTTGTTGCAGGCGGCCGAATGCACGACCGTGGTCTTGAGTTCGGCCCAGTGGATGGTGGTGCCGTGCACGCGGACGATGTCCAGCTCCGCGAACGACCGGGAGACCATCCAGACGCCACGCTCCCTGGCGTAGCCGGCCTTGAGGTCGTTCAGGTCGCCGCCGGTCTTGTCGTAGTTGCGTTCGGTCGGCCACTCGCTTTGCACGACCGCGTGGTGGTTCTTCCGGCCCGTCCACTGGTAGTCCGGGTCGATGTAGACCGGATACCTGGTGTCGGCGGCGGTGAGGAACGCGGCGTCCGGCACCACGGCGAGCCTGGCCCCGGCCAGCTCCACGCCCATGGCCGCCTCCCGGCCGCCCTCACCAGGCCCGTTCAACCGGTCGGCATGGCTGCCGGGGCCGGTGGAGTCCCACATCCGGGACGCCTCGCCGGTGAACACGACCTTGCCCTCGGCGTCGACGGCCTGCAGGTCAGTGCCGTTGCCGACGGCCGGGGCGCTGCGCCCACCGGCTGGCGGCGGCACCAGGCCGAGGGTGACGTTCTTCGTGTGTGAGTCGAAGACGACCTTGCGCACCTTGGGGTTCTTCGCCGCTTCGGCGTTCTTGACCACCAGCAACTGGCTGAACCCGGTGAGCGTGGCCCTTACGACCAGGTCAGCGCCGGGGTAGACCTCGGCATAGGTCGCGGTCGCGCCCGTGAGCACCGGGGTGGGCAGCGCACCCTCCCAACCGAGGCCGACCTCCCGGCCGTCCCGGCCCAGCACCGCCAGCTTCTGCGCGCCCCCACCGGACAACCGCAGATCCACTGGTGACGCGGCCGGTTCGACCAGGCCGTCGGCGCGCTTGCGCAGGGTCAGGTCGATCGGGGCCCACTGGTCGCCGCGGCGGACCCGGACCGGCTGGACGTGCTCGGTGAGCGTGAAGCTGCCATCCGGATTGGCCACGACCTGGCCGGTCTCGGTGGTCTTGGACGCGACCGGGACCGGCTTGTTCTGCTGTTTCGCCGCGGCACGTGCCGCGGATTCGGACCCGGTCTCCCTGGCAGGCGCCGCGGGTGCGGCAACGGCCGGTATGACCACTGTGGACAGTGCAACCGCGGCCGCCGTCGTGATGACGGCAGCACGAATCACGCGCTGCACAAGGCAGCGCTCAGCGCCGAACCTCAAACCAACTCCCCCTAAAGAACCACGTGGTCCTTACAGACCAGAACGTGGCAGCGCCCCCCAGACGCGCGGCCAGAAACCGCGGGGCGAACTATAGGCAGCTGGTTTGCGAAGTTGCGATAGGCCGAACAGGGTAACTACGCAGCGCGACGACAGGCCGACCGTCTGACCAGCTCGGACCGGTGATTCAGCGGCCGTCCCTGTCATCGGGAGGCGATCGCCCCGGTGCTCTCGCCCGGCTGTCCGTGGCGGCCCGAGGCAACGGGGCGCCAAAGCTGTTGTACCCCAACAGAAGTCAGGTTCGACCACTGAGGCTGAAGCCCCTGGCGCCTAGCAATATCGGACCCTCATCCAGCAGTCTCAGTCCAAACGGGAAAATCACTTTCAGCGACCAGATCCGAGCGCGAGAACCTTCCGGAACGACCCTGAGCGGGGTCGGTTACGTCAGTTCTCCGGCAGGTAGGCGTCATTCTCCGCGTACCAGACCACTGCCTCGAATTTCTGTGCGCTGTCCGGCTCAGCGCCACCGCGATTGGCGGACCAGACCACGAGTACCTCCCAGGCGATGAACACCTCCAGGAAGTACCGCATCCCCTCGGGCGCCTCGTCCTCGCGCTCTTCGGGCACCAGCACGGCCGGGGTTGACGGCTCGAGCACGGGGACGTCGGCCACGAAGATGGTGGAGTCCTCGTCGCATTCCCGGATGGACTCCACCAGTTCGCCCAGCGTCATGAAACCTCACCTGTCCTGGGCTTCGGGCTGAAGCCCTCGGCCACCTCTTGAATGTCCGAATCCGAGAATTCAGCAGAAATGCCAAGGTCTCCACTTGGTCTCACCCTGAACGCCTGCCACTTTGACCGCCACCAGAGTTGCACCTTGACACCGCGTCAGTCCGAACCCAGCTCCCACTCTCCTACCAGAACTGGACGCACTCCGCGGCAAATCTCCGCCACCACCGCGTCCAACCTGCCGAAGTAGCCGAGCAGATAGTTGTCGACCCCACAGAACAGCCCGCCATCGGCACCGGCCAGCAATGTCGCGTGCCATCGATTCTCCCCCACCGGATAAAGATCCATACCGGCCAGACCAGAATACTCGCGATGCATCAGCGGTGAGATGCCCTGAACCGATCCGGCAACATCAAATCGCGTGTGATCCCAGTGCCGCACGCCAGCAGCATCGATATATGGCGGATGACGCACGAACAGCCCATCGAACTCACGCACGAAGTCCACCGGCCCAGCCTCGGCATCAAGCCCCAGCGAACGCCAAGCCGCCAGACATGGGTCCGCCTCAACCGCGCGACCCGGACTCCATCCCGCGACCAGCAACAACCGCTCGACCTCGACCGGAAACCGATTCCCCACGCCGCCCCCTGACCAACCAGCTACTCAACCTTCAAGAATGCTCCGGTAAAGGGAAAATCCGGGCCGACAACCCTCCACGCCTGCCCGGAAACAGCGCGATACCAGCGCTCCTCACAGTATTCGGAATACCTGGATCCCACCGGGATCTCGCGAAGCGCACCTTCCGCCACTGCTTCGGCAATCCACAGCAGGAATCGGGCGTACTCGCCCGGCGACCCGAACCCATGAATTTCGTCCCAGTCCTCCACAAACAAAGCAGGCTACCAGCCCACCATCGTCTGCCCAAGAAAAATCAGGCCGGCCAGTGCGGCGAACGCCCCAGCGCCAGCAGAATCCGATCCAGCCCCACCCCCTCCCCCGGCACCCCCGGCCCGAACGGCGCCCCCGGCTGCCCCCGGCTCTCGTCATCCGGCACCGCCAACGCGATCCCCAACGCGACCTCCACCAACTCCGGCGCCAACCGATACGAATCCCCCAGCGCCCGAGCCACATCCCACCCGTGCACCACGTAATCGATCAGGTGAAACCCCACCGCCCGCCACCCCGGCACCGTCACCCCGAACTCGGCCAGTGCGAAATCCCGCTCCAGTGCCCCCGGCGCCGCGAACGCCGCGAGTACCCGGTCCGCCGCTTCCCGGTACTCCGCCACCGGGTCCGCGCCGAGTGGTCGCACCTCCCACACCGCCGGGTTGGCGCCGTCACCCTCGGCCGCGGCGGCGAAGCCGTGGTGTTGCACCGTCATGTGGGCCAGCAGGTCCTCGACCGTCCAGTCCGCGCAGGGGGTTGGGCGGCCCAGGTCGGTGGGTTTGATCCGGTCTACCGCGGTGATGCTGTCCAGTACCGCTCGTCGGTTCAGTTGCCGTAGGTCAGTCGTAAGCATGTGCATATGATGTGCACGCGCATACGATCTCGTCAAGGTCAGTAAGCTGCCCCCATGACCGGGCGCCGTCGCGATCTCGCGGCCATGATCGGGCCGCTGGTGCGGGGGCTGGTCGCGGCCGAGCTGCCGGTGTTGCGGGCGCACGGGGTGTCAATGTGGGCTTATTCGGTGCTGACCGCGCTGGATGAGGGGCCGGTGCGGACGCAGGCGGCGCTGGCGCAGGCCATCGGGGCGGACAAGACGCGGATCATCGGGGTCCTAGATGGGTTGCAGCAGCAGGGGTTGATCGAGCGGCGGGCTGATCCGGCGGATCGGCGGGTGCGGCTGGTGTCGATCACCGAGCGGGGGACCGCGTTGCGACGGGCGGCACAGGCCGAGATCCAGGCCAAGGAGGAGCGGGTGCTGGCCCGGTTGCCCTCGGCGGAGCGGGCCGCGTTCCTCGCGGCGCTGGAAACGCTCTCGGCGGTGCCGCCGGAGGAGATCGCCGGGGCTTAGTGCTCCGATTGCCGCGGAATTTCCGAGCAGCACCCAGAGGAATTCCACAACAGGCACTGGAGGCTGTCCTCCAGTGCATCACCATCGTTTATCCGGCGTAGGTTTCCGGTTATGTGTACGGGTATTCCTGAGCAGCACGAGGGGTATTCGACGCGAGAAGAGGAAAAGCCATGCCGGGCGAGGCTGGGGTTCCGGAGAAGCACTTCCGCTATCTGCAGGGCACGCGGCGCATCGGGCACTACCGTGCGGTGCACGACGCCGTCCGCGAGGAGTGTCCCGGCTTCCGCAGCACCGCGGACGGCGGCTTCTGGGTGGTCAGCCGGATGGAACCGTTGCGCGAGCTGTTCGGCAATCCCACCGCCTTCGCCAACAGCGGCCTGTCCCTGCTCGACCCGGACCCGGTCGATCCGGCCATCCCCATGCAGCTCGACCCGCCGGTGCACACCGCCTGGCGGAAACCGCTGATGAGCGAGTTCTCCCCGGCCAGGGCCCGCGCGCTGGAGCCGGTGGTACGCGGCCACGTCACCGAGTTGATCGACGGACTGCTGGCCAAGGGCTCCTGCGACTTCGTCGCCGAGTTCGCCCAGCGGCTGCCGGTCGCGGTGTTCCTGACCATGCTCGACCTGCCGCAGACCGAGCTGGACCGCTTCCTGGCCTGGGAGGAGGCGGTGCTGCGCCCTGAGGAGGCCGAGCAGGACCTGGACGAGGTGCGCGAGCAGGTGCGCGCCTACTTCGGGCGGCTGGTCGACAGCCGGGTGGCCGAGCCGGGCGATGATCTGGTCAGCCGGATGCTGACCTGGCGGATCGACGGTCGCGAGGCCAAGCGCGAGGAGCTGACGAACCTGCTGTTCGTGCTGTTCATCGCCGGGCTGGACACCATCTCCGCGCACCTGTCCTACGCGTTCTGGCACCTGGCGACCAACCCGGCCGACCGGGAGCGCGTGGTGCGCGAGCCGGAGATCATCCCCAGCGCGGTGGAGGAACTGCTGCGCTACTACGACATCATCCTGGACGGCCGCCGGGTGACCGAGGACGTCGAACTGGCCGGCTGCCCGATGCGCGCGGGCGATCTGGTGCTGCTGCTCTCCGGCGCGGCCAACCGGGATCCACGGGAATTCGACCGGGCCGAGGAGGTGCTGCTGGACCGCAGTCCGAACCGGCACCTCACCTTCGGCTGGGGAATTCACCGCTGCGTCGGCGCGCACCTGGCCCGGCTGGAGCTGAAGGTGGCGCTGGAGGAATGGCACCGGCGCATTCCGGACTACCGCATCCCGGCCGGTTTCCCGGTGCGGGAACGGGCCTTCGTCCAGCTCAGCGTGGAAAGCCTGCCGCTGCGCTGGACCACCGCGGGATGACCGCCGTCTCTCGGGAGGGAATTCCGTTGTCCGGTTCTTTCATCGCCCAGGTCGCCGCGCCGGACCGCCGGGTGCTGGTGCGCACCCGCGAACCCGGCGGCCAGGCGCCCGTGCTGCTGGTGCCCTCCCTCGGCGAGTACCCGGTCTACGACGACCGGCTCTACCACTTCATGCTCAACGACCGGGTGCGCAACGACTGCTACACCGCGGCCATCGGCAGGCACGCGCCCGGCCGCACCGTGCTGGACATCGGCACCGGTCAGGAGGCGGTCTGGGCGCTGACCGCGGCCAGGGCCGGCGCCAGGCACGTGTGGGCGGTCGAGGTGCTGCCCGAGGCGGCCCGGCAGGCCCGCGAGGCGGTGGCACGAGCCGGGTTCGCCGACCGGGTCACCGTGCTGGAGGGCCTTTCCACCACCATCGACCTGCCCGAACGCGCCGACGTCTGCGTCTCGGAGATCATCGGCAACCTGGGTGGCGCGGAGGGCGCTGGCGCGGTGCTGCGCGATGCCGGGATCCGGCTGGTGCGGCCGGGCGGGGTGTTCATCCCGCACCGCAGCACCACCACGATCGTCGCGCTGGACCTCGACCACGCCGCGCCCGGCGGCAGCCCCGGCTTCGCCGAACTGGCCCTACCCTACCTGGAACACGTGTTCAGCTCGGTGGGCAGACCCTTCGACGTGCGCGCCTGCATCCCGGAACTGCGCCGCCGCGCGCACCTTTCCGGGGTGGCCGAGGTGGAACCGCTGGACTACGGCGGTTACCTGGCCCCGGAGGGCACCCAGGACCGCGAGCTGGTGATCACCCGGCGCGGCACGCTGCACGGGTTCGCCCTCGGCGTGCGGCTGTGGGTGGCCGCGGCGGACAAGCCGATCGACTCACTGTCCCAGCACTGCAACTGGCTCCCGGTCTACGCCCCGCTCTCGGCGGGCGGCCTGCCGGTGCACCGCGGCGACCGGCTGTCGATCACCTTCACCACCACCATCAGCAACGACGGCGTGCACCCGGACTACCGGCTGGACGGCGAACTGCGCGCCCGCACCGGCACCTTCCCGCTGTCCTGGACCTCCACCCACCACGACGACGGCTTCCGGTCGAACTCCTTCTACCGCGACCTGTTCCCGGTCAGGTAGGGCGGGCCCTACCCCCGATCCGGGTGCTGCGTTCCCTGTGCGCCCGGCCCGGCCGGGCCAGAGTTGGCGCGGTGACAGGGAAATCAGGAGTGCTCAGGGTGCTGCTGGCGGCCGTGCTCGGCGCCGGTGTGCTGACGGGGGTCGCTTCGGCGAGCCCGGCGGCGTTGGCGTTGACCGACACCGGCCCGGTGCTGGGGACGGTGGCCACGGATCACCGTTCGTTCCAGGGCATCCCGTACGCGACGCCGCCGGTCGGCGAGCTGCGCTGGGGCTCGCCGCGGCCGGCACCGCGCTGGCGCGGGATCCGGGACGCCCGCCGCCCCGGCCCGGAGTGCGCGCAGAACCGGGGCATCCTCGGCGAGCAGGCCAGGACGGCCGAGGATTGCCTGTACCTCAACGTGACCACGCCGAAGGTCCGCGGCACCCGGCCGCTGCCGGTGCTGGTGTGGTTGCACGGCGGCGGTTTCCGCAACGGGGCCGGCAGCAAGTACGACCCGGCCGCGCTGGCCGCCCGCGCCGACGTGGTGGTGGTGACGCTCAACTACCGCCTCGGCGTGTTCGGTTTCCTGGCCCATCCGGCGCTGGACGCGGGCAACCTGGGCATCCAGGACCAGCAGGCCGCACTGCACTGGGTGCGCCGCAACGCCGCCGCGTTCGGCGGGAACCCCGGCAACGTCACGGTTTTCGGCGAGTCCGCCGGTGGGGTGAGCGCCTGCGCGCACCTGTTCTCGCCCCGCTCGGCCGGGTTGTTCCACCGCGCGATCGTCCAAAGTGGACCGTGTGCGATGACCTCCTGGCCCACCTCCGGCACCTGGCTGCCCCGCCCGAAGGCCAGGGCCGAGGCGGACGCGACCGCCTTCGCCACCCGGCTCGGCTGCACCGAGCCCGCCACCGCCGCCACCTGCCTGCACGCCAAACCCGCGGCGGAACTGCTGGCCAAGGCCGGGCACGAACTCGGCCCGGTCACCGGCGATCCGATCCTGCCGCTGGATCCGGTGGCGGCGCTGGCCGCAGGCCGGTTCAACCGGGTCCCGGTCATGCACGGCACCACCCGGGACGAGCACGCCACCTTCCTGGCCCGCGAACTGCTCGGCCTGCCACCGGTGTCCGCGGCGAGTTACCCAGCCGAACTGACCGCGATCTTCGGCCAGTCGGACGCGGCCAGGATCGCCGCCGAGTACCCGCTGACCGGCTACGGCAGTCCGTCCGAGGCGATGACCGCGGTGCTCACCGACGCCTACTGGGCCCGCGCCGCCGCGACCACCCACCGCGCGCTGGCCCGGCACGTGCCGACCTACGCCTACGAGTTCGCCGACACCGAGGCGCCCTGGGTGAGCACCGTCGCCCCGCTGAGCTACCGGACCGGGGCCTTCCACGCCGCCGAACTTAACTACCTGTTCGCCGCCGAGTACTTCACCGGCACCCGACTCCGCCCTGATCAGCGGGAACTGGCCAACACGATGATCGACTACTGGACCCGGTTCGCCCGCACCGGCGATCCCAACGGCCCCGGCCGCCCCCGCTGGGCACCGTCCACCCCGGCAACCGACCTGGTCCAGGCCCTGGCCCCGAGTCGTGACGGCATCGGGCCGGTCGACCTGGCCGCCGGGCACCAGGCGGAGTTCTGGCGCGGACTGGGCAGATGATCTTCAGTCAAGCCCCGACCCCGGGATCCGCGCACCGGTAGAGTCGGACTTAACAGACACTCGATGATCGGAGATACGGCATGCGCGCAGCTCGTCCAGTGGCCACCGTTCTGCTGACCCTGGGCCTGTTCGGCGGCCTTGCCGGCTGCGGCGCGCTCCAGCAGGCGACCGACACCGCGAACAAGGTGGGCGACGCGGCCAACAAGGCCACGCTGTGCATCGACGCGCTGAAGCTGGCCGGCTTCACCCCGAACGCCGCGGACCCGCAGAAGGCCCTCGAAGAGAGCCAGAAGAAGGCCAAGGAGCTGGAGGCGCTGGCCGCCAAGGCCGGCGACACCACGCTCAAGACCGCCATCGACGACATGGCCAAGACGATGAACTCGGTGACGCTGAAGGACTTCGGCCCGGAGGCGCTGGCCACCTGGCTCAAGACCAAGACCGACCAGCTCGCCAAGCTGACCACCGCCTGCGGTAGCTGATTCGCCCGATATGCCCGGTCGCCCCGCGCGGCCGGGCATATCGCCCGCGACCGAACGGATGACGCGGGTTGACGCTGTCCTCGGCACGCTCGTAGCCTCGGTTCCACCGCCCCAATGAAAACGTTTTCGTTGCGGGAAGGATGGTCACCATGCTTCGTCGTCCACTATGGACACTGCTGGCCGGGATCGTGTTGCTGGGCACGGCTTTCGCCACGCCGGCGGCAGCCGACCCGGTGCTCAAGCCCATGTTCGACGGGAAAACCCTCGACGGCTGGACCGCATCCAAACCGGGTGAGTACCTGGTCAAGGACGGGGCGATCCACAGCACCGGCAAGTCCAGGGGCTGGCTGTACTACAACAAGCAGCAGGCAGGCACCTTCCGCTGGCTGTTCCACCTGCGCCAGGTCAAGGGCAACCACGCGCCCTCGGTGCTGATCTGGGGCGTCACCCAGCCGATCAACGGACTGGGCGCCATCCAGTTCCAGCCGCCCAACGGCGGTCACTGGGACTACCGGCCGGGGCACAACAACAGCGGCAAGGAGTTCTTCACCAAGTACCCCCACCCCAAGTGGGACGTGAAGAAGTGGACCCAGTGCGAGATCGTGGGCAACCAGGCCACCGGGATCGCGCGGATGGCCTGCTGCCCGCTGCCGGACGGGGCCACCAGGTGCAAGGCCACCGAGGTGCTGGCGTTCAAGGACAAGAAGGCGGCCAGGGTCGGACCGCTGGCGATCCAGATCCACAACTCCGGCATCGAGGACGAGTACAAGAACCTCCAGCTCGAGTACCCGGTGGCCGATCCGGACAAGCTGATCACCACCTGAGCGCGGGCGGGCCGCCACCCGCCCCACCGGTCCAGACCACTTTGGTCTGGACCCATCGCGCTTTTGCCGTGACTTGATTCAAGTCATGCAGTAGGCTGACCCTCGCCCGCTGCCAGGAGGGATGTGTCTGTGAAGACACCGTCACTGGTGTGCGCTCTGGCCAATACAACCTCACCATAACCACCGGTTCCGCCCAGTAGCGGAAACCGGTTTCCGGTCACGCGTCCGACGTCGCTGCCGCCCCCTGCCGCCGCGGCCTGGCTTCGTACGCGCGCCGCAGCACCCGTTCAGCCCCTGCCCTGAAAGGGATATATCGCTATGCAATCGATTGCCATTCGTTCGCGTATGGTTCGCTCTCGTTGGGCCACAACGGGAATCGCCTTGGTCACGGCGGCGGCCGCGATCACCATGGGACTCGCCGCGCCGAGCAGCGCGGCCCCGGTGGAGAAGGCAGCGGTGGAACCGACCGCGGTGCAGGCACTGCCGCCCGGTTTCCGCAGCGTGGGCTACATGCCGTCCTGGTCCGGCAACGTGAACACCATCCAGTACCGCAAGCTCACCCACATCAACTACGCCTTCGCGCTGCCCAACGCGAACGGGACCCTGCAGGCCATCCCGGACCCGAACAAGCTGCGCTCGCTGGTGACCCAGGGGCACAACAACGGCGTCAAGGTGTCGCTGGCGATCGGCGGCTGGAACAACGGCAACGACTCGGCCTTCGAGGCGCTGGCGCGCAGCGCGGGCACCAGGACCGCCTTCGTCAACGCGGTGGTCAACGTGATCAACCAGTACAACCTGGACGGGGTCGACATTGACTGGGAGTACCCGGATCCCGGTGCCTCCGGCAACAACTTCACCGCGCTGATGCAGCAGCTCAGCGGCGCGCTCAAGCCCAAGGGCAAGCTGCTCACCGCGGCCGTGGTCTCCGGCGGCAGCACCGCCAACGGCGTGCAGCCCGCGGTGTTCGGCGTGGTCGACTTCCTCAACATCATGGCCTACGACGGCGGCAGCCCGCACGCCAACTACCAGTGGTCGATCGACTCGCTCAACGGCTGGAAGGCCCGCGGCCTGCCCGCGAGCAAGGCCGTGCTGGGCGTGCCCTTCTACAGCAGGCCGAACTACCTGACCTACGCCCAGATCGTGGCCATGAACGCGGCCAACGCGCAGAAGGACTGCATCCAGGCCAGTGGCGCGCAGCAGTGCTACAACGGCATCCCCACCATCAAGCGCAAGACCCAGTGGGCCAAGACCAACGCCGGCGGCATCATGAACTGGGAGCTGTCCCAGGACACCACCGGCGCGACCTCACTGGTCAGCGCGATCTTCGACGCGGCAGGCAGTTAGCCCACCGGGTGTCCGGCCCGCCACCCTGCCGGCGGCGGGCCGGGCACCTGCTATCGACTGACCAGACGGCTCCGGGCAGGCCGGATCGCGAGCACCACCAGTGCGACCAGGGTGATCCAGACGTAGGCGTTGCCGGGGAGGTGCTGCCAGAGCGTCCAGCGCAGTTCGCGGTCCTCGGAGCTGGGCACCAGGGCGAACAACTGCGCGCAGTACAGGGCGAGCACGCTGAGCAGCAGCGCCCAGTGCTGCCAGACCCTGGCGCGGGCGGCGGCGACCAGGAAGGCGGGCACGCACCAGACCCAGTGGTGGGACCAGGACACCGGGGAGGCGAGCAGCGCGCCGGCGGCGATGGCCAGCAACGCGATCACCTCGTCCCTGGCCCGCAGCGCCACGATGACCGCGAGCAGCATCACCAGTGCGGCAAGTCCCAGCCACAGCAGGGAAATCGCCTCCGGGCCGGGGTTGAGCCGGTGCAGCAGGCCGCGCAGGGACTGGTTCGGGGCGTAGGCCAGGCCGCCGATGCGGGTCGGGTCGATGAGCGCGCGGAACCAGTACTCGGTGGAATCCGTTGGCGCGGCGAGGAATCCGATCATCGCGAGCACCACGAAGGCGCCGACCGCGTTCGCCGCGGCGCGCCAGTCCTTGCGCACCAGGAAGTACAGCACGAACACCGCGGGGGTCAGTTTGATCGCGGCGGCCAGGCCCACCAGCACCCCGCGCCAGCGCGGATCGCGCACGGCGAAGCAGTCGACGACCACCAGTGCCATCAGCATGATGTTGATCTGGCCGAAGGCGAGGGTGGAGATCACCGGCTCCATGCCGATCGCCAGCACCGCGGCGCCCGCGCCGACCGTCCAGGCGATTTCCTTGCGCTGGAACAGTTTCCCGGCCACCAGCACGCAGACCGCGGTCATCGCCAGGAAGCTGGTGGCGAGCACCAGGGTGTTCATCAGCCAGCCCGGCAACGCGGCGAACACGCTGAACAGCACCGCGGCGATCGGCGGATAGGTGAACGGCAGCCGCGGTCCCGGCAGCGGGCCGGGGAAGTCGATGTAGAGCGGAATTCCTTGCCACCACGCGAGTCCGCCGTTGCGGTAGACCTCGAGGTCCAGGAAATACCGGCTCATGAAGGCCAGCGGCAGGCCGATCAGCATCAGCCACCACAGTCCCCACACCACGCGGCGGGCGAGTTCCCACCGGGGGGTCAGACCGGTGGCGGCTTGGGTCGGCGACGGGGGTCCGGCTGCGACGGCCTGTTTGACCAGCGCCTTCAGGTTCGGCATGGACACTCTTCGCCGCAGGCCGGGACCGCGTTCCCACTCCGGCGGTGTGACTGTCCTCATAGGAACGTCGGGGGGTCCATCGGCAACTAGTGTCCATGAGCACCACTCGTAACGCGCCGATGAGCCACGGGGAGTTCCTCGCGCTGAAGCGGTTCCCCGCCCTGGACGGGGTGCGCGCCATCGCCGCGCTGCTCGTCGTGTTCTTCCACAACGACGGCCCCGGTCTGTTGCAGGGCTGGCTCGGCGTGCAGGTGTTCTTCGTGCTCTCCGGCTTCCTGATCACGACCCTGTTGCTGCGCGAGCACTCCCGCACCGGGCGGATCAACCTGCCGAGCTTCTATCGCCGCCGCGCGTTCCGGATCCTGCCGGTGTACTTCGTGGTGCTGTTCCTGACCGCGGCCGGCCTGCTGATCGCCGGGCAGTTCAGCTCGAACCCGCTGGGCCGGGACTTCGGGCTCTACCTGGTGTTCTTCAACGAGTTCGGCCTCGGCGGACCGTACGGGCACTCCTGGTCGCTGGGCATCGAGCAGAAGTTCTACCTGCTCTGGCCGCTGCTGGCCTTCACCCTGCTGCCGCGGGCTCGTCCGCTGGTCACCGCCGGTCTGATGACGCTCTCGCTGGCCGTCATCCCGTTCACCGTGGCCGCCGACCCCAAGGGCTGGTCGGTGCACTACTTCACCGTGCTGATCGGCTGCCTGCTCGCGATGATCATGCACAACCCGCGTGGTTACGCCATGGTCAAGCCGCTGACCAGGCCCTGGATCGCGGGCGCGGTGTGCCTGCTGTTCGTCGGCGCGCACCTGTCCGTGTCCACCCTGTCCGACCTGCTGGACAAGGCCGTGTTCGACATCCCCGGCTTCGTCGCGGTGGTGCCCTTCTACGCCTTGGCCGCCGCGTTGCTGATGCCGGCGCTGCTCGGCCCCGGCCTGCCGCAGCGCGTGCTCTCCACCAAGGTGATGGTCTACCTCGGCGAGCGCTCGTACTCGATCTACCTGGTCCAGTCGATCGCGCACGGCATCGTGGTGGGACTCGCGCCCGGCGCGTCCGGCCTGCTGCTCGCGGTGCCGGTGTCGCTGGTCGCGATCGGCATCGCCGACCTCTGCTACCGCTGGGTGGAGCGCCCGATGATCGCGCTGGGCCGCCGCCGTGAGGCCAAGGCGGTCACGGCGCCCGAACCGGTCGGGCACCCGGCGGAGCCGAAGTGACCAGCCCGCTTGACCGGGACACCTGGGCCCGGCTCTACCACCGCCACGCCCGTGAGCTGCACCGATACCTGTGCTGCCGGGTGGACTCCCAGGTCGCCGACGACCTGGTGTCGGAGACCTTCCTGACCGCGTGGGAACGCAGGGACAGCTTCGAGCCGGCACGGGCGAGCGCGCGGGCCTGGCTGTTCGGCATCGCGGTCAACCTGCTGCGCAGGCACACCCGCGCGGAGGGCCGCAGGCTGCGGGCCTGGGCCAGGGAGCACGGGCGGCGGTCGGTGACCGAGCAGGTCGACGAGCACACCGCGGCGGTGGTGGACGCCCAGTCGCTGGCCACCGACCTGGCCGGGACGCTGGCCGGACTGCGACCCGAGGAACGCGAGGTGCTGCTGATGGTGGCCTGGGCGGACCTGACCGCGACCGAGATCGCCGAGGCCACCTCGACCCAGGTGGGCACGGTGCGCACCCGGTTGTTCCGGGCCAGGCGGAAACTGCGGGCCCGCTGTCTCGGCGGCAGGTCGGCGCTGGTCAGCGACCTGGACGTGGCGAGCTGACGGCCTGCCTGCGGGTCCGCGAGGCCCGCAGGTAGCCCATCACCAGCGATTCCAGGTCGGGCCGCTCGGCCAGCCAGCCCTCGGGCGCGGCGCCACCGCGGACCAGCACGGTCCGCTGCCGCTCGGTGCCGGAGGAGTCGATGACGGTGCCGGTGATGTCGGCGGCGGACCCGGCCGGTCCGACCAGCACCTGGTGCTCGGCCAGGGTGTCGCCGATGTCCCCGGCCAGCTGCACCCGGCCCTCGTCGAGCAGCAGCAGGTGGTCGCAGACATCACCCAGGTCGGTGAGCAGGTGCGAGGACAGCAGCACCGTGGTGCCGCGTTCGGCGACCTCGGTGAGCACGATCCGCAACGTCTCGTCCCGGGCCAGCGGGTCCAGGTCGGAGAGCGGCTCGTCGAGCAGCAGCACCCTGGGCAACCGGCCCAGCGCCAGCGCGATCGCGACCTGGGTGCGCGCGCCGACGGACAGCGTGCCCACCTTCGCCTCCCGGTCCACCCCGGCCAGCAGGTCGAGCACCTCCTCGGCCCGCTGCGCCGACCAGCGGCTGTTCAGCGACGCGCCCGCCCGCATCATCTCGCGCACGGTGAAACCGTCGTAGAGCGGACGGCGCTGGGTCAGCAGCGAGACGTCCGGGTGCATCCGGCCGCGCACCGGCGCCCCGTGCACGTGGATCTCCCCGCTGCTCGGCCTGGCCAGTCCGGCGATCAGCGACAGCAGCGTGCTCTTGCCGGCGCCGTTCGGCCCCACCAGAGCGGTCACGCTGCCCGGCGGCAGCGCGAAGTCGCAGTCGCGCAACGCCATCGTGCGGCCGAACTGCTTGGCCACGCCCGTCACCCGGACCGGGCTCGCGTCCGGACGCGGCAGCGCGGGGGCGTTCATGCCCGGCATTGTCCACCAACCTCATCAGGACCGGCGAGCGAGCGGGTCAGGCCGGATAGTGCGTGGCCCGCACGTCGGTGTAGATCGCGTCGACCTCTTCCACCACGAGCCCCTCGGTGACCGCCCGGCCCATCCAGTGCTCGAGGTCCTGGCGCAGCGGGGCGCCGAGTCTGGCCGCGTCGGTGACCAGGGAGGCGGTGACGAAGGTGCCCATGCCGCGGCGGCCTGCCACCAGTCCCTCGTGTTCGAGTTCGCGGTAGGCCTTGAGCACGGTGTTGGGGTTGACCGTGGTGGCCGCCACCACCTCCCTGGCCGTCGGCAGCTGGTCGCCAGGTCCCAGCAGTCCCATCCGCATCGCCTGTTTGACCTGCGCAGCGATCTGGAGGTAGGTGGCCACCCCGGAGTGCCGATCGATGCGAAACTCGATCACGCCGTTCAGCATAGGTGTCCACCGGTCCCTGGCACTGCACCTTCACCTCACACCTGCCGCCGGACCGCCCAGATCGAGCCCAGCGTGAACAGCACCGCGAGCCCGACGAAGATCGACGCCTCGACCAGGTGCAGCGAGGTCGCCGCGTCGACCGGGATGAGGTCCGCGTAGGACCTCACCAGCCCGTGCTCGCGGTAGCAGGTGATCAGGTCGGTCGGCATGACCTCGTTGCCGCGGGCGCCGCAGGAGCTGATCCGGGACCAGCTGTTGGGCAGCACGTTCCCGGCCGCGTCCAGGTGGCCGCTGTCCAGCACCAGCGAACGGTCACCGGTGGGCACCGCCGAGCTGGTCGGGTCGTCGGAGACGATCCGCTTGGGCGCGAGCAGGAACTGCCGCAGGCTGATGAGCAGGTACCGGAAGACCACGAACACCCCGAGGGTGAGCGTCATGGCCATCAGCGTGCGCCGGGACAACGCGCCCAGGAACATGCCAAGGGTGTAGGCGAAAAGCGTGTAGGCGAACGGGGAAACCCCGCTGGCGCCGAAGGTGGTGACCGCGAACGGCCCGGTCTTCAACGGCCCCAGGTTGCCAGCGGCCGCCAGCCAGCCGCCGACCAGGAACTGCAACGCGAGCAGCACCACCAGCGCGGGCACCGCGGTGACCAGGAACTTGCTCGCCATCCAGCGGATCCGGCTCACCGACTGGGTGAAGGCGAGCACGTGCGTGCCCTGCTCGAACTCCCGCGCGAACAGCGGAGCCCCGATGAACACCCCGACCAGCGCGGGCAACGCCAGCACCAGCATCTGCGCGATCTTCATCCGATCGAACCAGGTGTCCTGGAACTCGGCGACCGCCGTGCTGGAGCAGGCCGTGCCCGGTTTGATCCCGTCCGGCACACACCCGGCGATGCCCTTGGCGGCCAGGTCCGCGGTCATTCCCGCCCGTAGCAACAACACCGCGGCCACGCCGAGGACCAGCGCGACGGCGAGACTGATCAGCGCGAGCCGCTGCTGACGCCACACGATCCAGGTCATGCCGCCACCGCCAGACCACTGCCGCGCATGTAGGACAGCGCGAGTTGACCGAGTCGCGGCCGGTGCAGCTGCCAGCCCGGCGCAGGCCGCGCGGCGTGCGCGGGCACCAGCACCAGCTGCACCCCGTTGACCACCTGACTGTCGATGATCGCCCCCTGCGGCACCGGGCAGGGCTGCCCAGGCGGCCCGACCAGCAACGCGTGCTCGTGCACCAGCTGGGCGACATCCCCCGCGACCCGGACCTGGCCCGCGATCAGCAGCACCAGGTGGTCGCACACCCCTTCCAGCTCCGCGAGCACGTGCGAGGACAGCAACACGGTGATCTCCTGCGCCCGGCACTCCGCCAGCAAGGTCTGCAACACGGCCTGCCGCGCGAGTGGGTCAAGATCGGCCAACGGCTCGTCGAGCATCAGCAACCGCGGCCGTTTCCCCAGCGCCAAGGCCAGCGCGACCCTGGTCCGCTGCCCACCGGAGAGCGTGCCCACCTTGGCCGCCAGCGGCACCGCGGCCCGCGCCACCAGCTCCTCGGCGTAGGCCTGGTCCCAGCCGGGGTTGGCGTGCCTGCCCAGCCGCAGCGTCTCGGCCACGGTGAACTGCGGGTACAGCGGCTTCTGCTGGGTCAGGAAGGCCACGCAGGAGTGCATGCCCCGCCCACTCGGCACCTCGCCGAACACCGCGATCCGGCCGGCGGTCGGTCGAACCAGTCCGGTGACCATGCCCATCAGCGTGCTCTTGCCCGCGCCATTCGGCCCGACGAGCGCCACCACCCGCCCCGGCGGAATCTCCAGCGAACAGTCCCGCAACGCCCAGCCCCGCGAGTACCGCTTCCCCAGCCCCTCCGCCAGCACCGGCGCCTGCTGGTGCGTCATCCACCTGCTCCTCTCGACCGTCCCATGCGAACGATGCTAACACCCTTTCACTATATAACTAGTGAAAGGGTGTGCGAGCAGAGGTCAGCGCACTGCCTACGAGGGCCACGCCGGGACGCTCACCTGCGACAACGACCGCAGGTAGCCGACGATCGGCGAAGCATCGTCGATCGGGGCCGAGGCGGCGATGTAGGAGTCCGGCCGCACCAGCAGCAACTGGTCCGGGTAGGGGCACTCGCCGGGGGTGTCGCGGATCCGAATCGTCCGCACGAAGGGGGGCAGCGCGAGATCCGGCTCGGCATCGCCGAAGACGAGCAGCGTGAAGAAACGATAGTCGAGCAACGAGTAGACCCGCGCCTGCTCACCTACCGGCAACCCGCCATCGCCACCATGGACCATGAAGTCGAAAAGCCGCGACCCCGCGAGTCCGTCTTCGCCATACCGGATCCCCATGCCGGTGATGTTTCCCGCCTTCCGTTCGACGGTCTTGACGTAATCCACCGCATGGGTTCCGCCTTCGGAGTACTTGGTCGATCGCACCAGTGCCCCGGAGGTTTCCACGACACTCAGCGCGACCGGCTTGCGCTCCTGTTCATAGGTGCGCAGGATCTCCGTCGAGGACACCGCGTTGGCCGCCATGCCCAGCTTCCACATGAGGTTGAACGCATCCGACAGGCCGGTGTTCAACCCCTGTCCGCCATTGACGGAATGGATATGACAGGCGTCGCCTGCCAGGAAAACCCGGTCGCCGACCGAGAACCGCTCCGCGACCGACTCCTTGACGGAGAACCGGGAGAACCACTCGACCCGCTTCAGGGTCAGCTCATGCGGGCGCACGGCCCGATTGATCTTGGCGACCACCTGGTCCAGGTCGAACTCGGCCACATCCATGCGCACGTAGAAGCGATCGATCTCCCCCTCGCGCGGAATCCAGGCCACATCCGAGGTGTCGACCTGGAAGACGATGATCTCCGGCACCTTGGGGAAGTCGGTCTCGAAAACTCCGTCCAGGACCGCCCAGGTCAGTTCCGGCCGGGTGATCTCGAACGGGATGGCGAAGAAGTCCCGGACGGCGGACCGCGAGCCGTCCGCGCCGATGACGAACCTCGACTCGACCACCTCGCCGGAGGACAGGATCGACCGGCAGCCGTCTTCGCCGAGTTCGACGTGCTCAACCGAGGTGTTCCGCCGCACCGCGCAGTCCAGCTCGCCGACCCGTCGATCCAGCGACCGCTCGACGAATGCCTGGCCGAGCATCAGGAAATGCTTGTGAAAACATCCCTCCAGATTGTCCCACCAGGTGGACTGACGAGAAACGAACTCGCCGTCCGCCCATACCGAGCTGGTGTTGCAGGTCTTCCCCAGCGGGTAAAGCTCCGCGAAGAGCCCGACAATCTCCAGCAACTGCAACGACCGCGCGTTCAGGGCGTCAGCCCGGCCCGTTCGAAGTGGTTCCGACGATTTGTCGACGATCAGGACGCGCAGGCCGTAAAGCCGCCCGAGCAGGGCGCACAGCAGACCGACCGGGCCCGCGCCGACGACGAGTACATCAACCTTCGACACGACTGACATCTCCGATCGGTCAGGAACGGACCAGCGCGGGGTTGTCCAGCGGCGGGTCCCCGAGCACGTGCACCCGGCGCAGGTGCCGGGGTGCGCGACTGGTGAATGCCTCACGCCCGTGCAGCAGCGTGTAATTGTCGGACACGACCACATCGCCATCCTGCCAGGCGTGCGCGTAGAAATGCGCCGGCGAGTACAGCGCCTCGCGGAGACTCTGGTGGAAACGCGCCAGCTCGACCGCGTCGACGCCGGTGAACTCGAGGTCGGGATGGTTGATGAAGTCCGGGTCCCCGGCGATCGCGGGCTCGCCGTAGCGCAGCACCGGGAAACCACTCACAGGATGCGTGGTCACCACCGGGGAAACGGCTTCGCTGTCGTAGAACTCCATTTTGCGGCGGTAGGTGCCGGTGACCCGCTCCCACAGCCGCCGGGTGTCCGGGTCCGCGTCGGCCAGCACGACGGGGGTGTTGGAGAAGGTGGTCCGGCCGCCCTGATCCGCGCCGGGGGCGCTGACGCAGTGGAAGATCTGGAACTCCGGCACCTGCTGCCGGTACATGCCGTCCCAGTGCAGCGGAACGTAGCTGTGGTCGAAGATGTGGTCGTCCGGCCGGTCGTGCTCGACCAGCTCGAGGACCGCGCCGAATGGCCACATCGCGATCTCGCCCCATGCACCGCACCACCCGGTGAGTTCCGCCGGCCCGGCGAAGGTGGCGAAACCCCGCAGCAGCACCAGGTGATGGGTCCTGGCCAGCTCGCGCAACCGATCGAGGGGCAACTCGGTCACCGCGGCGGCGGGCCGGGCCGGACTCACCACCACCCCGAACGGGCTCAGCTTCGCCACGACGACGTCGGCGGTCATCTGCTTCTCCTTGTCCGGCACCATGTTCCAGGCGAGTTCGACGCGAGACCGGGGCAGCGCGAAGTGGCCCGGCCGGTCTCCGCGATCCTCAGCGTGTCCGAGTGGAGAAGCCGCCCATACTGACATCTCGGCATAACCCGACGTAATGAAGGCGAGCCGCAGCGCGACCGGTTGTTCCGGCCGAGGTCAGGACGTGAGTGCGCGTTCGGTGATCCCGGTCAGCGGCGCCCGGTGGCCAGGATGAGGAGGAACTGGCCGCCGCCCGGCTCGATGGCGGCGGTCACCGGCAGCCCAGGCACCAGCCGGGAGAACCGGTCCACCAGCCAGTCCGCCGCCTCCTGGGCGTCCCGCTTGGTCGGGCAGCGGGCCACCATCTCACGACCGCCCTTGCGTTCCAACCTGGTGGCGACGGTGCTCAGTGGCGCGGGTTCGACCACGTGCAGGCGATCCGGCCAGGCGATGACCACCTTGACCGCGCCCTTGCGGGAGTTGCAGCCGCGGTGCGCGAGCCGTTCGGCGATCTTGGCCTTGCGGTCGGCGGTGCGGCTGTCGACGCTGGGCCCCAGGGAGTCGTTCACCGACTTGTCGGGGTCGACCGGTTCGTCGCACACCCAGCAGCGCCAGCCATCGCGCTCGGCCACATCTTCGAGGAGACCCATCCCGGCAACCTAGCCTGGCCGCGCAGACTGGACACATGTGGCTGCCACTGACGCGGGTTGAAGGACTTCCGTTGCTGGGCGGGGCCGGGCGGTACCGGGTGCCGTTGCGGACCGGGAACGGACTGCTGATGGAGATCGAGTATCCGGCGGGGGTCGGCTCCCCGGAGCACCAGCATGATCACGACAGCTTCATCTACCTGCTGTCCGGGCACGTGCGCGGGACCGTCGCGGGGCAGGAGTGCGAGTTGCGCGCCGGGGAGACGTTGCTGCACCCGAGGGGTGTCCGGCACAGCGTCGAGGCGGTGGTGACCAGCCGATGGCTGGAGTTCAAGTCGCCGCCCGATCTGCCGGTGGCCTGAGCGGGATCGCCGGGGATCTCAGGAGTGGAATCGGGTGGTCTCGCCGAGTTCGGCACGGGCGACCCGGACGGCGTTGGCCGGCGCGGACTCGTCGGCGTAGCCAAAGGAGATCCCGAGCAACACCTTCCGGTCCTGGACGCCCAGTTCGGCGCGGATGGTGTCGGCGTAGAAGCTCAGCAATCCCTGTGGGCAGCTGGCTATGCCGTAGGCGGTCATCGCCAGCATGAGGGTCTGCGCGTAGATGCCCACGTCGGCGGCGATGCGCACCTCCGCGTTGGCCGGGGTGAACAGCAGCGCGACGTGCGGCGCGCCGTAGAAGCGCAGGCTCTGGGCGTTGTAGGCGGCACGGGCGGCGTGGTCGTCGCGACCGATGCCCACGGCCGTGTACAGCCGCTCGCCCGCGCACTGGCGCCGTCGCCGGTGGGCGCCCTGGTAGAGGTCCTCGCGGTAGGGGAAGTCCAGGGAGAGGTCGTCGCGGGTGTGCGCGGCCACCAGCGCTGCGCCGAGGCGGTCCCTGGCGGCGCCGCTGACCACCTCCACGTGCCAGGGCTGGGTGTTGGAGTTGGACGGGGCCGCGCCGGCCAGGGAGAAGACGGCGCGGAGGGTGTGTTCGGGGACGGGGTCGGGACGAAACGCGCGGGTGGCGCGGCGCGTGCGGATCAGGTGCTCGGCGTACTCGGGTGGGTAACCGGTGGTCATGGCCTCACGTCCGGGTGGTGTCACACAGCTGAAGTAAACGGTGGCGTATACTTCGTGGTGTGACCGAGCAGGACGAGGCCGCCCGCCGGCGCGGACGCGGGGCGCGAGAGCGCATCCTGGCCGCGGCCATGGCGCTGTTCGAGACGCAGGGGATCACCGCCACCGGCATGGAGCAGGTGGCCGCCCACGCCCCGGTCTCCAAACGCACCCTCTACCTGCACTTCCCCGCCAAGGACCAGCTGGTGGTGGCCTACCTGCGCCACCTCGCCGAGAGCGGACGCACGATCGACCACGCACTGGACCGGGCGGAGCTGTCACCCAGAGCGCGGCTGCTGGAACTGTTCGCCGTGCCACACACCGGCACCGGCCCCATCCGGGGCTGCCCGTTCATCGACGCCGCCGCCGAGTTCCCGGATCCGGACAGCCCGGTGCACGCCCACACCCGCCAGGAGAAGCAGCGCTTCACCCACCGCGTCATCGAACTGGTGCGCCAGCTGGGCGTGGCACACCCGGAGATCCTCGGCGAGCAACTCGCGATCCTCGCCGACGGAGTCGCCAGCAGGGCAATGGTGTTCAACGATCCCGGATGCGGTGCGCACGCCCGAGCGGCGGCGGAGGCATTGCTGGACGCCGCCACCGGCTCACTGTCCACAAAGGACAGATAAGCAGGCTCGCGGGCACCTGGCACGGATCTGGCACGAACAGGGTCAGCCCGGAAATGCCAGAAGCCCCGGTCAGCGAGTTGTGGACCTCGCGACCAGGGCTTCTGGGGCTATCTCAACCGAGTGGAGCTGAGGGGATTCGAACCCCTGACCCCCACACTGCCAGTGTGGTGCGCTACCAACTGCGCTACAGCCCCGTCTCCGGTGCGCTGACCTGGAGTTTTTCTCTCCCGTTCAGTGCTTGGATACCGTACCGCATCTCCCCTCATGAACAAAAATCGGGGGTTGGCCAACGGTGTTTGGGCTGGTAGACCCCGTGCATGCGCACTGTGAACCCGGTACTGACCGATCCCGACGCCGAGGGCACCTCGCCGGAGCGCCGGGCCGTGCTCCAGGAACGGCGGTTGCGGGGGGTGGTGGATCGGATCCTGGGGGCGGGGGGTGTGCTCGCGGGGCGGTTGCGGGCTTGTGGGATCCACAGTGGACGGGATGTGCGGCTGGACGAGCTGCACCTGTTGCCCACGTTGAGCAAGCGGGATCTGTGGGATCACTACCCGTTCGGGTTGCGGGTGGTGGAGGAGCGGGACGTGGTGTGCGTGCACGGCTCGTCCGGGACCGGTGGGCGGCCGACGTTGATCCCCTACACCGCGCACGACGTGGACGTGTGGGCGCAGGTGATGGCCAGGGCGCTGGGCGGGGCCGGGGTGAGTGCGCGCAGCCGGATCCACAACGCCTACGGGTACGGGCTGTTCACCGGCGGGCTGGGCGTGCACCACGGCGGGATGCGGCTGGGCGCGACCGTGTTGCCGTTGTCCGGCGGGATGACCGAGCGGCAGGTGCGGTTGCTGGTGGATCTGCGGGCGGAGGTGTTGTGCTGCACGCCTTCCTACGCGATCCACCTGGGTGAGGCGTTGCGGGCGGCGGGGATCGGGCCGGAGCAGCTGGGGCTGCGGGTGGGGGTGTTCGGGGCGGAGCCGTGGACGCCGGAGATGCGGCGGCAGATCGAGGAGCTGCTCGGGTTGCGGGCGCTGGACATCTATGGGCTCTCCGAGATCATCGGGCCCGGGGTGGCCTGCGAGTCGCTGGACTCCGAGGGGATGCTCAACGTGGCCGAGGACCACTTCTACGTGGAGGCGGTGGACGCCGACGGTGTACCGGTGCCGGACGGCACTCCCGGCGAGCTGGTGTTCACCACGCTGACCAAGACCGGGATGCCGCTGATCCGCTACCGCAGCGGGGATGTGGCCAGCCTGGCCGGGCCGGTGGCGGGCTCGGCGCGCACGTTGCGGCGGATGAGCAAGCTGCTGGGGCGCGCGGACGACATGCTGGTGGTGCGCGGGGTCAACGTGTACCCGACCGAGATCGAGTCGGTGCTGCTGGCCGATGAGCGGGTCAGCCCGCACTACCTGGTGGTGGAGGACCGGCGGGTGGCCTCGCGGCCGGAGCTGTGGGTGGCGGTGGAGCCGTTCGCGGACGCGGTGGACGGCGAGGCCCTGCAGCGCGAGCTGACCGGGGCGTTGCGCGAGCGGCTGGGCATCGGCTGCGCGGTGACCGTGGTCGAACCGGGTGTGGTGCCGCGCACCGAAACGGGAAAGGCGCGCCGCCTGGTGCGGTGGAGCACCGGGGACGCGCCTGTTCCGGGAATCGGCTGAGGACTACGGCTGCTTGAACAGGTCCTCGAACCAGGTCGGGGTGTTCTGCAGGTCGACCTTCTTGCCGCCGGCCACCACGGCCGGGGTGCCGGTGAAGCCGCCCGCGTCCTTGAAGCCGGGGTCGTTGTCCACGTTGGCGAAGGAGTCCTGCAGCGCCTGGTTGTTGGCGCCGTTGCGGATGTCGTTGGCGAAGTCCTCACCGGTCACGCCCAGGTCGCGGGCGAGCTGGATCAGCTGGTCCTTGGTGTAGCCCGCGCCGTTCTCCTTGGGCTGCTTGCCGTAGAGGCTGGCGAAGAAGTCCGGGAACTTCTCCGGCGCGGCCTTGGCCACGGCCAGGGCCGCGTTGGCCGAGTCCAGCGAGTAGCCCTCCGGCCTGGACAGCTTCACCAGCATCGGCAGCATGTGGTAGCGGACCTTCAGCTCACCGGAGTTCAGCTTGTCCTGGATCTGGCCGCCGAACTGCTTCTCGAAGCCGCCGCAACCGGGGCAGAGGAAGTCGGCGTAGAGGTCGACGGTGGCCTTCGCGGTGTCCTTGCCCGCGACCACGACCGCGTTGTCCCTTGTCACCGGGTAGGTCGGGTTGACCTGGACCTTGGGGATCGCGTTGGCGGTGACGGAGTTGTCGGTCTGCGCGGTGAAGTAGATGCCGCCGAAGATCGCGGCCGCGATCACCACGACCACCCCGACGCCCACCCACATCTTGGTGCGGTCGCTCTTGCGCGCCGACGCCATCGCCTTGGCCGCCGCGGCGGCATCCTGCTTACGCTTTCGCGCGTTGCGCTCGGCACCGCCCACGTCTTGATCCCTTCCAGCGACGAACCGACCACCGTCCGGCGGTCTCGGCCGCAGCCTAATGGGACCCGGATGAGAACCCGGTGAGTCGAATCGCCTGCCCACTCTTCGGGTGAGCGCGGGCCGGTGATCGAGGTTTCATTGAATTACCGTCGGAACTTTCCGGCGGTGACCCGGCGAGTATGCGCGGATACCGCCGGACCAGCCTGAACTGCCTGTTTCGCGGCGGATCCGGATTTCACAGCAACTGTTTATCAACAGCGGGTAGCGCCGGACCCGACTACCGCCGGGGGCACCCATTCCCTAGTACGGGTGACGACCTGCACACTCGGCGCACACGTGGGGGGCCGGTTGCGAGGGCGCCGGTCCCCCACGTTCCCAAGTCTCAGGCCTCGGGCTGACGTGGTTTCCCGGCCACCCGCGTGCCCAGCGGCACTTCGGGCCCCTCGTCCAGGCAGCCGCACTCCGCGGCCACCGCGACACCCCGGTTCGATTCCGCCGCGGACTTCTCGGCCTGCTCGACCTTGCTCGGCAGGGTCTCCGGCGCGGCCAGCCACACCAGCGCGGCGAGCAGGCTCAGCAGGCCGGTGACCGCGAAGGCGGCCTGGTAGGAGATGGTCTCGGCGATCGCCCCGGCGACCAGCGGGCCGATGATCGCGCCGACGTCGGCGGTCATCTGGAACCCGGCCAGCACCGGACCGCCGCGGCCCCGGTTGCCGATCACGTCGGCGACCGCGGCGTTCTGCGGCGGGTTGAGCAGGCCCGCGCCCAGCCCGGCGACCAGGCAGGAGGCCAGGAACATCGGCACCGAGGTGGTGAAGCCCACCCAGATGGTGCCGATGGCGGAGATGACCAGGCCGATCAGCACCAGTGGTTTGCGGCCCTGCCGGTCGGCCAGCCAGCCTGCCAGCAACAGCATGGCCGCGTTGCCCACCGCGAAGACGGTCATCGCCCAGCCGGCCATGCTGGGCTGTTGCAGCAGCACCGCGGAGACGAACAGCGGGATCAGCGAGACCCGGACGCCGAAAACCGCCCAGCCGTTGGCGAAGCTGGAGGCCAGCGAGGCCACATAGGCGCGGTGCTTGAGCGCCTCGCGCACGGTGAGCACCGGGCCGTCGTCCTTCACCGGCGCGGCCAGGGTGGAGCGGCGCAGGAACAGCCAGGCCACGAAGGCGGCCAGCACCAGCGCGGCGGCGTAGCCGAGGAAAGGCAGCTTGAGCGAGATGGACACCAGCACGCCGCCGAAGATCGGCCCGATCACGTTGCCCAGCAGGAATCCGGTGCCCCACAGCCCGGAGGCGCGGCCGCGCAGGTGCGGCGGGCTGAGCCGGACCAGCAGGGCCACCGCGGACACGGTGAACATGGTCGACCCGGTGCCGCCGAGGGCGCGGAAGAGCAGCAGCTGCCAGTAGGAGTCGGCGAAGGCGCAGGCGCCGGTGGACAGCGCGACGATCAGGATGCCGATCAGGTAGATCGGGCGTTCGCCGAACCTGGTCACCAGCCTGCCGCTGACCGGGGCGAAGGCCAGCCGCATGAAGGCGAAGGCGCTGATCACGATGGAGGCCGCGGTGACGCCGACGTCGAAGCTGGCGGCGTAACTGGGCAGGGCGGGGGCCAGGATGCCGAAGCCGATCGCGATCACGAAACTGGCCACGACCAGCACCCAGACCTCGGCGGGTAACCGCTGTGCGCTCTGGTCGGTGGTCTCCTCGGCCGAACGCACGCTGCCTCCATGATCTTCGTTAGCGTCACTAACTAAGCGCTCAGAGGATAAGCGATCTCGGCAAAGGGTTATTCCTTGTCACGCAACGGATTCGGTTGCTCTCAGCCGGTGACGGAGCGGCCGCGCCAGGTCGCGGTGCCGCGCAGCACCTGACCGACGCCTGCGGCCAGCGTGCTGCCCAGCGCGGCCCAGGACAGCGGCGCGAGCACCGCGGGCGCGACGGGCTGGCCGAAGAACCGGGCGAAGATCAGGTGCCCGTAACTCTGCGCGGCCCAGCCGAGCAGCCCGGCCAGCGCGATCCGCCGGTCGCGGCGCAGCAGGCCGGTGACCGCCGCGATCGGCGGGGTGAGGCCGAAGACCAGGCTCACCACGGCCCCGGCGGCCAGCACCGGCACACTGCCGCCGCTGCCGACCACGAAGCTCTTCCGCAGCGAGCGCCAGAGCTGGCCGAACCCGTCGTGGCCCTGGGCGACCAGCTCGGCGGTGGCGTCCACGATCAGCACCCGCCCGCCAGTGTCCCGGACCCTGGTGCCCAGGTCGACGTCGTCCGCGGTGGACCCGGCCAGCGCGGACCAGCCGCCGATGCGGTCGTAGGCGGTGCGGCGCAGCAGCAGGCACTGGCCGATGGCGAGCACCCGCCTGGTGTCGCTGTTGGGCGGGATGACCTCGAACATGGCCACCGTGGCCGCGGGCGCGAGCAGGCCGGCGCCCGCGCCACGGCGCATCCCGCCGGGGCTGGACACCAGGTCGGCGCCACTCGACTCGGCGGCGGCCAGCAGGCGGCCGAGCAGGTCCGGTCCGGCCACGCCGTCGGCGTCCATGAACAGCAGCCACTCCGGCTCACCCGCGGCACGCACCCCGGCGGCCATCGCGGCCACCTTGCCGGACCAGCCCGGCGGCGGGCCCTCACCGCGGACCAGGGTGACCCGCTGGTCCTGCGCGGCCTGGGCGGCGACGATCGCCGCGGTGCGGTCGGTGGAGGCGTCGTCGACCACCACGATCCGCAGGTCCGGGTGGTGCTGGGCACGCAGTGCGGCCACCCCTCGGCCGATGGTGTGCTGCTCGTCCCTGGCCGGGATGATCACGGCCACCTCGGCCGGGCGGTCCAGCGGCTCGACTGGCAGCGGGGCGACCTTGCGGATGACCCGCGCGTAGTTGGCGATCCGGCCCACCGCCAGTGCGGCCACCCCGATCGCCAGTCCGGCGCCGATCCGGCCCAGTGCGCTCATGCGGCCGAGTGTGCCAGGGCAGACTGTGCCCTTGTGGAGCTGCCCGACCTGCCGGTTCGCCCGGCGCTGCCGGAGATCGTCGCGACGCTGACCGCGCATGGGGCCGCGGTGCTGGTCGCGCCGCCGGGCACCGGCAAGACCACCCTGGTGCCGCTCGCGCTGGCCGCGGACGGGGCCAGGGTCGTGGTGGCCGAACCGCGGCGGCTGGCCGCGCGGGCGGCCGCGGCCCGGATGGCCCAGCTGCTCGGCGAGCCGGTCGGGGAGACGGTGGGCTACGCGGTGCGCGGGGACCGCAAGCGCTCGGCGCGCACCCGGATCGAGGTGGTGACCTCCGGGCTGCTGGTGCGGCGGCTGCAGAACGACCCCGAACTGTCCACTGTGGACATCGTGGTGCTGGACGAATGCCATGAGCGGCACCTGGACGCTGATCTGCTGCTCGCGCTGCTGCTGGACGCGCGGGCCGGACTGCGCGAGGACCTGCGGTTGCTGGCCACCTCGGCCACGGTGGCCGCCGAGCAGGTGGCCGGGCTGCTCGGGGACGCGCCGGTGATCCGGGTGGACGCGCGGACCTTCCCCACGCAGACGCGGTATCTGCCGCCGGTGCGCGGGCAGCGGATCGAGCAGGCGGTGGCGCAGGCGGTGCGGGTGGCGCTGGCCGAGGGCGACGGGGACGTGCTGGCCTTCCTGCCGGGGGTCGGCGAGATCAACCGGGTGGCCGCGGCGCTGTCCGGGCTGGACGCGGACGTGCTGCCGCTGCACGGCAGGCTGTCCTCGGCCGCGCAGGACGCGGCGTTGCGGCCGGGGCCGCGGCGGCGGGTGGTGCTGGCCACCGCGGTGGCCGAGTCCAGCCTGACTGTGCCGGGGGTGCGCGCGGTGGTGGACGCCGGGCTGGCCCGGGTGTCCACTGTGGACCATCGGCGCGGGATGTCAGGGCTGGTGACCACCAGGGTGTCCGCGGCAGTGGCCGAACAGCGCGCCGGCCGGGCCGGGCGGGAGGCGCCGGGCCGGGTCTACCGCTGCTGGCCCGAGCACGAGCAGTCCGCGCTGCCGCGTTATCCCGAACCGGAGATCCGGCTGGCCGACCTGACCCGGCTGGCCCTCGAACTGGCCGTGTGGGGCACGCCGGACGGCTCCGCGCTGTCCTGGTGGGACCAGCCCCCGGCCGGTGCGCTGGCCGCGGGCCGGACCGTGCTGCACGCGCTGGGCGCGCTGGACGCCGATGGCGAACTCACCGCCCGCGGCCGGGAACTGGCCGAGCTGGGCACACATCCGCGTTTCGCCAGGGCCCTGGTGGACGGTTCGCGGCGGGTCGGGTCGCGACGGGCGGCGGAGGTGGTCGCGGTGCTCGACGACGACACCCTGGCCGCCTCGGCGGACCTGACCGCCTCCCTGCGACGGCTGCGGAACGAACGTGGACCGGCGAGCAGCCGGTGGCGGCGGGAGGCGGACCGGCTGGCCCGCTCGCTGCCGGAAACCCCTGGCGGCAAGGACGATCCCGCGTTGATCGCGGCGCTGGCCTATCCGGAACGGTTGGCGCGCAAGCGGTCCGGGCAGACCGGGGTGTACCTGATGGCCGGGGGCACCGCGGTGGAGCTGCGCGGGGACGGCGACGGGCTGGGCGAGGCGGAGTGGCTGGCGGTGGCGGTGGCCGACCGGGAACCTGGCCGCACGCACGGACGGATCCGGCTGGCCGCGGTGGCCGATGAGGCCCTCGCCACCTCGGCCGGGGCGAGTCTGCTGTCCACTGTGGACGAGATCGGCTGGGCGGACGGCGATGTGGTGGCCAGGCGGGTGCGGCGGCTGGGCGCGATCACCCTGTCGGACAAGCCATTGCGCGAGCCGGACCGGGCCGCGGTGCAGGCGGCGCTGACCGAGGGGTTGCGCAAGGAGGGGCTGGGCCTGCTGCGCTGGACGCCCGATTCCCGCGGGCTGCGGCAGCGGCTGGCCTTCCTGCACCAGGTCCTCGGCGAACCGTGGCCCGCGATGGACGAGGAAGTCCTGCTGGCCGGACTGGACAGCTGGCTCGGCCCGGAGCTGACCAGCGCGCGGCGGCGGGCCGACCTGGCCAAGGTGGACGCCGGGCACGCGCTGCGCCGGTTGCTGCCCTGGCCGGTGGCCGGGCGGCTGGACGAGCTGGCCCCGGAACGGATCGCGCTGCCCTCGGGCAACCGCGCCCGGCTGGACTACGGCGAGGCGACCCCGGTGCTGCCGGTCAAGGTGCAGCAGGCATTCGGCTGGACCAGCACCCCGCGGATCGCCGACGGCCGGGTGCCGGTGCTGCTGCACCTGCTCTCCCCGGCCGGTCGCCCGGCCGCGGTCACCAGTGACCTGGAATCCTTCTGGCGCAACGGATATCCGCAGGTCCGGGCCGAACTGCGCGGGCGCTACCCGAAGCACAAATGGCCGGAGGACCCGTTCAACCCCTGAGCAGGTGCGCGGCCAGCGCGGTGCGTGAGGGCAGGCCGGTCTTGGCCAGGATGTTGGACACGTGCGTGGTCACCGTGCGCTCGCTCAGCGCCAGCCGGTCCGCGATGGTCCGGTTCGTGCAGCCCTGGCTGACCAGCCCGGCGACCTGGTGCTCCCGCGCGGTCAGCTCGCCCGGCGCCACCCGGCCCGCCGCCCTGGACACCCGGCGGCCGAGTCCGCGCTGCACCCGGATGGTCTGCTCCAGCAACCGGTTCGCCCCGCAGGCGGCGAACAACTCGCTGGCCCGCTCCAGCTCGCCCAGCGCGGCGGCCCGCTCGCCGAGACCGGCCAGCGCCATGCCCGCGACCAGGTGCGCCCTGGCCAGCCCCGGCCGCAACGGGGTGCGGGCGAACCCCTGCACCGCCTCCCCGGCCAGTCGTGCCGCCGCACTCCGTTCGCCACCGGCCAGCAGCAGCCGCGCCTCGGCCAGCAGGGCGTAGGCCAGTGCGCCCGGTTCGTTCGCGGCGGCCCGGCAGCGGCGGGCCCAGTCCGCGGCCTCGACCGGATCGCCGCGGCGCAGCGCGCTCTCGGTGAGCTGCTCCAGGTGCGGGGCCAGCAGGTTGTCCCGCACCTCGGCCAGGAAGTCCGCGGGCACCGGCAGGTCCATCGCCCGGCGCGCCTCGGCCAGCTGCCAGCGCACCTGGGCCCACCACGGGTGATCACCGGCCGGGGCCAGCTCCTCGGCCTGCTCGGCGAAGCCCAGCGCGGCGACCAGGTCACCGCGTTCCCCGGCCAGGTAACCACGCAGCATCAGCGCGTAGGCCAGCACCGGCGGCCTGCCGATCCGCCCGGCCAGCTCGGCCGCCTCGGCCAGGTTGACCTCGGCCAGCGCCCACTCCCCGGCGAGCACCTGGCCGAAGGCCGAGCGCAGGTGCCCGCGCATCAGCACCAGCCGCTGCCCGGTGTCCCTGGCCACCTGGTGCATCCGCTCGCCCAGCCTGCGCGCGTCGGCGAACCGGCCCAGGTGCAGCACGATGCCCACGCACTGCTCGGCGATCAGCAGCCAGTCGGCCAGTTCGGCCGTGGTGGCCTCGTCCACCAGCACGATGCTCTGCTCGACCGCGTCCTTGGCGGCCTCGATCGCGCCCGCGGTCCAGTGGTGGTAGGCCAGCAGCGAGTGGCAGGCCGCGTGGATCAGCGTGGCCGGTCTGGGCAACGGCGTGCCGAGCACCTGCCCGGCCAGCTCGACCGCGCCCTCGGGGTCCCCGGTGTTGTGCAGGGCGTAGGCCAGTTCCGCGCGCACCGCGGCCAGTTCCGCCGGATCGCCGTCCGGCCAGGTGTCCAGCACCCGGCGCAGCACCGCCCGCGCGGTCAGGTTGCGCCCGAACATCCGCTCCACCGCCGAGTACCGGATCACCGCCCTGGCCGCGATCGGCCCAGCCGAGCCCACCACCTCCTGGAACAGCCCCATGCCCTGCTCGGTGCGCCCGGCCGCGATGAGCACGTCGGCCAGTTCCAGCCGCACGTCCAGCGCCGGGCAGACCCGCTGCGCCGCGGTCAGCCACCGGGCCGCGGTGGCCGGTTCCCGGCCCCGCACCTCGCGCGCGGCCCGCACCAGCACCTCGGCCGCGCCCCGGTCACCAGGCCGGGCCGCGAACTCCAGCTGCCGGGCCCGTTCCGGCGCGGGCGCCCGCTGGGCCAGCAGCACCGCGGCCACCCTGCGGTGCGCCTCGATCCGCCAGCTGTGCGGGGCCGAGCCGTACACCAGCCGCCGCACCACCGGATGCCGGAACTCCAGCACCGCCCCGTTCTCCCGCAACAGATCCGCGGCCACGGCGGCGTCCAGCGCCTGCCGCACCCGAGCGGGCAGGCAGTCACCGGCCGGCGCGACCAGGTCCGCGGTGATGGCCTCGCCGATGACCGCGGCCGCCCGCAGCACCAGCACGCCGGTCTCCCCCAGCCTGTCCACTTCGGACAGCAGCGCGGCCCGCACACCGGCGGCGGGTCCCTCGGCCAACGCCCTGAGGTAGCAGGGATTCCCGCCACTGGCCGCGTGCAGCTCGGCCAGCCGGGCCGGACTGGCCGAGCCCACCAACTCACCGCACTCGGCCGGTGACAACGGTCCCAGCGCCACCCGGAGCCCGTCGACCTCGTCCAGCAACGCCTGCACCTCCGGCGCGAGCTGCCGTGGCCGGTAGCCGAGCAGCACGGTCAGCCGCAACCGGCCGGGAGTATGGATCAGCTTGTCCAGCAAGGCGAAGGTGTCCGGACCGGCCAGGTGCAGATCGTCCAGCAGCACCACCGGCGCCCCGGCCAGCCCGTCCCGCAGATCGGTGGCGAACGCCAGCTCCGGCACCGCCTGGCGGGCCCGGTTGAGCAGCGCGGTCTTGCCCAGCCACGGATCGCCGCTCACCTGCGCGAACCGGACCGCCCGGGTTCGTTGTGCGCCAAGGAAGGCAACCAGTTCGTCCAGCTCGCCGGAACGTCCTACCCAAGACATGACTCCCCCTCACCCCCACCGTATCGAGTGGACACACCGGGGCCGGGAGTCCTTTAGGGCAGACAAACGGTCATACGCACTTCCTACGACCCGCTGAGTCCGCCGAACCCGGTTTGCTGGCGCGGTCACCCGTGACCACCGAAGGGCAACCCGTGCGCAAGCCGAACAAGATCCTGCTCACCGCGCTGACCGCGGTCTGTCTGCTGGCGGCGGGCGCCCAGGTCAGCGCCACCGCCGAGCCCTCGGACGCGGGCACGCCGGTCAACACCTACCGGGACGCCTCCGGCAAGGTCACCGTGACCGTGTACGAACGGGTGGGCGCGGTGGCCGCGCACACCAGGGACCACCGGGTCACCATCCCGGACGCGGACATGGTCGCCGTCGGCGGCGGTGCGGTCGCGACGAACCAGGGCAACGGCGCGCTGCTCACCGCCTCCTACCCGCTGCCGGGGTTCACCGGCTGGGCGGCCAGTTCGAAGGACCACCACGCCGGCCAGCCGCACGGCCTGCGCGGCTACGTGATCGGGCTGAAGATCGCCGGGATGAGCGCGGACCAACTGCGCGCGCAGCTGAAGGTCACCGAGGCCACCAGCGCGGTGTCCGCGCACCCGGAGGCCGAGGCGCCCAACCCCGGCGCGGACTCCTGGGCGCTGCTCGGCGGCGGCTTCACCATCCAGTGGACCGGCGCCGGCAACCTGGCCACCGCCTCCTTCCCGACCGGCGGCGAGACCTGGAAGGCCCGCGGCAAGGACCACAACCAGGGCGATCCGGCCAGGCTGGTCGCCTATGGCGTCTACCTCAACCGGAACCTGCCGGTCGGCCGGGTCGCCGGCAGTGTGCTGCCCGGCGGTTCCGCCTTCACCAACCAGCCGGAGGCGACCGCGAACGTGGCCGAGGGCTTCGCGCTGACCGGCGGTGGCGCCGAGGTGCACTGGCAGGGCGTTGGCAACCTGCTGTGGAAGCTGGAGCCGGTGGCTGGCAGCTCGCGTGGCTACCGGGGCGCGAGCAAGGACCACGGCGGGGCCTCGCCTGCCGCGCTGACCGCCTGGGCGGTGGGCATCCGGCTGAGCTGACCCGCTCACTCCCCGTTGGCGGCGCGCAGCACGTGCGCCGCCAGCGCGGTGCGCGAGGTCAGCCCGGTCTTGGCCAGGATGTTGGACACGTGCGTGGTCACCGTGCGCTCGCTGAGCACCAGGCGTTCCGCGATCGCCTTGTTCGGGAAGCCCTGGCTGATCAGCTCGGCGATCTCGGTCTCCCGCACGGTCAGCTCACCCGGCGACACCCGTGGCGCGGCCTTGGGCACCCGGCGGCCCTGTTTGCGTTGCAGCTTCACGGTCTGCTCGACCCAGCGGCCCGCGCCGCATTCGGTGAACAGCACGATCGCCCGGTCCAGCTCGGCCAGCGCCTGGGCCCGCTGACCCGCCTCGGCCAGTGCCGCGCCCAGGGTGAAGTGCGCCTTGCCCACGTTGAACGGCAGGCCATCGGCGGCGAAGCTGGTCATCGCGGCGCGGGCGAGTTCGGCCGCGCGATCGGATTCCTTGCGGGCCAACAGAAACAGGGCCTCCGACAGCAGGGCGTGGCCGGTGGAGCCGCGCAACAGCTCGTGCGCCAGGCCCTGGCAGTGCTTGAGCGCCTGCTCGGCGTAGTGGAAATCGCCGAGCGCGGTGGCGTGCGCGACCAGCTGCTCCAGCTGGAAGCTCGGCAGTTCCCACACCCGCCGGGACGGGTGCTCGTAGCTCAGCTCGGCGAAGTCGGCGGCCAGGTCCACCGGCCTGCCGGAGATCCGGCGGGCCTCGGCGAGCTGGAACACCGCAGGCCCCATCGAGCGCAGCTCGTGCTTGCGGGCCAGCTCCACCACCTCCTCGGCCAGTCGCACCGACCGGTCCAGATCACCCCGGTCCCCGGCGATCTCGCTGGTCAGCAACAGGCTCAGGGCCAGCTCGAAGGGCTGGCCGACCAGGGTGGCGACCTCGATGGCCTCCTCGGCGAACTGCTCGGCCTCGACCAGCTCGCCCAGCATGTACAGCGCGGTGGCCGCGCGCAGCTGGCTGCGCAGCACCACCAGGTGATGCCCGGAACCACCGGCCAGCGCCAGGATCCGCCTGGCCTGCCGCACCGTGTCCGGATAGCGGCCCTGGAACAGCCCGGCCCAGTGGCTGTGCTCGATCGCGAGCAGGTGCTGGGCCAGCTCCTCGTCGGTGAGCGCGTCGAAATCGGCGATGGAGCGGTCGATCCACTCCGCCGCGGCCGGGATGTCGCGCTGCTGGAACCGGTTGTAGGACAACAGTCCGCAGGCGCTGGCCTGCAGGCCGCGCACCTCCGGCACCGGGGGTGTGCGGGCCACCGCGGTGGCGTGCGCCTCGGCCACCTCCTGGTTGCCCAGCGCGTGCTCGACGTAGGCCAGCTCGTGGTGCAGGGTGGCCGCGGTGACCGGGTCGGACTCGTCCACCGTGGCCAGTTCGGCCCGCAGCACCGGTGCGACCGCGCGGAACTGGCTCAGCCAGCGCTCGATCGTGGACCACAGCACCACCGCGCGGGTCTGCGCGGGCGAGTTACCCGGTCTGCGGCCGCGGATGAGCCTGCGCAGCACCTCCACGCCCTCCTCGGTGCGCCCGGCCGCGGTGAGCGCGTCGGCCAGTTCGACCTGGAGTTCCACCCGGTCCTCTGTGGACACCGCGGGCACCAGGCCGAGCGCGGCGGCCAGCCAGCGGGCCGCGGTGGCAGGCGCCCGGAAGCGGACCCGGCGGGCCGCCTCGACCAGCACCTCCACCGCCGCGGTGTCGCCGGGCCGGGCGGTCAGCTCCAGGTGCCTGGCCCGCGCCTCCGGGGCCGCGCCGCGCCGGTGCAGCACCTCGGCCAGCCTGCGGTGCGCGCCGTCCCGCCAGCTCAGCGGGGACGCGTCGTAGACCAGGTGCCGCAGCAGCGGATGCCGGAACTCCACCGCGCGGGCGCCGGTGCCGCCGCGGAAGACGTCCGCGGCCAGCGCCTCGTCCAGCGCGGCACGGACCTGGGTCACCGGCAGCACGCTGGTGACCGCGACCAGTTCGGCGTCCACCGGCTCACCGGCCACCGCCGCACCACGCACCACCAGCCGGGCCAGCGGACTCAGTCTGTCCACTTCGGACAGCAGCGCGGCCCGCACGTGCGCGGGCAGTTCCTCGCTCAGCTCGGCCGGGGTTTGCTGCCACAGCACCGGATCGGTCACGGTGGCCAGCGCCTGCAGGTAGAACGGGTTGCCCTGGCTGGCCCGGTGCAGTCCGGCCACCCTGGCCTTGCCCGCCTCGGCGCCGAGCAGCAGCGCGGTGGCCTCCTGGCTGAGCGGACCCAGTTCCAGCCGGTGCCCGTGGCCGTCGCTCATCGCCCTGGCCAGCATGGTGTGCCCGGCCACCGAGAGCTGCCGCGGCCGGTGCGCGACCACGAAGGTCAGCCTGCCCCGGCCCGGCCTGCGCACCAGGTGGTCCAGCAGTTCCAGCGAGGCGACATCGGCCCAGTGCAGGTCGTCCAGCACCACCACCAGCCCGGCCCTGCCGACCACCGCCTCCAGCGCGGCCCGCACCGCGCGGTGCAGCACATGGCGTTCCGCGCCGAGGTTGTCCTGACTCACCGCGCCGAAGGCCGGGAACACCGCGGCGCAGCGGGCCACCGTGACCGCGCCCAGCCGCTCGTACCAGGCCGGGCCGAGCGCGGCGAAGTGGTCGTCGAGGGCGTCGGCGAACACACCGAAGGGCCGGCAGGTCTCGAACTCCGAGGCCCGGCCGAGCAGCACCTCCTGGCCCTTGTCCCTGGCCGCGTCGGCGAGTTCGGCGAGCAGCCTGCTCTTGCCGATGCCCGGCTCGCCGACGATCTGCACGAACCGGAACCGCGCCGACGGTGGTCCGTCCACAATGGACACGAGTTCGGCGAGTTCCCGTTCCCGGCCGACAAAAGCGGACCGGCCCGGCTGCACTCGGACCTGTGGCACAGCATCCCCCAGCGCTCAAGACCCGGTGACCCCGGTGCAGGACCGTACTGGTGCACCTGGAGCAACGGGCGCTGCGTCAATGTTCTCTATCCGGGTGTGCCCGTTCGGGCGTACGGCCAGCACTCACTTTAGTGCGAACGCACCCGCGTACGTAGTTGTACCGAAGCATCCGAACCGCCCCCGGCGCTTGGCTGGCCCTACCGAATCCAACCCGAGTTCAGGGGGAACCACCTTGCGAAACCTGTCCAAGCTGGCCGCGCTCACCGCCGCCGTCGCCACCCTGGTCGTCACCCCGGCCGCGATGGCCTCGCCGACCCCGATCCCGGCCAAGTCGATCACCTTGGACGCCGCCTCCTTCGCCGGTCAGCTCCCGGCCCCCGGCGCCCACCTGACCAGGGCCACCGTCTTCTTCCACACCAACGACGAGGACAAGGACCACGACACCCACATCACGGTGACCGCCGTCGACCGCAACGGCACCACCGCGGCCAGGGTGGCCAACGCCTTCGGCGACTTCGACGACCACAGCGACAACGGGCCGTTCGGCATGTACATCCACAACCCGAGCCGCTGGGAGCTGCTGCAGGGCGGCAACCTGCACCTGCGCATCGACCCGAACGGCAACGACACCTGGCGCTTCAACTTCCGGGTGGACCTGGTGTTCTCCGACGGCAGCCAGCTGTCCTCCTGGGGCGACCGGCTCCAGATGAGCCAGAGCGACCGCACCCGCAACTTCCCGATCAGCTGACCCAGGTCAGGCTCCGGCAGGCGTCATCCCGTCGATGACCTGCTGCCGGTAGGGCCGCATGGCCCGAGCGCTGTTCCAGCCGACCGCGCCGGTCACCCGACCGGCGCGGCGGTACAGCGCCACGAACTTGCGCGACTCCAGATCGCCCTCCACCACCTCGACCTCGTCCTGCGCGGCCGGCAGGCCGAAGCCCTGGATCTTGAGGTCGTACTGGTCGGTCCAGAAGTAGGGCAGCGGCAGGTACGGCTGGGCGTTGTCCGGTCCGGCCAACAGGTTCTTGGCCACCGCGATGCCCTGTTCGGTCGCGTTGGTCCGGTGTTCCAGCCGCAGCTGGGCGCCAAGGCCCTCGTGGGTCCAGCTCGCCACGTCACCCGCGGCGTACACCCCAGGCACGGCCTGGCAGGTGGCATCGCACTCGACCCCGGCCGCGCTGATGTTGAGCCCACTGCCCTGCAACCAGCCCACCGCCGGGTTGGCGCCGATGCCCAGCACCACCACGTCCGCGGGCAGCTTGGTGCCATCGGCCAGCAGCACCGCGGTGACCCGGCCCATCGAACCGGCCAGGCTGGCCACGCCGACCCCGGTGCGCACCGGCACCCCGTGGTCGGCGTGCACCTGGCTGATCAGCCCGCCGATCCGCGCGCCCATCACCCGCACCATCGGTGCTTCCAGGGGTTCCACGATGGTCACCTCGGCGCCGAGCTTGCGCGCGGTGGCGGCCACCTCGCAGCCGATCAGCCCGGCGCCGACCACGACCACCCTCGGGCCGGTCAGCAGTTCGGCGCGCAGCGCGAGCGCGTCGTCCAGGGTGCGCAGCACGTGCACCCCGGCCAGGCCCTCGGCGCTGGGCAGGGTGCGGGCGGACACGCCGGTGGCGATCACCAGCGCGTCGTAGTCCACCCCGCTGCCGTCGGCCAGCTCCACCCGGGCACGCACCGGGTCCAGGCTGGTGGCGGCGTTGCCCAGCACCAGCTCCACGTCCAGGCCGTCGAGGTGGTCCTCGGCCCGCAACCGGGCCCGTTCGGGCGCCCAGTCCCCGGCCAGCACCTGCTTGGACAGCGGTGGGCGGTCATACGGCAGGTGCGGCTCAGCGCCGACCAGCATGACCTTGCCCTCGAACCCGCCCCTGCGCAGGGCCTCCACCGTGGTCAACCCAGCGGCCGAGGCACCCACCACGACGACCTGACGCAACACCGTGTCTACTCCACTACTGAGATCGCGGCCGCGGGACAGCGGCTGACCGCATCATCCACCAGGGCCCGCTGGGATTCATCGGGAGTCGGGTCCAGCAACGCGACGATGCCGTCCTCCTCCCGCTGGTCGAACACCTCCGGCGCGGCCAGCACGCAGGAGCCCGCGCCGCAGCAGCGGTCCTGGTCGATCAGCACCTTCATCGGCCGAACTCCTCTCTCACCAGCGCACGGGCAGCTTGTGCACGCCGTAGATGGCCATGTCCGAGCGGAACGGGATCTCCGCCAGCGGCGCGGCCAGTTCCAGCGTGGGGAACCGCTCGAACAACGTGCTGAACACCACCCTGAGTTCCATCCGGGCCAGCTGCTGGCCCAGGCACTGGTGCGGGCCGAAGCCGAAGGTCAGGTGCGCCACCGGCTGGCGGGTGATGTCCAGCCGCTCGGCGTCCTCCAGCAGCGCCGGGTCGAAGTTGGCCCCGGAGACGTGCAGCGCCACGATCTCGCCCGCCTTGATCAGGTGGCCGCCGATCTCCACGTCCTCCAGGGCACTGCGCTGCAGGCCAAGGTGGATGATGGTCAGGTAGCGCAGCAGCTCCTCGACCGCCTTGTCTGCCAGCTCCGGCTTGTTCTTGAGCAGGTCGAGCTGGTCCGGGTTCTCCAGCAGCACCGCGGTGCTCAGGCCGATCATGTTCGCGGTGGTCTCGTGCCCGGCCACGAGCAGCAGGAAGGCGAAGCTGACCAGCACCTCGTCGTCGATCAGCTCCTCACCGGCGTCCGCGCGCGCGATCAGGTCCGACAGCAGGTCCTCGCCGGGGTCCAGCCGCTTGGTGCGCACCAGCACCGCCAGGTACTGGTTGAACTCCTCCACCGCCGCCAGCCTGCGCTCCGGCGGGGTGTCCAGGCGGAGCAGGTCCACGGTGACGGACTGGAAGTGGTCCCGGTCGGCGTACGGCACGCCGAGCAGCTCGCAGATCACCAGCGAGGGCACCGGCAGCGCCAGCTCCTCCACCAGGTCGACCACCCCGCCCTTGGCCGCCATCGCGTCCAGGTGCTCGTCCACGATCTGCTGGATCCGCGGCCGCAGGTGCTGCATCCGCCGGACAGTGAACTCCCTGGTCAGCAGCTTGCGGTAGGCCGGGTGCTCCGGCGCGTCCATGCTCAGCAGCATGCCCCGGCGCATCGGCGGCGGGTCCTGCTGGTTCTTGGCGAAGAGGAACCGGCGGTTGCGGACGGTGAACCGGGAGTCGGTGAGCACGGACCGGATGTCGGTGTGCCGGGTCAGCAGCCAGCCCTCGTCACCGCTGGGAAAGGTCATCCGGGAGATCGGCGCCGCGCTGTCGCGCAGGTCACTGATCTCCTGTGGCGGGTGGAAGGGACACTGCCGCTGCATGGGGAACGGCGGTGCGGCCATGGTCTCGGTCATCGCGGGAGCCCTCCTCGTGGGAACGACTCCAGGTGACCAGGACCACCTGCCGGTTCACCGAATGTCACCTGACAGTTTGCTGACGTCGGGTTCTCCGCGCGGGATGACCACGGTGAAGGCCGCGCCCTGCCCCGGCTGCGAGTCCACCCAGACCGAACCGCCGTGCGCCTCGCTGATCGCGCGCACGATGCTCAGCCCCAGCCCGGCCCCGCCCCGGCCACGGGAGGAATCCCCACGGTAGAACCGCTCGAAGACCCGGCCGAGCTGGTCGGGCGAGAGCCCAGGCCCCTCGTCGGCGACGACCACGCCCACCCCGCCCGCGCCGACCCCGCGCACCGCCACGTGCACCGGACTGCCGGCCGGGGTGTGTTGCAGGGCGTTGCCGATCAGGTTGCGCAGCACCTGGCGCAGCCGGTTGGCATCCCCGCGCACCACCGCGTTCACCGTGGTGATGGCCAGGGTGATCTCACGTTCGCCGTCGACCACCATCGCGTCGGCCACCGCGTCCCCGGCCAGCACGCCCAGGTCGACCGGTTCGGCCACCAGCGGACGGCCCTGGTCCAGCCGGGCGAGCAGCAGCAGCTCCTCGACCAGCGAGTGCATCCGGGTGGCCTCGTCCTCGATCCGGGTCATCGCCAGCTCGACCACCTGCGGATCGTCCACGCCCTGCAGGTAGAGGTCGGCCCAGCCGCGGATGGTGGTCAGCGGGGTGCGCAGCTCGTGCGAGGCGTCGGCGATGAAGCTGCGCAGCCGTTCCTCGGAGCGCTGCCGGGCGTCGAAGGCCAGGTTGACCGCGTGCGCGAGCTGGTCCACCTCGGTGTTGCCACCGGTCACCCCGATCCGCCTGCTGTGATCGCCCGCGGCGATGGCGGTGGCGTTGGCGGCCATGTCCCGCAACGGTTTCAACCCGACCCAGAGCACGCACAGGGACAGCAGCGCGAGCATGCCGACGGTGCCGAGGGTGGCGATCAGGCCGACGCCGGCCAGCCCGGCGAGGGTGTCGGCGTTGGGGCGCAACGAGGTGGCCACCACCACGTTGTGCGCGAGACGGCCGCTGGGGGTGCTCAGCGGCTGGGTCAGCGCGACGACCAGCGTGCGGTACTCCAGATCGGGATTCCCCTTGGCCAGCACGGTGTACGGCTCGCCGCCGGGGGTCCTGCGCTGGGCGTCGGAGAGGTCGGGCGCCGGTTCCGGCGGGCCGCTGGGGCCGTCCGGCTGGACCTCCCTGATCACCTGCCCGGCGCCGTCGACCAGGGCGAAGTAGCTGCCGCTCGGCCCGAGCGCGCCCATCGCCTCGACGGCCTCCCTGGTCAGCTCCCGGTGGTCCTTGTCGATCTGCTTGACCCGCAGCTCCACCACCCGCAACGCCTGGTCCACCCGCACCTGCAGGTAGTGCTGGAGCCCGATGTAGGCGGCCGCGTCCACCACCACGATGCCGATGGTGGCCAGCAGGATGGTGCCGGCCAGCAACCGCCCACGCATCGAGGCGAACCGCCAGGCCACGCCGTCAGCCCTTGGCCGGGCGCAGCGTGTAGCCGAAGCCGCGGACGGTGTGGATCAGCGGCGACCCCTCGGCGTCGACCTTGTGCCGCAGCCGGGAGATGAACTTCTCCACCACGGCCGCGTCCCCGCCGAAGTCGTACTGCCACACGTGGTCCAGGATCTGCGCCTTTGACACCACCCGGCCCGCGTTGACCAGCAGGTAGCGCAGCAGTTTGTACTCGGTCGGGGACAGCTCCAGCTGCCGCCCGGCCCGGTGCACCTCGTGCGCCTCCTCATCCAGCACCAGGTCCCCGCAGCGCAGCGCCGAGGACTCCTCCGGCCCGCCCTGGGTGCGCCGCAGCACGGCCTGCACCCTGGCCAGCACCTCGGCCACGCTGAAGGGTTTGGTCACGTAGTCGTCGCCGCCGAGGGTCAGCCCACGCACCTTGTCCTCGGTGGAATCGCGCGCGGTCAGGAACACCACGGGCAGCCGAGGCCGGTCCAGCCGCAGCCGTCGGCACAGCTCGAAACCGTCGGTGTCGGGCAGCATGATGTCCAGGATCAGCAGTTCGGGGTTGCCGCTCGCCGCGGCCCGCACCGCCTCGGCCCCGCTGCCCGCGGTGAGCACGTCGTACCCGGCCAGCCGCAGCGTGGTGGCGAGCAGCTCGGTTATGTAGGGCTCGTCGTCGACCACGAGCACCTTGGTGCCCGCGGTCGCGGCCATCGCGTCCAGGCGCATCTCCCCGCCACCGCTTCCCGTCGTCGACACCGGTCAAGGCTGTCACGACAACCCATCACCCTGACTCCCGACAGACCGTAGCCTGACCGTTTCCTGACGGCCTCGGAAGTGGACTTCCGGCTCTGGCGTGGTCTGAACCAGCCGGAAAGGATGCTGGCCATGAGACGACCTGCCGCACTGGCCCTGGCCACCACGCTGCTGCTCACGGCCACCGCGACCGCCGTTTCCGCCGCCCCGGAAGCCCCCACGAGCCCACCCGCCCCAGCCACCCTCGCCGCCCCGCACGCCCCAGCCACCCTGGCCAACCCGGCGAGCCCGGCCACCCCAGCGGCCCCAGCCACCCTCGCCTCCCCCGACTCCCCCTCCGCCCCGGTCACCTGGCCCATCGGCCCCCGCCCGGAAAGCGCTGTCCAAGCCTGGCACGGCCGCGTCCACGTCTCCGTCCAGGGCGAGGCCACCCCCGGCCGCAACGACGGTGAGATCCGCACCCTCGACCCGGCCACCGGCCAGGTCAGCACCTTCGCCACCGGCCTGGACAACCCCCGCGGCCTGGCCTTCACCGGAAAGTTCCTGATCGCCACCGACTTCACCCGGGTGTGGCAGATCGACCACACCGGCGCCAAGCGCGTGCTGGCCGAGTCCACCGCCTTCCCGCACCCGGTGGCCGCCCTCAACGACGCCGTCGCCGAGCCGGGCGGCCAGGCCGTCTACGTCACCGAGATGGGCGCCAGGGAGAAGATGCGCGACCCCAACGGCGCCCTCTGGCCGGTGGACAGCCCGCAGGCGCTGGACATCCCGGCCCGCGCCAGGGTCTACCGGATCTCGCTGTCCGGCAAGGTCACCGAGGCCGCCGCGCCGTCCCGCCGCACCCTGATCCACAACGGCATCACCGTCGGCAACCGCCCCGGCACCCTGCTCGCCGCCGAGTTCTTCTACGGCAACCTGACCGAGATCGACCTGCGCACCGGCCGCCAGCACATCCTGGCCACCGGCTTCCGCGCCGCCGACGGCATCGAGCAGGCGGGCGACGGCACCATCTACGTCTCCAGCTTCGACCAGGGCGCGGTGTGGCGGGTCGACCGCGACGGCGAGAACCCGAAACTCCTGCTCTCCGGCCTGGGCTCGGGCGGCACCGCCGACTTCCTGCTGGACGAGCGCGGCAAGCGGCTGCTCATCCCGGACACCACCCGCGGCACCGTGACTGTCCTGCCACTCAGTTGAACACGTTCTACCTTCAGTCGGACAACTTCCTTCTTTTGGCAGAACACAGACACCCGCCAAAACTATAACCTGTTTCACATTATCCCCCGACCCAACGGAGGGCGGCGATGGCGGAATTCGACGTGGTGGTGGTCGGTGCCGGAGCCGCGGGGATGACCGCGGCCCTCACCGCGGCCAAGCGGGGGTTGCGGACCGTCGTGCTGGAGAAGGCGGCGGTCTTCGGCGGGTCGATGGCCCGCTCGGGGGCGGCGATCTGGATCCCGAACAACGAGGTGCTGCTGGCCGCTGGCGTGCCGGACACACCGGAGAAGGCCGCCACCTACCTCGCGCACGTGGTCGGCGACATCCCGATCGAGCGCCAGCGGGCCTACCTGTCCAACGGCCCGGCGATGCTCTCCTTCCTGCAGCGCAACAGCCCGCTGAAGTTCACCTGGATGGAGGGCTACTCCGACTACTACCCGGAGTTCCCCGGCGGGATCCCGGCCGGCCGCTCGATCGAACCGCAGATGATCGACGGCCGGATCCTGGGCGCGGAGCTGGCCAACCTCAATCCGCCTTACATGGCAACGCCGCCTGCCACCGTCGTCTACGGCGTGGACTACAAGTGGCTCACCCTCATCGCCCGCCACCCACGCGGCGTGGCCACCGCCAGCACCATGGTCGCCCGCGGCATCGCGGCCGGGCTGGCCGGCCAGAAACCGCTGACCATGGGCGGCGCGCTGGCCGGTGGGCTGCGGGCCGGCCTGATGACCGCCGGGGTCCCGGTCTGGCTGAACACCCCGCTGGTGGACCTGCTGGTGGAGAACGGCCGGGTCACCGGCGTCATCGCGCAACAGAACGGCGCCCAGATCCAGGTCAGGGCCAGGCGCGGGGTGATCGTCGGCTCCGGCGGCTTCGAGCACAACGAACGGATGCGCAAGGAGTACCAGGAGGAGCCGATCGGCACCTCCTGGTCGGTCGGCGCGAAGGCCAACACCGGCGCCGGAATCGAGGCGGGCCAACGCATCGGCGCGGCCACCGACCTGCTCGACGACGCCTGGTGGGGCCCGGCGATCCCGCTGCCGGAGGGCCCGTACTTCTGCCTGTCCGAGCGCACCCTGCCCGGCTGCATCCTGGTCAACGGCGCGGGAAAGCGGTTCGTCAACGAGGCCGCGCCCTACAGCGACGTCGTGCACGTGATGTACGAGAAGGACCAGCCCGGCGCCTCGCACATCCCGGCCTGGCTGATCACCGACCAGCAGTACCGCAACCGCTACCTGTTCAAGGACATCGCGCCCCTGCTGCCGCTGCCGCAGGCCTGGTTCGACAGCGGCGCGATGGCCAAGGCGGACAGCATCGAGTCACTGGCCGCCCGGATCGGCATCCAGCCGGTGCTGCTGCGCGAAACGGTCGACCGCTTCAACGGCTTCGCCCGCGCGGGCCGCGACCTGGACTTCAAACGCGGCGACAGCGCCTACGACCACTACTACGCCGACCCCACCAACACCCCCAACGCCTGCCTGGCCCCCATCAGCCAGGGCCCCTTCTACGCGATGAAGATCGTCCCCGGCGACCTGGGCACCAAGGGCGGCATGCGCACCGACGCCCGCTCCCGGGTGCTGCGCCCGGACGGCTCGGTCATCCCCGGCCTGTGGGCCTCCGGCAACTGCACCAGCGCGGTGATGGGCCGCAGTTACGCCGGCGCGGGCTCCACCCTCGGCCCCGCCATGACCTTCGGCTACATCGCCGCCCACGACCTCGCCGACACCCCGGCCCGCTGACCGCTCACTTCCCCAGCCCGGCCAGCAAAGTTCCCACCAACCGCGCAGCCACCTGATCGAGCGATTCGGTGTGCTCGACGAAGTGCCCGAGGAAGGCGTGCTGCACGCAGGCCCCGGTCAGCAACTCCGCCGCGCCCACCGGATCCACCCCGTCCGCCAACCGCCCGCCGCGCTGCTCGGCGGCGAGGTACCCGGCCACCGCCTGCCCGGCGATCTGCGGCCCGGTGCCCCGCTCCCGCAGCGCGGCGCGGTGCGCGGCGAACAACTCCGGCTCGGCGAACAACGAGGCCGCCATCGGGAAGGTCTCCGCGTAGAACACCAGCATCGCCCTGGTCAGCTCCACCAGCGTGTCCCGCACCTCGCCGACGCCCACCCGCCCCGGCAGTGCGGCCACCCTGACCAGCAGCTCGCCGGGCACCCGCTCACCCAGCACCGCCAGGAACAGCTCGGTCTTGCCCGCGAAGTGCTTGTACAGCGCCGCCTCGGACAACTCGGCCGCCTTGGCGATCTCCTTGGTGGTGGCCCGCGCCAACCCCTTGGTACGCAACACCCGCGCCGCCGCGTCCAGGATCCGGTCCCGAGTACTCACACGTCCTCCACTCACCGCCGACGGTTGACAGGTTAGTGAACACTCACCCACCATAGTGGTTAGTAAGCACTCACTAACCACAGGAGGGTCTCATGAACATCACCGTCCTCGGCGCCACCGGCCGCACCGGCGAACACGTCGTCCAGCAGGCCCTGAAGGCAAAACACCAGGTCACCGCAGTGGTCAGGAACCCGGCCAAACTCCAGCTGCACCACCCCGCCCTGACCATCGCGCAAGCCGACGTGCTCGACCCCACCACCCTCACCGAACACCTGACCGGCCGCGACGCGATCATCTCCGCCCTGGGCGCCGGCCACCTGAAGCCCAGCACGATCTGCACGGACAGCGCCGAATCCATCCTGCGCGCGATGCCCAAGGCCCGCGTCCGCCGCCTGATCGTGGTCAGCACCTCCGGCGCCACCACCGAAGGCGACCGCCCCTTCACCCGCTACCTGCTCAAGCCCGTACTGGGCCGCGTCTTCCGGCACCCCTGGGGCGATATGCGCCGGATGGAGGAGCTGATCATGGCCAGCGACACCGACTGGACCATCGTCCGCCCGCCGCGCCTGACCAACACCCAGCACACCGGCATCTACCGCACCGCCACCAACCGCAGCATCCCCGGCGGCAACAGCATCCCCAGGGCCAACCTGGCCAACGCCCTGCTGAACACCGTCACCAACCGAACCACCTACAACCAAACCCTCACCGTCGCGACCTGATCACCGCCCAACAACCGTCCACTGAGGATCCCGCCCGGTAAGCCCCAGAATTCTGTCCAAAGTGGACGCATCGGAAGAAACCCCGACCTCCGCCCCATAAACCCCCATCTCCCGCCCCTGCTGAGCAGTCATCGCGACCTGCTCATGCAAGAACTCCACCAACCCCGCGTCCCAGTCCACCACCTGCCCAGTGGCCCGAGCCAGATCCCACCCATGCACCACAAGCTCGGCGACAACCATGCCCCCCACCACCGAAGCAGGCATCGGCTCAGCCCCACCCATCCAGGTCAACCCTTCCCAAGCAGAGTCAACCCCCCAAGCCTCCACCGTCCGCCCAACCTGCCCACCCAGCGCACCAACCCACCCATCCCCCACCAACTCAACCTCCCCTTCCCCCGCCGCGGGCGGCGGCACAGACTCCTTCCGCGCAGCCCCCGCCAACGAGGGCCCCCAGAACAACAGGTGATTCACCAACCCCCGCACGTCGTACTCGGAACAAGGCGTGGCGGCCCCCAACGACGCATCCGTCAGATTCCGCACCACCGCGCCCAACGGCGCCCCCACCAACAACATGTGCTCAGCAGACATGCCCCCAACCTAGGCACCGCAGACCCCCGCGTATTGAACAAACGCGACATAAAATCCCCCCGTGCCAAGGGACCCCCGCGAACTGGCCAGCGCCTGGAAGAACTTCCAGCGCCACACCTACACGTCCCCATCCCCCGATCTGGCCCCCTACGTGGACGGGTACTGGTCAGTCACCTGGGACTACCCCGAGCCCTACCAACAGAAGATCGTCCCGCACCCGCACGTACACCTGACCTTCCAGGACAACAAGGCCACCATCAACGGCGTCCACACCCACTTCCACCACAAACTCCTGGCAGGCAAGGGATCCGTCTTCGGAATCCGCTTCCACCCCGGCGCCTTCCGCCCCTTCCTAAACCACCCGGTCTCCACAATCACCGACAAAACCCTCGACGCCACAACACTTCTCGGCCCACCCCCACCATCCCCAACCACAGTGGAAACCGCCGAAACCTACCTACGCCAACACCTCCCACCCCCAGACCCCCGCGCCCAAGAAGCAACCACCATCGTCAACACAATCGCCACCACCCCCACCCTGTCCCGAGTAGAAGCGGTCGCCCAAGCCCACAACACCACAGTCCGCCAACTACAACGCCTCTTCGCCGACTACGTAGGCGTAGGCCCCAAATGGGTAATCCGCCGCTACCGCCTACACGAGGTAACCCAACGCCTCACCACCGGCGAACACATCAACTGGTCCACCCTCGCCACCACCCTCGGCTACGCAGACCAACCCCACTTCACCCGAGACTTCAAGTCCCTCTTCGGCGAACCCCCCACCACCTACGCAGCCCGCTACTGAGAACGGGAGGGGAGGGAGGGGCGGGGGCGGGAGGGAAGGGGGCGGGAGAGGGCGGAGGCGGGAGTGGGGGGGCAGGCGGGGCCGGGGGGAGAGAGAAAGAGGAGGGGAAGGAAGGGGGTGAGGTAGGGCGAGAGGAGACCGAGGAGGAGGCAAGGCGGAGAAGGCGGCCGGGCGAAGAGGGCGAGAGGAAGGGGCACAGAAAGCGAAGAAGGCGGGCACGGCGAAAGCAAAGGCGAGCCGGCCAGAGAGCCCAAGCCATGGGAGTCCACGAGGCAGGGAGGCCGGGGAGGGCAGGGACCCAGGAGACGAAAGCCCAGAAGAGTGGGCCAGGGGCCAGAAGTGAAGCAGGCGGGAGACGGGTAGGGGCCAGAGGCCCGAAGGGGTTGGGGACGGCAGGAGGGGCCGAGGCCGGGGCTGGGGGCTGAGGGCTGGGGGCTGGGGGCTGGGGGCTGGGGGCTGGGCTGGGGGCTGGAGGCGGGGGCGGGGGCCGGGGGGGCGGGGAACTGGAGCTGGGGGCGGGGGCGGGGCGGGACTTCCGGGCTAGGGACTTGGAGCTTGAGGACCAGCCGGAGAAGGAAACCCGAAGCGGGCAAAGGAAAGAGGACCAGCGCACCCAGGGACAGCGGGACAACGGGACAACGAAGAGAGTGCACGGAGGCACGGCCCAGCAGGAGTTCGGCGAGGGGTCACCACGAGCACTACGACAAGAGCTTGGTTCAAATGGTTCGGGGGCAAGGGGAAACCCCAAAAACCCGCACCACCCCACACAACTCGCACCGGCGATGGGGGTCCGGGGGCGCAGCCCTCCGGCTGGGGGTCTGGGGGGCTCGGCCCCCCAGAGTAACAACGACACCGAGCCCCGCCCGCAGGTCTTCCGCGGGCAGGGCTCGGCCAATCGGTGGAGGTGCCGGGAATCGAACCCGGGTCCTCTGCCGCTTCGACAGGACTTCTCCGTGCGCAGTCTGCTCTGTCTCTACTCGGCCCTGTTGATCACACAGACAAGTTCAACATGACGGGCCCAGTCACTGTGAGTTTCCCCGTTGCTCCCCGTGACCGAGAACGCAGGTAAGTCTCCTAGCTGATGCCGGACACCGGGTCGGAGACGCACCCGGGCCGACAGCTTCACTCTTACCGTCAGGCGGCGAGAGCGAAAGCGCGCTGATTGTTGTCGGCGCTTGATTTTTTTGCAGCGACGCTTGCGGTGGTCATCTGCCTGCACCGGCACGCTTCCCCTGCCTAAACGTCCAGAGTCGAAACCGTTCACCCCCGTGGGTTGTGGATGTGCCTGCACAGAGGATAACGCTTCGGGCGGCGTTGGTCATTCCGGTTCCCCCTGGCAGGGTGGGGACAGCCCTACCCCCAGGTGACGGGGTCGCTCCATGGTCGCAGGCTGGGCGATGCAGCAGGCTTGCGGGCATGACGGAGACCACCGCCCCGCGCCGAGTCGGCGCCAGCCTGGCGAGCGCTGCCCGCTCCGCGCTCTACCTGCTGTCCGGGTTCCCGCTGAGCACGTTCTGGTTCGTGCTGTTCGTGACCCTGCTCTCGGTCAGCGCGGGCACCGCGATCATCTGGGTGGGCGTGATCCTCTTCTTCGTCACGCTGTTCATCGCCCGCGGCGCGGCCGGCCTGGAACGCCTGTGGCTGGGCATCGTGATGGGCCAGGACGTCTCGCACCCCTACCGCCCGCTGTCGGCCGGTGGGCCGCTGGGCAAGCTCAAGGGGATGGTCACCGATCCGGCGACCTGGCGGGATCTGGCCTTCCTGGTGGTGTTGTTCCCGGTGCGGTTGTTCGGCTTCGTGTTCGGGTTGCTGCTGGTGACGCTGCCGCTGTCCTTCCTCGGCGCGCCGTTCTGGTACTGGACGGTGCCCGGCGGCATCCAGGTCAACCTGGGCCTGGACTGGTCCATCGACACCCTGGGCGAGGCGCTGATCGCGGTGCCGATCGGGCTGGCCCTCGCGGTGCCCTGCGTGGCCGGGCTGCGTGGACTCGGCTGGGTGTACGCCCAGCTCGCGGCCGGTCTGCTGCGGCCGAGTTCGGTGCGGGCACTGGCCACCGAGGCGACCGAGCTGCGGGCCAGCCGGGCCCGTGGGGTGGACGCGGCCGAGGCCGAGCGCAGGCGGATCGAGCGGGACCTGCACGACGGGGCGCAGCAGCGGCTGGTCTCGGTGGCGATGGAACTCGGCCGGGCCAAGGCCAAGCTGGACTCCGATCCGGAGGCGGCCAGGGTGCTCATCGACGGCGCGCACAGCGAGGCCAAGCAGGCCATCGCGGAACTGCGTGACCTGGCCCGCGGCATCTACCCGGCGGTGCTCGGCGACCGCGGCCTGGACGCGGCGCTGTCCGCGCTGGCCGGCCGCTGCCCGGTGCCGGTGCACGTCTCGGTGGAGCTGCCGCAGCGGCCGCCCACCGTGGTGGAGAGCACCGCGTACTACATCGTGGCCGAGGCGCTGACCAACGTGGCCAAGCACGCCAGGGCGGCCACGGTCGCGGTGACCGTGCAGCGGCACGGCGACCGGGTGCTGGTGGAGATCTACGACGACGGGCGCGGCGGGGCCACCGCGGCGCCGGGTGGTGGGCTGGCCGGGCTGGCCGACCGGGCTGCCACCATCGACGGTGTGCTGACCGTGGACAGTCCCGAGGGCGGGCCGACGAAGATCAGGGCGGAGTTGCCGTGCACGTGGTGATCGCGGAGGACTCGGTGCTGCTGCGGGCGGGCATCGAGCGACTGCTGGCCGATGAGGGCATCCGGACGGTGGCCACCACCGCCGACGGAGCGAACCTGCTGGACCTGGTCACCGAGCACCAGCCGGACCTGGCCGTGGTGGACGTGCGGATGCCGCCGACCTTCACCGACGAGGGCCTGCGGGCCGCGCTGGCGGTGCGCGAGCGCCACCCCGGGTTCCCGGTGCTGGTGCTCTCCCAGTACGTGGAGGAGCGCTACGCGGTGGAGCTGATCGGCGGCGGCGCGGCAGGCGTCGGTTACCTGCTCAAGGAGCGGGTGGCCGATGTGGCCGAGTTCGTGGACGCGGTCCGCCGGGTGGCCGGTGGCGGCACCAGCATCGACCCCGAGGTCATCGCCCAGCTGCTCGGCCGCCGCCGGGATCCGCTGGAACAGCTCACCCCGCGCGAGCGGGAGGTGCTGACGCTGATGGCCGAGGGCAACTCCAACCTGGCCATCGCCAAGTCCCTGCAGGTCTCCGACGGCGCCGTGGAGAAGCACATCGGCAACATCTTCGGCAAGCTCGCGCTGGAGCCCACCCCGGACGAACACCGCAGGGTGCGGGCCGTGCTCACCTACCTAGGCCACCACTGACCAGCTGCGCAGCGCGGCCAGCGCCCCGTCCAGCGCGGCTGCCAGCGGGGCGTGCGAGCGCATGCTCTGGCTGAGCAGCTTCCCGCCCTGCAGGGCCGCGAGCAGCACCAGCGACAGCGTCTCCGGGTCGGCCTCCGGCCGCAGCAGCCCGTTGTCCCGCATCCGGACCAGCCCGGCCAGCAGGTAGCCCCGCCACCGCTCCATATGCCCGTGCAGCTCGGCCGCGAGCTTCTCGTCATTGCCGGCGACCTCGGCGGCCACCGCGCCGATCGGGCAGCCGAAGTGCGGCTGCTCGGCGTAGTGCGCGAGCACCGCGTCCCGCCAGCCGTCCCAGTCCGCCCAGGTGTCCAGCCGGTCCAGCCAGGGCCGCTGGGCGTCGACGAACCGGCCGCTCTGGAAGCCCGCGATGGCGCCGACCAGCTCGGACTTGCCGCCGGGGAAGTAGTGGAAGAGCTGGCTCTTGCTGGTGCCGGTGCGCTCCCGGATGTCGTCCAGGCTGGTGCCGCCGACACCGTGCGCGAGCAGCAGGTCCGCGGCCGCCTCGACGATCCGGGACCGCGTGGCCGCCCCGCGCGCGGTGAGGTTCGCCGAGGTCATGGGCCCTACCCTATGCGCTCTGGACCGCGCGGTCCACTTCTGTGCTAGCTTCTGGACCGTACGGTCCACTCTGCTCGGAAGGATCACGTCATGGGCACCCGCCTGGCACACCAGACCGCGTTGATCACCGGTTCCACCAGCAACCTCGGCCGCGCCATCGCGCTGGCCTACGCCGCCGAGGGCGCGCACGTGCTCGTCACCGGCCGCGACCCCGGACGCGGCGCGGCCGTGGTCGCCGAGATCCAGGCCGAGGGCGGCCGGGCCGATTTCCTGGCCGCCGACCTCAGCGGCTCACCGGCAGCGGCCAGCGAGTTCGCCACCCGGGCCACCGAGATGCTCGGCGGCCGGATCGACATCCTGGTCAACAACTCCGGCGCAATCGGCGGCCGCACCACCACCGACACCGACGAGGCCGCCTTCGACCAGGTCTTCGGGGTCAACGTGAAGGCGCCGTTCTTCCTCACCGCCGCCATCGCACCCGCCATGGCCGCCCAGGGCGGCGGTGTGATCATCAACCTGGGTTCCTGGGTCGCTCGCCTCGGCATCCCGATCGGCGCGGCCTACGCGGCCTCCAAGGGCGCGCTGGAGACCCTCACCAGGGCCTGGTCCGCGGAGTTCGGCCCGGCCGGGGTGCGGGTGAACGCGATCTCGCCCGGCGTGGTGCACGCCGACACCGAGGGCCACCCGGCCGCGGCGATGATGAAGGGCACGCCCTACGGCGCGATCGGCAAACCCGAGGCGATCGCCCAGGCCGCGGTCTACCTTGCCAGCGCGGACTCGGCCTTCGCGCACGGCACCGTGCTGGACGTGGACGGCGGCCGGATCGGCGTGGCGGTGATGGCGAGCTGACCCAGCGCGGGCCGGTCAGCGGCCGAGCAGCTTGGCCGGGGTGTCGTGCAGGACCGCCCGCAGGAAGTCCGGCCCCAGGTCCTCGGCCCAGCCCGCGATGGCCCGCAACTGCTCGCTGTACTCGTACGGAATATTCGGGAAGTCGGTCCCGAGCGCGATCCGGTCGCCGAACTCGGCCAGTCGCGCGGTCCAGTCCACCGGCAGCGGCGCGCCGCGCTCGGTGAAGGGCACCCCGACCATGGTGGTGTCCAGGTGCACCCTCGGGTAGCGGGCCACCAGGTCCAGCGCGCCCGCGTAGTCCGGCAGGCCGGCGTGCGCGAGCACCGCGGTCAGCCGGGGGTGCCTGCGCAGCACCGGCTCGAAGACCTCCAGCCCGGTGAACCGGCCGGGCAGCGGCCCGTGTCCACAGTGGATCACCACCGGCACGCCGGATTCGGCGATCAGGCCCCACACCTTGTCCAGCAACGGATCCGCCGGGTCGTAATCACCCACCTGAACGTGCGCCTTGAGACAGCGCACGCCCTCGGACAGCGCGCGGGCCAGGTAGTCAGCCGCGCCAGGCTCGGGGTAGAAGGTGCCGGTGCGCACCGCCTCGGGCACCTGTCCGGCGAACCCGGCCGACCACTCGTTGAGCCAGTCGGCCATGCCCGGCTTGTGCGGGTAGACCAGCGGCGCGAACCCGATCACGCCGAACCCGCGCAGCAACTCCACCCGCGCCTGCTCGTCCACCCGGTAGGTCACCGGCCACGGCGTGCCGTAGTGCTGGGCGGCCGCGTCGAAGTAGGCCCACACCTTGGCCAGCACCCGCTCCGGCATGAAGTGCACATGCAGGTCGACCAGGCCAGGCAGCCCGAGCCCGCGTACCCAATCGCGGATCTGCCCGTCGCTGCCCGGCCCGGTCACCACTTGCCCTTGCGGATCCGGCCCGCGACCTTGGCCACCTCGCGCTGGGCGTCCCGCTTGGCCAGGTCGTGCCGCTTGTCGTAGGCCTTCTTGCCGCGGGCCAGGGCCAGTTCGATCTTGACCTTGCCGTCGTTGAAGTACATCGACAGCGGCACCAGGCTCAGCCCGCTCTCCTTGAGCTTGCCGATCAGGCGCTCGATCTCCCTGCGGTTGAGCAGCAGCTTGCGGTTGCGCCGAGGGGTGTGGTTGGTCCAGGTGCCCTGGAAGTACTCCGGGATGTGCAGGTTCCGGAGCCACACCTCGCCGTCGTCCACGGTGGCGAAGGCGTCGACCAGCGAGGCGCGGCCGAGACGGAGGCTTTTGACCTCCGTGCCGACCAGCACCACGCCGGCCTCGTAGGTGTCGACGATCGCGTAGTCGTGCCGAGCCTTGCGGTTCGACGCGATCACCTTGCGACCAACTTCTTTGGGCATGAAGACGACCTTACGTGCGGAGAGAACCCATTTTACTGCCGCACGTACAGCCGCAGCGTCACGTAGCCGGTGACCGCCGAGATCACCACGCCGACCAGGAACAGCCAGGGCGAGACGTAGAGCACGTCACCCATGCCGATCGGCGGGAGCACCGCGTTCTTCACCGGCTCGGCCATCATCGGGTCCACCACGGTGGTCTTGAGGATGGCCAGCCCGGTCACGGCCAGGATCGAGCCGATCACACCGGCCACCACGGCCTCGATGAGGAAGGGCAGCTGGGTGTACCACCGGGTCGCGCCGACCAGCCGCATGATGCCGACCTCGGTGCGTCTGGTGAACGCCGACACCTGGATGGTGTTGGAGATCAGCAACAGCGCGGCCAGCGCCTGCAACAGCGCGATGAAGAACACGCCGTTGCGCAGGCCGTCGAAGAAGGCGAACAGCTGGTCGATCAGCGCCCGCTGGTCGTTGATCTTGGCTACGCCTGGCTTGTCCTTGTACTCCTTGGCCAGCGCGTCGAACCGGGTCGGGTCCTTGAGCTTGACCCGGAACGAGGCGGGCAGCGACTCCGGGCGGACGATCTCCACCAGGTCGCGGTTGGTCGCGTAGATCTCCTTGAACCGCGCGAAGGCCTTGTCCCGGCTCTCGTAGGTGACGGTGTCCACGAGCGGGCTCTCGGACAGGCTCTTCCGCAGCGCGGAACAGATGTCCTGGGCGCATTCCTTGTCGTTGGCGCTGAGATCGCCGGACAGGGTCACACCGACCTGGAGCTTGTCGTAGTACTGGTTCTGCACCTTGTCGATGAGCCGCACGATCAACAGGCCACCACCGAGCAGGCCGAGGGAGATCGCCGTCGTCAGGATCATCGCGATCGTCATCGTGATGTTCCGGCGCAGACCGGTGATGACTTCGCTGAACACAAAACTGGCGCGCATCGGGCTTCGGCGTTCCTTGGGTAGTCGGGAAGGAGACGGGGATCGGGCCTAGCGGCCGACGCCGTACACCCCTCGGGCGTCGTCACGGATGACCTTGCCGAGGTGCAGCTCCACCACCCGGCGGCGCATGGCGTCGACGATCGAGTGGTCGTGCGTCGCCATCAGCACGGTGGTGCCGGTGCGGTTGATCCGCTCCAGGAGCAACATGATGTCCTGGCTGGTGTCGGGGTCCAGGTTGCCCGTTGGTTCGTCGGCCAGCAGCAGCAGCGGCCGGTTCACGAACGCTCGCGCGATCGCCACCCGCTGCTGCTCACCACCGGACAACTCGTTGGGCAGCCGGTCCGCCTTGCCGTCAAGGCCGACCAGTTCCAGCACCTCGGGCACCACCTTGCGGATGGTGTGCCGGGGCTTGCCGATCACCTCCAGCGCGAACGCCACGTTCTCCGCGACGGTCTTGTTGACCAGCAACCGGAAGTCCTGGAAGACGCAGCCGATGCGCTGGCGAAGCCGGGGCACGCGGCGCCGTGACAGCTTGCCGACGTTGTAGTCGGCCACGTGCACGGTGCCCTTGCTCGGCGTCTCCTCCCGCAGCAGCAAACGCAGGAACGTCGACTTGCCGGAGCCCGACGGACCGATGAGGAAGACGAACTCGCCCTTGTCCACATGCACCGACACATCGTCGAGCGCGGGACGGGTCGAGGTCTTGTAGGACTTGGACACGTGTTCGAGCCGAATCACGACGCCGGAGTCTACTCATGCGACGTGTGAGTGCTGTGCGACGCAAGCCCGCAAGTGGGTATTCGGTCGGTTACATGGGGTGAACGGTAAGTCCGTTCGGTCCCGTTTGTGCCTCTATTCGCTGGTCCGGCGCCAGCGGATGCCCGCTTCCAGGAAGCCGTCGATGTCCCCGTCGAGCACCGCTGAGGGGTTGCCCACCTCGTGCTCGGTGCGCAGGTCCTTGACCATCTGGTACGGGTGCAGCACGTAGGAGCGCATCTGGTTGCCCCAGGAACCGCCGCCGTCGGCCTTGAGCGCGTCCATCTTGGCCTTCTCCTCCTGGCGGCGCCGCTCGAGCAGCTTGGCCTGGAGCACGCCCATGGCGGTGGCCTTGTTCTGCAGCTGGCTGCGCTCGTTCTGGCAGGAGACCACGATGCCGGTCGGGATGTGCGTGATGCGCACCGCCGAGTCGGTGGTGTTCACGCCCTGGCCGCCGGGGCCGGAGGAGCGGTAGACGTCGATGCGCAGGTCCTTCTCGTCGATCTCGACGTGGTCGGACTGCTCGACCACCGGCACCACCTCGACCGCGGCGAAGGAGGTCTGGCGGCGGCCCTGGTTGTCGAATGGCGAGATGCGCACCAGCCGGTGGGTGCCCTGCTCGACCGAGAGGGTGCCGTAGGCGAAGGGCGACTTGACCCGGAAAGTGGCCGACTTGATGCCGGCCTCTTCAGCGTGTGAGACATCGAACACGTCGGTGGGGTAACCGTGCCGCTCGGCCCAGCGCAGGTACATCCGCATGAGCATCTCGGCGAAGTCGGCGGCGTCCACGCCACCGGCCTCGGCGCGCACGGAGACCAGCGCCTCCCGGGAGTCGTACTCACCGGAGAGCAGCGTGCGGACCTCCAGCGAGGCGATCGAATCCCGCAGGAGGGCGAGTTCCTTGTTCGCGTCGGCGACCGAGGACTCGTCCTCCTCCTCCTCGGCCAGCTCGTAGAGCACGCCGAGGTCGTCCAGGCGCGAGCGCAGGTCGGTCACCCGGCGCAGCTCCCCCTTCTTGTGGGAGAGCCGGCTGGTGACCTGCTGGGCCCGCTCCTGGTCGTTCCACAGGTCCGGCTGAGCGACCTGCTCATCGAGATCGGCAACCTCGGCACGCAACTTGTCGAGGCCCATCACCGCCTCAACACTGGCCAGCGTGGCGGAGAGGTCCTTGAGGTCGGCTGCGACGTCGGGGTTCACAGCCCTAGAGCGTACTGGGAAGCCGCCGCTCAGGTGACGGGGATGGCGTCGAGCAGCTTGATGACTGCCCGGGTGTGCGCCACGGCGAAGTCCGCGGCGGCCTTGGCGTAGGGGTCCTGGGCGGCCTTGGCCGAGTTGCGGGCCTCGTCCAGCTGGCCGTTGTAGGCCTGCTTGGCGGAGTCGACCAGCGTCTGGCGCTGCTTGGCCGGCAACGAGCCGGCGTGCATCAGCCGCAGGATCAGCGGGCTGCGCAGGTGGTCGGGTCCCGGCTCGGTGGCAAGCCAGGCCTTGAAGGCCTTCTTGCCCGCGGCCGTGATGAGGTACTGCTGGCTGGAGCGCGGCCCCTGCTTGCCGAGCTTCAGCAGGCCGCCGTCGGCCAGCGCGGGGAGTTCCCGGTAGACCTGGCTGCGCGTGACGCTGAAGAACGCACCGAAGCGTTCCGTTGCGGCAGCAACGAGCTGGCCGCCGGTCTTGGGACCGTCGTGCAGCAGGCCGAGGAGAGCCGCGGCAGTCGCGTTCAGTTCTGACACATGTTCAACGGTGCCACGGCTTTCCTCCGCTGTCCACATTGGTCAGCCGTTCTGTCCATTGTGTATGGTCGCGCTCTGGGCCGAACGGGCCTGGTGATCACCCGAATGGCCCTCTGCGGACTGAGACCGCCGGCCGCGGGGATCTCCGCTCGCGCACCAGATGTCCTGGGCTGGGCATGGGCCCGGTCGGCACCTCCACCAGCGCGGGCTCACCCAGGTTGACCGCCTGGGCCACCGCGGCGCAGAGCGCGTCCGGATCGCTCGCGCGGAAGCCGCGCACGCCGAAAGCCTTGGCCAGGCCAAGGAAGTCCACGCCTGCCGGGTTCTCGTTGAACACCACCGCGACCACACCGATCCGATAACGCTTGGCGGTGGCCAGCTCCTGCGGGTTCCAGGCCGAGACCCCGTCGCCGAGCAACGCCACCACCGGCCGGTCCGGTTGCGCCAGCCTGGCGCCCAGCGCGGTGGCGAAGGCCCCGCCCAGCCCGCCGTCCTGCCCGGCGGCCAGGAAGGTTCGCGGTTCCAATACCGGGTAGGCCGAAGGGACCACACAGCCGATCGGGCCGACCTCGTCGACCAGCACGCCGTCGGCGGGGATCGCCTTGCGCAGCGCGGAAACCCAGCCGAGCTGCGGACCGCAGGCGGTCAGCTCGCGCGCGGTCCACGCCCAGATCCGGTCCACTGTGGACACCGGCCAGCCCCGGCCGCGCACCTGGCCGACCGCCTCGGCCAGCGCGGCCAGGCCCAGCCGGGCGTCGGCGTGCACGGTCACATCGGGCTCGCGCGGCGGGCCGAAATCGTGCTCGTCGGCGTTGAGCAGCACCAGCCTGGTGTGCGCGCCGATCCGGTTGGGCTCGCCGGTGGTCTCCAGGAACCGGGCGCCGACGGCCAGCACCACATCGGCCGCTCGCAGCAACTGCCTGCCCGCCAGGTGGGGGAAGGCCAGCGGGTGATCGCCGGGGATCGCGCCGGGACCGCCGAGGCTGGTGACCACCGGCGCGCCCAGGGATTCGGCCAGCGCGAGCAGTTCGGCGTCCGCGTCGGCGGCCTGCACGCCCCAGCCCGCGTACAGCACGGGTCTGCGTGCGCCGCGCAGCAACTTCGCGGCGGCCTCGATCTCACCGGCGTCCGGGCGCACCGGGCAGCCGGTGTCCAGGCCGGGGTCGAGCAACCGGATGTCGGCCTCGGCGGCCAGCACGTCCGGCGGCAGTTCCAGCGCCACCGGGCGCGGCCGGCCGGAGCGCAGCGCGCGGACCGCGGTGCGCACCATGGCAGGCACCTGCTCCGGCCGCCTGGCCAGCGCGCAGTGCGTGGTCAGCGCGGCCAGCACGCCGGACTGGTCGGGCAGTTCGTGCGGCAGCCCGAGTCCGGCGCCGAGCAGGTGCGAGGGCGTCTGACCGGCCAGCAGCAGCACCGGGGTGGACCGGCTGTGCGCGCTGGCCAGTCCGGACAACGCGTCCAGCACACCGGCGCCCGGTCCGACCAGGCAGACCCCGATCCGCCCCGACGCCCTGGCGTAGCCGTCGGCCATCCGGGCCGCGGCCTGTTCGTGCCTGGCGGCGTAGAAGCGCAGTGCGCCGCCGGTGCGCGCGATCGCCTCGGTGGCCGGGCCCACCAGGTCGTGCGGCACCCCGGCCAGATCGCGGACGCCCTCGGCGAGCAGCTGCGCGACCAGGGCCTGTCCGCCGGTCATGCGCATGAGCGGTCCCCGTCTCCTCGGTTCGCACCGGCAGTCTTGATCACCGAATGGAGCAACGATTGTCCGTCCGCGCACGCACACTGGTTGGCAACGCACGCACTGACCCGGTTCACTGGTCGGAGAAGAGGAGGAGGCCCGCCCATGCCAGTGCTCGTGCACACCGGCAGCGTCACCGAGCGCGACCGCCTTGACTTCTGGCGGGACGCAGGCGAACGGGCGGCGATGCCGATCGAGATCACCGACGCGCGGCCGGGCGATTTCCGGGCCCGCCTGCGTGGCCAGCGCTTCGGCGCGGTGCAGGTGAACGAGATCACCGCCAGCCCGCACATCATCCGACGGGCGCGGCGCGGCGGCGAGACCGGCACCGAGCTGTGCAAGACCACCCTGGTGGCACACGGCAACTGCGTGCTGAGCCAGGACGGGCGGCGGACCGAGCTGGGGCCAGGCGACCTGGTGCTCTACGACGGCTCCCGGCCCTACGAGATGGTGATGCCGGAGCAGGTGCGGCTGCTGGTGCTGCAGTACCCGCGCAGACTGCTGGCCGGGCTGGACGAGTACGACCGGCTGCGCGCGTTACGGCTGCCGACCACGGCCGGGCTCGGCGAGGTGGTCGCCCAGCTGATGCGGCACGTGGTGTCCACAATGGACGAAACAGACGGCGCGGCTGGCGTGCGGCTCACCGACAACCTGCTCGACCTGCTCGGCGTGCTGCTCGGCGAGCACCTGGCGCCGCGGTCCATCGAGCCGGACTCGGCCCGGCGGGCGCTGCTGTTACGGGTGCTCTCCTTCGTGGAGACCCAGCTGCACGATCCGGACCTGGACCCGGAGTCGATCGCGGCCGCGCACCACGTCTCCACCAGATACCTGCACAAGTTGTTCCAGGACCGGCCCGAATCGCTGGCCGCCTACGTGCGGGCCCGGCGGCTGGAGCGCTGCCGCAGCGATCTGCGCGATGTGACCCAGGCGGGCCGCCCGGTGGCGGTGCTGGCCGCGGCGTGGGGGTTCCGGGACGCCGCGCACTTCAGCAAGGTGTTCAAGAACGCCTATGGTCTACCGCCCGGGGAGTACCGGCGGTCCTTCACGCAGCGCAGCCAGCAGCGCGTTCCGTAGCCCCACGCGGGTGGTTCGCCCGGCGCGGACCGGTGTTTCCCGCGCACAGGTCTACCCCGGACGGCGGAACAGACCGGAAGATCACTCGGCGCGGGGCTCGTCCAACGCCGTACGGGCTCCGTCGTCCGCCGACGAGCAGATCCTGTGACGGGGAGGTCCTGCCGTGCATCGCAGTTGGTTCCGAACGAAGTTGGCCGAGAAGAAGGACGAGGTCACGACCAAGGTCAAGAGCAACGTGACCGCGCGGGCGAAGGCGTTGATCCCGCAGAAGCTCACCGAGACCGGACCACGAGACAACTGCATGGTGTGCGGGAAGAAGCTCAAGCCGCACTCCGTGGCCAATGGCGATGGCCGGGTGTGCTCACCCGGTTGCGCGCATGCCTGGGTGAAGGGCCTCTGAGCCAGGAGCGGGCGGGCCGGTCCCCCACCTGGCGGACCGGCCCGTTCCTTCCCCTCGATCAGCCGCCGACCCGCAGCGGCAACGACGCGTAGCCCCTCAGCAGCGCGCCAGGACGCCGGAGCAGCTCCTCGGCGGGTACCGCCAGCTCCAGCTTGGGAAAACGGCGCAGCAGCGCGCTGAAGGCGATCTCGCCCTCCAGCCGGGCCAGCCGGGCGCCAACACAGAAGTGGATGCCGTGGCCCAGCGCCAGGTGCGGGTTCGCCGGGCGGTCCAGGTCGATCCGCTCCGGGTCGGCGAACTCCCGGGGATCCCGGTTCGCCCCGCTGGTGGAGAGCAACAGCAGCGACCCTGCCGGCACCGGCATGCCGCCGACCTCGGTGTCCTCGGTGGCCACCCGGACCAGCCCAGGGTGCACCGGCCCGTCCAGCCGCAGGAACTCCTCCACCGCGGCCGGCACCAGCTCGGGCCGCTCCCGCAGCCGCGCCAGCACATCGGGGCGCTGGAGCAGCAGCACGGCGCCGTTGCCGATCAGGTTGACCGTGGTCTCGTGCCCGGCGTTGAGCAGCAGCACCCCCATGGCCACCAGCTCGTCGGCGGAGAGCCGGTCCCCGTCCTCGCTGATCGCGATCAGATCGCTGATCAGGTCGTCGGCCGGGGCCGCCCGCTTGGCCTCGATCAGCCCGGCCATGTAGGCGACCAGCCCGTCCACCGCCGCCGCGGCCTCCAGGATGACCTCCTCGGAGTCCAGGTAGGCCAGCATCTTGTGGGACAGCGCGCTGAAGTGCGCCCGGTCCTGCGGCGGCACCCCGAGCAGTTCGCAGATCACCAGCACCGGCAGCGGGAAGGCGAAGGCGGCGACCAGGTCGATCTCGGACTGCCCGGCGACCTCGTCCAGCAGTCCCTCGGCCAGTTCGGTGATCCGCGGCCGCAGCGCGTCCACCCGCTTGGCGCTGAAGGCCCGCACCACGAGCTTGCGCAGCCGGGTGTGGTCGGGCGGGTCCACGTTGAGCATCGAGGAGCCCAGCAGCTCCTGGAACTTCCGCAGCACGATCGCGGTCGGTCCCTGGATCTGGCTGACCGTGTCGCTCAGATCGCTGCTGAACCGCGGATCGCCGAGCACCCGGCGGACATCGGCGTACCGGGTGACCAGGTGCCGGGTCAGCCCGTCCGGGAACTTGATCGGGACCACCGGCGCGAGTTCCCGCGCCTGTGTGAGCAGCGCGAACGGCTCCGGCCCCATCAGGGTGAGAAATTCAGTGGTGGGCGTCGACATGACACACTCCCCCAGATCCTGGCCCAGACTCTACTGTTGTAGAGGCTCTACAGCCGTAGAGTACACCGCATGACGCCGAGGTGCGAGCAACCATGAGCAACGAGCAGCCCACCCGCCGCGAGGCCATCGCCGACGCGGCCATCGAGGTGCTCGCCGAACACGGCTCCCGGGGCCTCACGCACCGCGCGGTGGACGCCAAGGCCGGTATCGCGGCCGGATCCACCTCGTACTACTTCCGCACCCGCCTGGCCCTGCTGGAGGCCGCCCAGGCCAGGGTGGCGCAGCGGCAGCTCGCCCTGATGACCGCCTTCGCCGCGGCCGAGCCGAAGTCCGCGCTGGAACTGGCCCAGCTGATCACCGGCAACATGCACGCCATCCGCGCCGACCCCACCCTGACCATCGCGATGATGGAACTGACCCTGGAGGCGGTCCGCCGCCCGGAACTGCGCCCTGGGGTGGCCGAGGCCAGGAACCTGTTCGTGGACTGGCAGGACCGGATGCTGCGCGCCATCGGCGGCCCCGACCCGTCGCCGGACCTGACCCAGCTGCTGGCCAGCCTGGGCACCGGGATGGTGGTCGAACTGCTGAGCCTTGGCGACGCGGCGCCTGCGGCGTTCTTCGACGCGGAGGCCCAGGCCCGCAACTTCCACCGCCTGCTCGGCAACTACTGAGCCGGTACGGCTGGGGACTCGGTCCGAGCCCCCAGTTCGAACCTGGACAAAGACAAAAAGAATCCGGCCCCCAGGGTGTGAAACCCTGGGGGCCGGATCTAGTAGCGGGGACAGGATTCGAACCTGTGACCTCTGGGTTATGAGCCCAGCGAGCTACCGAGCTGCTCCACCCCGCGCCGTCTAGCTTTTGGTGCTTTGGAGCTTCTTGCTTTTTTTCTGTCGTTCTTGCTGACAGGAACTACTTTACACGGGGGTCCATACATTTCCAAATCGGGGGGTAAAACCGCCTCTGACCTGCGAGAACTTCCACCAGCCTAGCGCAGCCCCGGCGCGCCCCGGAGATCGAGACCCCGGCCTCGCCGACCCCGGAAAAGCGGAAAGGCCCGGCGAACCGGGCCTGACCATGACTTTCACGTTCCGGGAGCGCGGGGTGAATCACCTGGAGACCCAGGAATGTGATCCACCCCGCACCCGGAAATCAGCCGCCCGGCTTCGAGGTGGGCGTCGGCTGGTTACTGCTCGAGGGCTGCGGCTGCTGCGGCGGCGGCGCCTGACGGGCCGTGTCGAACCGCTTGGACGCGTCGTCGAGATCCTTCAGCGCCTGACCCTGGGTCGCGTAGTCCCCGTCGGTCTGCGCCTTCTTGTACTTCGCCCAGGCCGAGACCATGTCCGCGGCCGCACGCTGCGCGGCTTCGTTCAGGCCACCGGTGTTCGGGTTCGGCGGTTGCCCCGGCGTGGTGGTGCCACCGCCCGGCTGACCGGGGTTCGTGATGTTCGAACCCGCGCCCGCCCCGAAGACCTGGTCCAGCGCCTCGGCCAGGGTCGGCTTGAACCCGACCCGGTTCCCGAAGCTCACCAGCACCCTGGCCAGCTGCGGGAAGGCGTTCTGGTCCTTGCGCTGGATGTAGATCGGCTCCACGTACAGCAGACCACCGGCCACCGGCAGCGTGATCAGGTTGCCGTTGACCGCGCTCGCGTTCGGGTTGCTGAACAGCGTCCGGTTCTCCGTCACCTCAGGTGTGGAGAAGAACCTGTTCTGCACCTGACCGGGACCCTCGGTCTGGGTGTTGGTCGGCAGTCTGAGCACGTTGATCTGCCCGTAGGTGTCCGGATCGGACGAGGCACTCACCCAGGCGGCCAGGAACTCTCTTCGCAGACCGGTCAGCGCACTGGTCAACTGGAAGGTCGGCTTGTTCTGGCCGTTGAGCTGGGCCACCACGTAGTACGGGGGCTGCTTGCCCTCGCGGTTGCCGGTGGCGGTGGAGGTGCCGACGGTCTCGTCGGTCGGGTCGTCCGGCACGTCCCAGAACTCGTTCTGGTTGAAGAACACACCGGGCTGCTCGACGTGGTAGCGGGCCAGCAGGCTGCGCTGGACCTTGAACAGGTCCTCCGGGTACCGGAAGTGCGCCCGCAGCGAGGGCTTGACCTCGCTGTTGCCCTTGACCAGGTTCGGGAACACACCCCGCCAGGCCTTGAGCACCGGGTCCTGCTCGTCCACCGCGTACAGGGTCACCGTGCCGTCGTAGGCGTCCACGGTGGCCTTGACCGAGTTGCGGATGTAGTTGATCTGCGTGTTGGGCAGCCGAGGCTGGCCGGGCAGCGAGTCCTGCACCGTCTCACCGAGCGAGCTGCGCTGGGCGTACGGGTAGTTCTGCAGCGTGGTGTAGCCGTCCACGATCCACTGGATCCGGCCGTCCACCACCGCGGGGTACGGGTCGGCGTCCACGGTCAGCCACGGCGCGGCCTTCATCACCCGGTCCCGCGGGTTGCGGTTGTAGATGATCTTGGAGTCGCTGCCGATCGCACCGGAGAACAGGATGTTGCGTTCACCCTCGTTGGCCGCGAAGGCCAGGCGGTTGAACCAGTTCCCGATCGGCACGCCGCCCTTGCCGGTGTAGGTGTACTTGCTGGAGTCCGTGTCGTACTCCGCGGCGGCCTGACCGGCCTTGCCCACGATGGCGTAGTCGGTGATCTTCTCACCGAAGTAGATCCGCGGCTGTTCCACGTTGAACGCGCTCTTCGTGGAAAGGTCGCTGACCTGGTAGTTCGGGTAGCCGCCCTGGCCGCTGCCGTCCTGCAGCGCGGAGTTCACCGTGTTCGCCGGGGCCGCGACGAAACCATCGCCGTGGGTGTAGGTGAGGTGCCGGTTCAGCCAGTCCCGCTGGTTCTCCGCCAGCCCCGCGCTGTTCAGCTCCCGGACCGCGACGATGTAGTCCTGGATCTTCCCGTCGAGGGTGTACCGGTCGATGTCCAGCTTGTCGCCGAAGGAGTAGAAGTTCTTCCGCTGCTGCTGCTGGGTGAAGGTGGGCGCGAGCACGCCCGGGTCCAGCAACCGGATGTTCGGGATGGTGCCCTGGTCCGCCTTGACCTCGGCCTGCGAGGAGTCGGACTTGCCCGCGTAGTCGGTGTACTTGACCTTGTCCGAGGTCAGTCCGTACGCGTTCCTGGTCGCCGCGATGTTGCGCTCAATCGATTGAGACTCGCGGGCGATCGGGTTCGGGCGCACCGAGAACTGCTCCAGCAGCAGCGGCCAGGCGGCGCCCAGCAGCACGCTGGAGAGCACCATCAGCACCGCGGCGATCACCGGGATCTGCAGGTTGCGCACGAACGCGCCGACGAAGAAGGCCACCGCGCAGATCACCGCGATGATGGTGAGGATCAGCTTCGCAGGCATCACCGCGTGCAGATCGGTGTAGGTCGCGCCGTTGAACTCGGCCTTGCGGGTGCTCAGCAGCAGCCCGAACCGGTCCAGGTAGTAGGAGACGCCGTAGAGCAGCACGAACACCCCGGCGAGCACGGCGAGCTGGACGCGTGCGGGCGCGGAGAGCTGCCCACCGCGGCCGGCCAGCCGGATGCCGCCGAAGATGTAGTGCGCGATCAGTCCGACGAAGAACGCACCGGCCACCGCCACGAACGCCCAGGACACCAGCCACTCGTAGAAGGGCAGGCGGAAGGCGTAGAAGCTGATGTCCCGGCCGAACTCCGGGTCGTTGACGCCGAAGGGCACCGAGTTGAGGAACAGCTGGACGCGTTCCCATTCACTCTGCGCCGCGGTACCGGCCACCAGGCCGACGGCGAGGGGAATGCCCCAGCCGACGATCCGCACCCGCGCCAGCACCGCGGTGCGGTAGCGCGAGACCGGGTCGTCCGGGCCGGCCACCGGCACGAACACCGGCCGGCTGCGGTAGGCGATGAACAGGCTCAACCCGACTGAACCGCCAATGAGCACGGCGACCGCGACGAACAGCGCGATCCGGGTGAAGAGCACGGTGGTGAACACCGAGCTGAAGCCGACTTCGCCGAACCACAGCCAGTCGACATAGGTGCCGAGCAGCTGGGAGGCCAACAGGAAGGCGCCCAGAATCAGCGCGCCGACAATAAGCAGGATCCGACTACGCCGGGATAGCTTCGGCATCCCGACCGGGGGCCGCATGGCCACGTGAGCACGCTCCTGGGTCGCGGTCGATCAGTTTTCAGCGGTCTGGGCCGGATGTCGTCCAGGCCGAGAACACGGCTGAGCAACGGACAGGCATCGTCCCGTATGTCCAACTCTACGGACGGCCGTTTGGGTTCCTGACTCGCCTCGTGTTATCGAAGTGCGACGATGTGCGCCGTGTCTTCCGCACCCGACTTCACCGCCGCCCTTCCCGCAGCCGCCCGAGAGGTGGACGACTTCGTCGCCACCGGCGGCTGGGACCAGCCCCCGCAGCTGTTCGCGCTGGTCCCGACGGCCGCGCTGCTCCAACAGGAGCCCGAGCTGGCGGACAGCCTCGACCCGGACGCGATGCTCACCCCGATCGCCCAGGACAGCCTGCCCGAGGGTGATCTGGGCACCGCGCTGTCCCGGATCGTGTGGCCGGACGCGGTGGCGGGCTGTGTGGTCACCCAGGAGATCGTGGTGCTGCCGCCCGCGGCCGAGGAGCAGCTCAACGGGACGGAGACCGACCCGGCCGAGGCGGCCAGGATCGCCGCCGAGCACCCGGACCGCCGGGAGGCCCGGCTGGTGGCCGCGGTGCTGCGGGACGGCACCGGCGCCTGCGTGCTGCGGGTGCGCAAGGCCCCGGACGGCCCGGGTGACGAGCTGGTCGAGCAGCCCGACCTGGCGCCGAACCTGCTCGAGGCGCTGCGGCAGACCTTCCAGGACTGAGCCGATGACGCCGGCCGGGTTCGCCGTGGACCCGGCCGGTGCTGCTCCGGCTCCGCTCAGCAGGCCGGCGTCGGCTGGTTGTTGCGCAGTGCCTCCAGCGCGTTGACCGCCTGGCCGAGCGAACCGACCTTGACCAGCTTGAGCCCCTCCGGGGTGCGCTGCCTGGCCTCGGCGCAGTTGCCCTCCGGCACCAGGAACACGGTGGCGCCCTGGTTGCGGGCGGCGATCATCTTGAACGGGATGCCGCCGATGGCGCCCACCTTGCCATCGGCGTCGATCTCGCCGGTGCCCGCGATGGACTGGCCGCCGTTGATCTCGCCGGGGGTCAGCTTGTCCACGATGGAGAGCGCGAACATCAGTCCGGCCGAGGGGCCGCCGACGTCCTTGAGCGCGATCTTGATCTGGAACGGCACGTCCGGGCGCTCGGCCGAGTTGACGCCGAGCACGCCCTGCGGCCGGTCATCGGCCTTGCCGAGGGTCACCCTGGCGGTCTTCTCCGGGTCCGCGTTGTGCTGGTAGCGAACATCTACCTGGTCACCCGGCTTGGTTTTCTCCAGCGCGGCCCGCACCTCGGCCGGATTGGCCACCGATTTGCCGGCCACCGCGAGGATCCGGTCGCCCGGCTCCACGATGCCCTTGAGCGCGCTGTTGTCCTCGATCTTCACCGCGAGCACCTTGACCGGGTACTTCAGGAAGCGCAGCGCGGCGATCTCGGCACTGGACTGGGAGTCCTGGAAGGCCTTGCTGTTCTCCTGGTCGATCTGCTGCTTGGTCTTCTCCGGCGGGAACAGCTCCTCGCGCGGGGCCAGCGCGTAATCGCCGGAAAGCCACAGGCCGAAGGCGGTGAGCAGGGTCATGCCGTCGTTGAGCGAGACCGTGGTCATGGACAGCTTGCCGCCGGTCGGGAAGGTGTTCTCACCGCCGATGTCGACCACCGGGGTGTCGTTGACCTTGCCGAGGGTGTCGTAGACCGGGCCGGGCCCGAGCGCGACGTAGGGCACCGGCAGGAGTGCGCCGAGCAGGCCGAGCACCAGCACGAGCACGGAACTGAAAAGCAGCGTCCAGGTACGGCGGGTCACGACGACACAGCGTACGGGGCCGTCGACGTCGCCGGGTGCACCCTCCACGGTCCGCGTACCGTGGAGGCATGACGGACCAGCCGTTCGGCTTCAGCGCACCGGACCCGGACGAGGGCGAGGGCCGCAAGCGCTCCGAGGGAGCGGGCGGCCAGCAGAACCCCTTCGGTTTCAGCCTTCCCGGCATGCCGCCAGGGGGGATCCCCGGGCTGCCCGGCATGCCGCCGGGCGGCAGCATCGACATGGGCGCGCTCGGCCAGATGCTCAGCCAGCTCGGCCAGATGCTCAGCCAGTCCCAGGGACAGACCGGGCCGGTCAACTACGACGTGGCGAAACAGATCGCCGTGCAACAGCTCATCGACAACGGCGGCAACCTCAACCCCAGTGGTCAGCAGGACTCGGCGGTCGCCGACGCGGTGCGCCTGGCCGAGCTGTGGCTGGACCCGGCCACCGCACTGCCGGTCGGCGCGCGCAGCACGCAGAGCTGGTCGGCGATGACCTGGGTCGAGCAGACCCTGCCCAGCTGGCGGCGGCTGTGCGATCCGGTGGCCCAGCGGGTCTCCGGGGCGTGGGTGGACGCGCTGCCCGACGAGGCGCGGCAGGCCGCCGGCCCGCTGCTGTCCATGGTCGGGCAGATGGGCGGACTCGCCTTCGGCTCCCAGCTCGGCAACGCGCTGGCCCAGCTCGGTTCCGAGGTGCTGACCTCCACCGACGTCGGCCTGCCGCTGGGTCCGGAGGGCGTGGCCGCGCTGCTGCCTGCCAACGTGGAGAAGTTCACCGAGGGCCTTGGCCGCCCGGCCAGCGAGGTGCTGGTGTTCCTGGCCGCCCGCGAGGCCGCGCACCAGCGGCTGTTCGCGCACGTGCCGTGGCTGCGGCAGCGGCTGATGGCCACGGTCGAGGAGTTCGCCAACGGCATCAAGGTGGACGTGGCCGCGCTGGAGAACCTGGCCGGTCAGCTCGACCCGAGCAACCCCGCGGCGCTGGAGGAGGCGATGGGTTCGGGCGTGCTGAACCCGGAGCACTCCCCGGAGCAGAAGGCGGCGCTGGCCCGGCTGGAGACCATGCTGGCCCTGGTCGAGGGCTGGGTGGACGTGGTGGTCGGTGACGCGGTGGGCGACCGCCTGCCCGGCGCGGACGCGCTGCGCGAGACGCTGCGGCGCAGGCGTGCCAGCGGCGGCCCCGCCGAGCAGACCTTCGCCACCCTGGTCGGCCTGGAACTGCGTCCGCGCAGGCTGCGGGCCGCGGCCGCGCTGTGGCGGGTGATGACCGACCAGCACGGGGTCACCGGCCGGGACTCGGTCTGGGAGCACCCGGACCTGATGCCCACCACCGAGGACCTGGACGATCCGCTGGGCTTCGCCGAGCGCTGGGGCCAGGACAACGCGGACCTGGACGACCCGATCGCGGCGATCCAGCGCGCCGAGGAGGCCGAACGCCGCAAGAAGGACGACGAGCCAGAGGGCAAGTGAGCCGGTGAGCAGCGCGGTCCGGACGATCCGTTCGGACCGCGACTAACGACCCTGGCCGAGGCGGGGCAGGGCGCGGTGCCATGAGGTGGTGCCAGCCGAACTGCCCCGCCGCTCCTTCCTCCGCACCGCGGCCGCCGCGCCCCTGGCCGGAGCCACCGCCTCCGCGGCCATCGCGAGCCCGGCCGCCGCCGATCCCGCCGCCGACCTCGCCACCCCCGTTCCCGCGGCGAGCCCGGAGGCCGAGGGCTCCCCCTCCGCCCGCCGCCGGATCCGCTTCGGCGTCAACTACGTCCCCAGCAAGAACTGGTGGTTCAGCTGGGCGGACTGGGACCGCGCCTCGATCGCCCGCGACCTGGACCGGATCGCCGCGCTGGGCATGGACCACATCCGGATCATGTGCGCTGGCCGGAACTGCAGCCCAACCCGCACTACGTCCGCGCCGAGCAACTCGACCGGATCGCCGACCTGCTCGACCTGGCCGACCGCCACCGCCTGGACGTCGAGGTCACCGTGTTCAACGGCGCGGTCAGCGGCCTGCTGTTCATCCCGCCCTGGCTGATCGACAACAACACCGGCAAGGTCCGCGACTTCTTCACCGACCCACCGGCCCTGGCCGCCCAGCACCGCCTGCTGGAAGCCCTGGCCGCCCGCATCGGCAGACACCGCCGCTTCCTGGGCTTCGACCTGTCCAACGAGGTCCACTGGGCAGGCATCCCGCTGGGCCTGAAACCCACCCCGGCCCAGGGCGACGCCTGGCACAACACCCTGTTCGCGACCTGCGAACGCCTGGCCCCCGGCAAACTGCACGTGTCCGGAATCGACCACTACCCCTGGCTCAACGACGCCTACTTCAGCCGGGACGGCCTGGCCACCAGCGGCACCGCCAGCGCCGTGCACACCTGGGCGGGCTGGACCAGGGTGATCCAGGACTTCGGCCCGCTGTCCACCCCGTCAGTGCACTACTCGGAGTACTTCATCGAGGTGATCAAGGCATTCCACCAGGATCCCCGCCGCCAGGTCTGGGTAGAGGAAACCGGCGTCTCGACCAAGTGGATGCCCGCGGAGCTGATCCCGGAGTGGACCGAACGCTCGATCAGATCCATGGCCACCAGCAGCGACCTGTTCGGCATCACCTGGTGGTGCTCCCACGACCTGAACCCGGCCCTGTCCGGTTTCAACCCCCTCGAATACGACCTGGGCCTGCTCACCAACACCGGCGCCCGCAAACCCATCGCGGCCACCATGACCCGCCTGATCCGCGAGTACGACCACCAGCCCCCGACGCCACTGGAGCGCCCGGTGGCCCTGGTCCTCCCGGACAACCACATCCCCGGCCTGGACTTCCTCAAGGCCTTCGCCCGCCTGATCGACCGGGGCATCCGGCCGGCGGTGGTCAAGCAATCCCGCAGCACCGACCCGGCCTATCTGGCCGGCCGCCGCATCGAACGCCTGATCCGCCCAGAGGAGGCATAGCCCAGCCACCGGGCCCCTGCCTCAGCGCGCCACGGCGCAGCAGCACCGTCGCGACATGCCCAACTCGGCACCCCCGCCGCGCCCCGCCGCCAACCTCAGCGACCCCGGCCCGGCAGCGCCACTTCAGCGCCCAGGCTCAGCCGCCCGGCCGCGGCGATCCCGCGCCCTCAGTCCCCCTCGACCTCGATCCCCAACCCCGCCGCCGCCGACAGCCCCTCCAGAAACCCCATCGCCCGATCGGTCTTCGGATAGGCCCGCACCAGCTTCCAGAAATCCGCCCCGTGCCCCGGCACCAGCAGGTGCGCCAGCTCGTGCACCAGCACGTAGTCGAGCACCCACGACGGCACCTCGCGCAGTCGTTCGCTGACCCGGATCGTGGCGTCCCCCGGCGTGCAGGAGGCCCACCGGGTCCGCATCGGCGGCACCCAGCGCACGCTGCTGGGGCTCGCCCGGCCCGCGAAGTGCTTCGCGTTCAGCTCGGCACACCTGGCCAGCAAGATCTCGTCGGAGGATCGCGCGGGCGAACGCCGCCGCGTCTCACTGCGCTGGAGCTTGCGCAGCATCTCCTCGACCCAATGTTCTTCTTCTGCCCGGCTCATCCTCGCCGGAAGCAGGACAATGATCTTGTCCCCCTCCCGGTACGCGGTGACCGTGCGCCGACGCCGCCAGCTGCGGCGTACCTCGACCTGCGCCTTCGCCACGAGGTTCACCGTACGGCCAGCACCGACATTTTGGTCGCAACCATCCACAGGCGAGGTCGGGTGAAGCGGGCACACCGTGGCTGTGTCGCTCCGGCGGTTCGCAGAAACCACAGGTAGCGTGGCCGCGAGTCGCGAGCGAGGCGGGCGGGCCAAGCTCAGTCAACCCCGGTCGTGGGAGATCGGGGCCACAACAGCCAAGGGAGGTCGCCGTGGCCGAGAGCTACAACGGCTACTGCGTGAAGTGCCGGGAGAAGCGGGACTTCGAGGGCCAGGTCGAAGAGAGCAACAACCGTCGGATGGCCAAGGGCACCTGTCCGGTGTGCGGCACCAAGATGACCAGGATTCTCGGCAAGGCAACTGTCTGACCGAACAGACTGTCGCCATAACACGCGACACCACACGATTAGAGGGGCGGCTCACCACGAGCCGCCCCTCTTTTCGCGCCCTCTACCAGCCACAACGCCACCCCAACACCCCCACCGCCGATCTGTGGATAACCCACCCCCCTGTGGATAGCTTTTTTCCACTTTCGCCCCCGCCCTGCGACCGTGGCCACATGACCGCAACCCTCCAGCCCACCACCCCCACACCCCCCGCCACCAGCACCGACGACCCACTCACCCAGGTCAGGCCGCGCATCCTGCCCTGCCTGCCGGTGCTGCGCCGGGAGAACAACGCCGTCCAGCTCGGCCTGGATCGCCGGCACGGCGTACTGCTCGACCGCCTGTCCCCTGACCAGGTGAAAACCGTGCTGCGCCTGGATGGCGGGCACACCGTGGCCGATCTGCACGAGCTGGCCCCGCCCGAGCAGGTCGATCAGGTGCTGGACCTGCTGACCGAGGCCGGGCTGCTGGACCAGCCGGTCGGCCCCGGCGCGGGCGGGCGGCTGCGCAGCGACCGGGCCACCTGGGCCTTACGCACCGGCTCACCCCCGGAAACGCTGATCGCGCTGCGCGAGCACGCCGCGGTGCAGGTGCGTGGCCGCGGCAGGCTGGCCACCGCCATCGCCGGGCTGCTCGCCACCGCGGGCGTCGGGCACGTGCAGGTCGAGACCTCCGGCGCGGTCGACGTGGACGATCTGGGCTGCGGATTCACCGAGACCGACATCGGACGGCCACGAGCGGAGGCCGCGCGGGCGCACCTGCTGCGCTGCGCGCCCTCGGTGCGCACCGAGGCGCTCGCCGGTCGCCGCCGACCGGACCTGGTGGTCCTCACCGACTGGCACGCCCCGGACGCGGAGCTGCTGGGCAGGCTGATGACCGACCGGGTGCCGCACCTGGCGGTGCGGGTCAGCGAGGGCGTCGGCTACGTCGGGCCGTTCGTCCGGGCCGGGCGCGGAGCCTGCCTGCAATGCGTTGAACTGCACCGGGGCACGGCCGATCCGCACTGGCCGCGGGTGTCCGCGCAGTTGCTGTGGCACAGCCCGCCGCCGGAGCTGAGCTGCGCGCAGGCCACCGCGGCACTGGCGGCCACCCAGGTGCTGCTCGCCCTGTCCTGGCCGGACAGCGGGCGGGTGCCGCCGCCGAGCTGGTCGGCGGTGCTGGAAATCGACCCGATCAACGCCTCCATGGGAAAGGAGGTGCTGACCCCGCATCCCGATTGCCCCTGTGGCGCAGGCTCACCCCATGCTGATTACATGTAGTCAGACAACTGGGTGGGCGGTCCCGATGTTGACCGGGTCTGTCCCGAATGCCGTCGAACTCGGGGGAGAATCGCTCGGTGACTGAGATCCCGCGCCGTGCCGTCGCTCGCACGGCCAAGCTCGCCAGCCTGCCGCTCGGCGTGGCGGGACGTGTCGCCGCCGGCTGGGGCAAGCGCCTGGTCGGGCGCAGCGCCGAGGAGATCAGCGCGGAGATGTCCGCCAAGACCGCTGAGCAGTTGTTCGCGGTGCTCGGGCAGCTCAAGGGCGGGGCGATGAAGTTCGGCCAGGCGCTGAGCGTGTTCGAGGCGGCCATTCCCGAGGAGATGGCCGCGCCGTACCGCGAGGCGCTGACCAAGCTCCAGTCCGCCGCGCCCGCACTGCCTGCCAAGACGGTGCACCGGGTGCTGGCCGAACAGCTCGGCAGTGGCTGGGCCAAGCGGTTCACCGAGTTCTCCGACGAGCCTGCGGCCGCGGCCAGCATCGGACAGGTGCACCGCGCGGTGTGGCACGACGGGCGCGAGGTCGCGGTCAAGGTGCAGTACCCGGGCGCGGACGAGGCGTTGCTCGCCGACCTGCGCCAGCTCGAGCGCTTCAGCCGGTTGTTCCAGGCCGTGGTGCCGGGCATGGAGGTCAAGCCGCTGCTCACCGAGTTGCGGGAGCGGATGGTCGAGGAACTGGACTACCGCAACGAGGCCACCAACCAGCGCACCTTCGCCACCGCCTTCGCCGGGGACGAGCGGGTGCTCGTGCCCAGGGTGGTGGCCAGCGCGCCGCGGGTGATGGTCACCGAGTGGGTCACCGGCACCCCGCTGTCGGCGATCATCCGGGACGGCGAGCGCGAAGAACGGAACGAGGTCGGCGGGCGGCTGGCCGAGTTCCACTTCTCCGCACCGGCCCGCACCGGACTGCTGCACGCCGATCCGCACCCCGGCAACTTCCTGGTGCTGCCCGACGGCAGGCTGTGCGTGCTCGACTTCGGCGCCTGCGCGCAACTGCCGGACGGCCTGCCCGAGACCCTGGGCGTGGTCACCCGGCTCGCGCTGGAGGGCCGCTCCGACGACATGCTGGACCGGTTGCGCAGCGAGGGTTTCATCCGCCCGGACGCGGAACTCTCCGCCGAGGACGTGCTGGCCTACCTCGGCCCGTTCGTCGAACCACTGCGCACCGAGCAGTTCCACTTCACCCGGTCCTGGTTGCAGGGCCAGGCCGAACGGATCGGCAACCTGCGCGGCCCTGACTTCCGCACCGGCCGGTCGCTGAACCTGCCACCGCAGTACCTGCTGATCCACCGGGTGACCTTCGGCTCCATCGGCATCCTGTGCCAACTGGACGCGGAAACCTCCCTGCTGGACATCGTGACCCGCTGGCAACCCGGCTTCGCCGACGAGGACTGAGCACCACCACCGCGCGGGGCAGCACGGGTCGAGTCACCCGAGGAACGAAATCGGGCTGGCGCATGCGGAATCCGCCGGTGGACTGTGTCGGCGAGCGGCGATCCGCGATCCGCGTGCTTGGCGCAGGTCGCCTGGCGTGCGAGAGCGGTTACACGGGGGGCGCGCCTGGGTGGGGAAGCGTCGGCGCCGCTCGGCGCGGCGCGACTGCGCGGGGCCGGAGAGGGCGGCTGTCCGGAGTGGTGCTGGCCGCCACGTCATGCCGGCTGCCGGGTTGAGCTGGCTGCCAAGTGGAGCTGGCCGTCGGGCTGGGCTGACTGCCAAGTGGAGCTGGCTGCCGGGTTCGGGCTGTGCCACGTCTGGCTGGCTGCCACGTCGGGCTGGCCGTGGGGCTGGGCTGACTGCCGGGCTGGGCTGACTGCCGGGTTGAGCTGGCCGCCACGTCGTGCCGGCTGCCGGGTTGAGCTGGCTGCCAAGTGGAGCTGGCCGTCGGGTTGAGCTGGCTGCCGCATCAAGCCGGCTGCCGGGTTGGGCTGTTCTGGGTGGACTGGCTGGCCGAGGAGGGCTGGGCCCGGGGCAGGGTCACCAGTACTCGTCGGGCAGTTTGCCCTCGATGCCGCGCACGTGGGCGCGTGCGCAGTCGGGGCACAGCCAGCGGGTGCCGCGGGTGGTGCGTTCGGTTGACCAGGCGAGCAGCACAGCCGGATCGCTGTCCTGGTCGCGTTGGCTGCCGCAGCGGACGCACATCGGTGTGTCGGACTCACCCATGTGCTGACGCTAGCGCCTAGCTGATGATCGCGGCGTCGTGGGCGATGAGCGCGGCCTGCACCCGGTTGTCACAGCGGAGCTTGGTCAGCATGCGGCTGACGTGGGCCTTGATCGAGCTTTCGCTCAGGCACATCACCCTGGCGATCTTGGCGTTGGCCATGCCCTTGGCGACGTGCACCAGGACCTCGCGTTCGCGTTTGGTCAGGGCGCGGACCCGGTGGGAGGCGCGGTCACGGCGGTCCGCCTCGGCGCCGGCCACGTGGTCGACCAGGCTGCGGGTGGCCGCCGGGGACAGGATGGCGTCCCCCGCCGCTACCACGCGGACCGCGTTGACCAGCTCTTCCGGCCTGCCGGTCTTGGGCAGGAAGCCGACCGCACCAGCGCGCAGCGCGGGCAGCAGCAGGTCACCGGCGGCCGGGTTGGCCAGCATGACCACGCGGGTCAACGGAGAGTGACGGCGGATCACCCTGAGGGCGGCCAGCGCGTCCGTTCCGGGCATCACCGCGTCGAGCAGCAGCACCCGTGGCCGGTGCGTGCGCACCAGGTCCACGGCGCCGTGGCCGTCCTTGGCCTCGCCCACTACGACGATCTCGGCGGCGCGGTCCAGCACGCCGCGGACGCCGGTGCGGATGAGGATCTCGTCGTCGGCGATACCGACTGTGATCAAACCCATGCGGTCGGGACTGGGAACACTGGATCGCTCCGATGTGTGGTCTCGTCGAAGGACTGGCGCTGTTCTCGTCATCAGCGTCATCTCTGCACCCCAACAGATTTTTCGCACTGTGGATAGGTATCCCAACCAGATAGGTCGGATGGCTAAGTCTGACCTGGATCCTGACTGACTGGCTAGTCATCCAGTCGGCCGAGTCTGGCGAACGTGCCGGAGCGGCGACGAGCAGTGGTTCACCCGCCGTTTGCCGAGCCGTTTACCGAGCGCACGCCTATGTGACTGACCAGTATTCTAAGTATGCACCCGTTCAGGTTACCGAGGAGCGGCCGAACGGGCGTCCACCGCACTGGGCCGAACACGCGCCGCCCTGGCCGTTAGCTCATGAGTCGCTGGCGGAACGAACAGCCAACCTTGCCCAAAAGTGTCTGGCGGACAGAAACAGCGTCATGGAAATCTTCGCCGCTGTGTCGAGCCACCAGGACTGCCCAGAGCCGGCGATCCAGCGTCTGCTGGCTGAGCCCGCGATGCCGGAGCACACCACTTCCAGCGCGTTCCGCACGGTCGCCGCGCTCGACGACGGGCACCTGGACCCGCTCCAGACCGGCTGGTTACTGGACACCCAGCACCGCGACGGGTCCTGGGGCGGCGCGATCCCGTTCGCGCCGGACCGGTGCCTGAACACGCTGGCCGCGGTGGTCGCGCTGACCGAGGCCGACCTCGCCGACCCGGACGGCGGACCGGACGTCCTGCCCGCCACCCACGCCGGCGTCGCCTATCTGTGGAACGCGCTCTCCGGCGTCCGCGAGGACGACCCGCGCCGCCCACCGAACTTCGCCACCCACCTGTCGATCCTGCTCCACCGGGCCCGCGAACTGAACCTGCCGCTGCCCTACCCCAACCTGACCGACCTGGTCGCCACCCACTGCGAGAAACCCTTGGCGCCCAACGACTCCACCCTCTGCCTTGGCACGGTTGAGGAGTTGGAGGCGCTGTGGACGGCGCTGACGCTGGCCCGGTCGGGGGTGCCGGGCGAGCTGCTCCGGGCGTCGGTGGCGGCGCTGGGAATGCCGAGCGGGGACGGACTGGCGGACACGAGCACAGGGGCGAAGGCGAGGGTGGAGACAGGCGGGGATTCGGGCTCGGATGCGGCGGTGGCCGCGGTTGCCGACGCGGGCGCGGTTGCCGACGCGGGCGCGGGCGCTGTCGCGAGCGCGAGCGCGGAGGCTGTCGCGGGCGCGAGCGGGGGTGCTGAAGCCGATCGACTAGCGATCTTGCTGGCGTTGCGCGGGTATTGCGGGCTGCCGGTCGATCAGGACCTCATCGCCCGCCTGAACAGCAGTGATACCGATCCCATCCACCTGATCGGGGCGCTGGCCACCGATCCCGGACGGCATTCGGCCGCCCGGTCCGACGTGCTCGGGCAGCTTCGCGACCACCGCACCGAGAGCGCCTACTGGCAGCACCGCTGGCATCTCTCGCCCTATCACTCGACCTGGCTGGTACTGACCGCGGCGGACGGGCTGGACGACGGGGTCCGGGAGGAGGCGGTGGACTGGCTGATGTCGACCCAGCGTGCCGACGGGTCCTGGGGTGTCGGCGGCGGGACGGTCGAGGAGACGGCCTACGCGGTGAGCAGTTTGCTGGCGATGGCGCCGGGGTCGCTGGTGATGCGGCAGGCGGTGGCCATGGGGATGGATCACCTGGAGGCGTGGCGGAACGAACCCTGGCCGGAGTTGTGGGTGGGGGCGGTGTTGTTCGCGCCGCGGCGGGTGGTGCGGGCGGCGGTGCTCGGGGCTCGGTATCGGTACAGCCGGTGGTTGGCCGAGCAGGGGGCCGAGCACAGTTGCGAGGTGCTGCCCGCCGGGCAGTAGGCGCGGGTGGACTAGACCGGTTGAACGCCGACAGGCGTCGTTCACGGGGAACGACGCCTGTCAGGGTTGAAGGGGTGTCTGGGTTGTGGGCTCAGGACGCGGAGTAACGCTCCGCGCGGCGGGCCGCCCACTGGGACAACCTCCGCCACCGGCGCGCCGACGCGAGGTCGCAGGCAAGCCTGCGCTCGGCCGACACCCGTTGAGCCTCTTGTATTCGTACTTTGGACAGTTCTTCGTACAGATTCATGGTCTTGAATCCCTGGCTCGAGCGTTCGATGTTCATGACGAGGAAGTAGGTGGCATCGCCGCTGGTGTTCACGCCGCTGCCTCCTCAGTGCGAGTCGCGACCGGGGTCGCGACGGTGTCGGTCTTGCGGGGCCGGCCACGCGGGCGCTTCTTCGCGATGACCACACCGCGCTCGAAGATCTCGCCGCCCCAGACGCCCCAGGGCTCGCGACGGGTAAGCGCACCGGCCAGGCACTCGGCGAGCACCGGACAGCCAGCACACAAACCCTTCGCGACCTCGAGGTCGGCGGGGGTGTCGGCGAACCACAGGTCGGGGTCGTTGACGCGGCAGGGCAGGCTCAGGCCCGCGCCTGACGCGTCGTCCAACAGGTCGGTCACACCGGCCGAGGTGTCCCAGCCGGTAGGGGCCACGTCACGAGTGGACGGAGCAGTGACGGTCAACAAGGTGTTTCTCCTTTAGTACCAACGGTTTTGTGCATCTTTTTTTGGGTTGGAGCAACAAAAAGGCCGCGGTCCCTGGTGGGGGTCCGCGGCCTCGAGAGGTGGGTCATTCCTGACCTGGGGTCAGGGACTTCTCTCCAACGCGGACGTGCGACGCTCATCGGTGTTCGGCACATCGACGACGCTCGGGATCAGAGTGGTGACGGTGGTGGGGGCCCACGCGGTGAACAGAGTGGTCCCCTGGAACTGGGCGTAACGCCGGGCGGCAAGGCCGACCCGCGAATTCACCCCGGCGCACAGGGCGCCGCCGTTACCATTGATGCCGTGCCCGGACGGGCCGAATTTCCCGGTCAAGGGGTGGGCCGGGGTTCCGATGATCATCAGGTTCCTCACGACGTCCACCCCCTTCCCCAGTTGGCGAGATCGAGTCTCGCGGGCTCGGGGCTCTTCGCACCCGGCTGTTGCAGGTTATTGCGCGGTCCCACGGACGTGCAACCGCTTTTTACAAAATGCTCTTCAACTGCCCGATCGTGGTACTTCCCCGTGGTCAGACGATTGCGCGCCGTGCACGAGCGCGAGCACGTCCGCACCGAAGCGGGTCAGCTTGGTGGCGCCGATGCCGGAGATCGACACCAGCGCCGCGTCGTCGGCCGGACGCTGTTCGGCGATCGCGGTGAGGGTGGCGTCGGTGAAGACGACATACGGCGGGACCTTGAGTTGTTTGGCTCGCGCCCCCCGCCAGGCGAGCAGCCTGGCGAGCAACTCCTCGTCCACAGTGGACGGACAGCCGGAGCATCGGCCGAGCTTGATCGCGGTGGTGCCGATGAGCGCGCCGCCACAACCACGGCAGCCCGGTTTGACCGATTGTCGAGACGGTGTGTTGCCGGACACACCCTGCGCGCGGCCCGGAAGGGCAGCCGGATGGTCCTCGGGCATCAGCCCGTTGAGGAAACGGCTGCGCCGCCGGTACCGCTTGCCGCCCTCGGCCCTGGACAACGCCCAGGACAACCACAGGTGCTCCCTGGCCCTGGTGATCCCGACGTAGAAGAGCCGCCGCTCCTCCTCGATCGCCGCGTGGTCGGCCGGGGTGTCGCCGATGGCGTGCTGGATCGGCAACGTGCCCTCGACCAGCCCGACCAGGAACACCGC